>JAYPYM010000050.1:14255-16228 GCA_038135915.1 Gammaproteobacteria bacterium
GATAAGTGGTGGCCAGAGGCAGAATCGAACTGCCGACACGAGGATTTTCAGTCCTCTGCTCTACCAACTGAGCTATCTGGCCGATGTAGCAAAAAAAGATGGGCTATTAAACCCTCCGATTAGGCTAATGTCAAGCGCCTTTGTCTTCTATTGGTGGTGTGAAGCCTTCAGCTCTAGCAAATGCTTGATTATTAAAGAATTTCTCGCGTTCCTGGTTTAAATATGATTGCGTTTTGGGGTCAAATAGCTCGAGCTGCTTTTCGTTGATGATGCGTGTTTGATGTGCCAGCCACTCTTTCCATGCTTTTTTTGAGACATTGTTATATATTTCCATACCTGCTGGCCCGGGAAAAGGTGGGTTGTCCAGTCCTTCCAGTTCTGCCTTAAATTTTTTGCAGTATATCTGCCTGCTCATTGTTTCGGGCCTTTTTATCTGTTGTTGAATGGATTAGCAGCTTCATTACAAGTGTGCTGATACCAACTTTCTGAGGCGTTGTTGAATCATACCACAAAACTTGAGAGTCGGAGTCTGTACTAGAAGTTAGTCGGTAGTCCCCATTGATATAATAGGGTCTAGCGCTTAAGGTGTAATGCGTAAATTGATGTAATAGTGATTTTCCGAAGGTGCCTTTTTTTCCAGGTGTTAATACATGGTTTTTGCAAAATGCATGTAAGTCTTCAATGCAATCAAACTCCGGGAATGACCATAATCCTCCCCATAGCCCAGTAGGCGGACGTTTAAGGAGCAGTACTTGATTGGGCTTTTTCGTGAGTACTAGAAATAGCTTTTCTTTAACAGGTCTGGATAATTTTGGCTTTGGTGTCGGTAGTTGCTTTACTTTCTTATTATTGAAAGCATAACATTCATCCAGCAGTGGGCACTTCACGCAATCAGGCTTAGTTCTAGTACAGCAGCTAGCACCTAGGTCCATCATGCCTTGATTGTAAGAAGCGTGTGACTTTTGTGGTGTCAGTTGATCTGAAACTGTCCAGAGTAGTTTGCGCTGTTCGCTGGCTCCAGGCCAACCGGAGATCCCGAAAAACCGGCATAGGACTCGTTTTACATTACCGTCTAAGATGACGCCTCTCGTGTTGAGAGAGAAAGAGCAGATAGCGCCTGCTGTAGATTGCCCAATACCTGCTAGCTGTACCAACTCATCCGGTGTTGCTGGAAACTTGCCTTGATGCTCTTTAATCAATACTTGGGCAGTTTTGTGCAGGTTGCGAGCACGTGCATAGTATCCTAGACCGCTCCAGTGATGAAGGACTGAGTCAATTGGTGCAGATGCAAGTGCCTTTAGATTGGGGAATGAGTCCATAAATCGTTCAAAGTATGGGATGACAGTAGTCGCTTGGGTTTGTTGTAGCATGATTTCAGAAACCCATATTCTGTATGGTGTTGGGTTTACTTGCCAGGGAAGGTTGTGCCTTCCATAAAGCTTTTGCCAATGAATGATGCTTTTTGCAAAGGATAAAGCTTTGTCTTTGCTCAGTGCTATTTCTGTCATATCTTTAATATTTTTTCACAAGCCTTTAAGCAAATTAGGTAAGCGAGTACCCCTATCGCATCGGCAATTACATCCAACCAGGAAAAATCCCTATAGGGTAACTGTGATTGAACAATTTCTATAAAAAGCGCGTAAAGCATTACGCAGAGCGTTTTTGAGCTATCAAAGCTTGTTTTTTGCCAGGACCCGTCCAAAAGCCCAGATAAAACAAAAAAGGCGATGAAATGGTTGATTTTATCTGAGCCGCCTATATTGATATTGCCGGATAAGGGGGCGAACGCCAGTATGCTAATAGCTATTATTGACGCTGCAAGCGCTAGACGAAACCAGGAAGCGGGTAGATTTAGTTTATGATACAGATTCACTGTGCTTCTTCGCTTTTTGTTTAAAATCGCATAAGCCGGCGATTGGGCAGCTTGTGCATTTTGGGTTTCTGGCGGTGCATATATAGCGGCCATGTAGAAT
>JAYPYM010000050.1:16238-18417 GCA_038135915.1 Gammaproteobacteria bacterium
GAATCAGCCAATGGTGGGCGTCCAGTAAAAAATCTTTGGGCACATGCTTCATTAATTTTTTTTCGACTTCAACTACATTTTTCCCAGGCGCAATACCTGTTCGGTTGCTCACTCGAAATATGTGAGTATCGACAGCGATCACTGGTTGGCCAAAAGCAGTGTTAAGAATTACATTCGCAGTTTTTCTGCCGACCCCAGGAAGAGACTCTAATGCCGGCCTAGTGCTGGGTACTTTAGAGTTGTGTTCTTCTATTAACTTGGTGCAGGTATTTATAATATTGGTTGCTTTCGAGTTAAACAGACCGATTCGTTGTATGTATGTTTTAAGCTTGCTCAGGCCAAGAGTTTTTATTGCTTCAGGCGTATTTGCAACCGAAAATAAGGGCCCGGTAGCTTTGTTTACGCTGACGTCTGTTGATTGTGCTGACAATATGACTGCAATTAGTAATTCAAACGTAGACTTATAATTTAGCTCAGTAGTTGGTTTTGGGTTGAGCTGCTGGAATGTTTGAAAAATTTCTAATCGTTTAGTTGCGTTCAATGCAATGTCTCAGTATTTATAGGTATCTGTATATTGGTTGAGGTACGCTCGATGGGAAGCAATAAGTAGTGCTTAAAATGACTACCTTGGATCCGCATTATAACGAATTGCAATTAGAATTGATATGTATTTTAGGCGTGCAAATAAGGCGTTTTGATCTTGGCGAATTGACTGTTGATCAACATTAAAATAAGAGGTATTGGAATGGATTATGTTTTCTTAGAAGGGTTGGCCGTGGAGGCGAATATTGGTGTGCTTGCGCATGAGAAAGTGATTCAGCAGCCGTTGGTGTTGGATATTAAGATACCTTTTAGCTCTTCATTGGCCTGCTATTCTGATGATCTGAATGATACATTGGATTATGCTGAAATAGTATCTTTTGTACAGGGGTGGGTGGCCACAAGAAGATTTAATCTGTTGGAAACGATGGGTGGAATGCTCGCAGATGAGTTGTTGAGTGAGTTTAAGCTATCTGGCCTTGCTATGACGATCCGAAAGCCAAAAATTATTTCTGGGCTAGCTAGCGCCGGCGTGACGCTAGTTCGAGGTAGTTTTGCTTAAAGGGACGTGTTAATTTGGTGCGCCTTGTGTTTCTTAGAATTATTCCCTAGACTCGGAAGGTTCTATGTGGTCGCACCTTAACAGTTTAAATTACTTAAAGGTTAAATGAAGCATGAGTGCCACTATACCGGATGGCTCAGATCAAGGCAGTGTGTCTGCTAATCAGTTGGAAACGAGCTCTATCATAGATGCCGAAGGGTATCGTTGTAACGTTGGGATGGTGTTGGTTAATCAATCATCAGAAATATTTTGGGCGAAAAGAGCTCAGATGGATGCTTGGCAGTTTCCTCAGGGGGGTGTCCAAGCACAGGAGAATCCCGAGCAGGCGTTAGCTAGAGAGTTAAGAGAGGAAGTAGGGCTTGATTTAAAAGATGTTGAAATCATCGGCTGTACTTCGGACTGGATAAAATATGATTTGCCGGAAAAATATCGTCGTCAGCCGAATAAGCCCTATTGTGTTGGTCAGAAACAAAAATGGTTTTTGTTAAAGGCGGTGGGTGTTGATGATAAAATAGACCTTGCGCGAATGGATGAACCGGAGTTTGAACGTTGGGCTTGGGTGAGTTATTGGTACCCTATTTCGCAAGTCGTGAGTTTTAAACGGCCGGTTTATAGAAGTGTTTTGTTTGAGTTTTCGCCATTCGTTTACTCGAATTTTAGTTAAATAGCGATTTAATTTTGGCCTGTCGTCCATAGATTTTTATCGGCATTAAGGTTTTGATTTCCTGTAAAATTAAAAGGGTATATTTGTGATCACTAAATTGGAAGTGGTAGATGCTTGAGACGCTGCGACGCATTGTACAGGAGGTTAACTCAAGGCCTGACTTAGACTCAGCCCTTAATGTGCTGGTTTGTCGAGTTCAAGAGGCTGTCTCAGCGCAAGTGGCTTCTGTTTATTTGTTGGATTATTCTCAGAACCGATATCTACTGATGGCCACGGTAGGTTTGAACCAGTCTTCCGTTGGGCGGGTTAGCCTTGGTTATGCAGAAGGTTTGGTTGGGCAAGTTGGTCTTCGAGAAGAACCGATTAACTTAGATAATGCTAGTAAGCATCCAAAGTATCACTATATCGCTGAA
>JAYPYM010000050.1:18427-21937 GCA_038135915.1 Gammaproteobacteria bacterium
AACAGTTTGATTCTTTTTTAGGCGTTCCTATTATTCATCAGCGAAAGACTTTGGGCGTGCTTGTTGTCCAACGTTCAGAAAATACGAAGTTTGACCAAAGCGAAGAAGCTTTTTTAATCACCATGTCGGCTCAATTGGCGGGTGTTATTGCAGTAGCTGAGGTGACAGGTGCTATTCAGGGGATGAACCTGAGTAGTGTAGATCGGCATGTGGGTAGGTTTTCTGGCACTTTTGGCTCTCCTGGCATTGCAATAGGCGTTGCCTATATACATTATCCCCTAACAGACTTATCAGCGGTACCCAGTAAGCTCATAGAAGATACCATGAGCGAAAAGCTAAAGCTTCGAGAAGCTGTGTCTGAAGTACGTAGTGAGTTAAACGATATTGCGCGCAAAGTAGAGCAGAAATTAGGGCCGAAAGAAAGAGCGCTCTTTGATGTTTATGCGCATATGTTAGATCAGGATGCTTTAGTCAGTGAAATCGAAGAGAAAATTGATCAAGGGCAGTGGGCGCAGGGTGCTTTAAGGCAAGTAATTGAAGGGCATTTGCAGGCTTTTGAGTTTATGGAAGATGCTTATCTCAGAGAGCGAGCCTTAGACATTAAAGACCTTGGCGTTAGGATTCTTGCTAAGCTTCAGGCGACATATAATGAAGTGCAGCAAATTAAAGAGCCTATTATTCTTATTGGGGAAGAGGTGACGGCTTCTATATTGTTGGATTTTCCAGCGGATAAAGTTGTGGGTGTCATCTCTGTTAAGGGTACGAGTAATTCACATATGGCAATTGTTGCTAGGGCATTAGGCGTGCCTGCAGTGGTCAGTATCATGAATCTTCCATATGCTCAGTTTGATCACCGGAAAGTGATACTAGATGGGTACCGTGGTGAAGTCATTTCCAACCCTTCGGAGGAGTTGTGTCGTCACTATGAAAATATTTTACAAGAAGAACGCCTTGTCACCAAAGGGCTAGAAAGCGAAAAGGCTGTAGCTGCTCAAACGACTGATAACCAGCCGATAGAATTATTGGTAAACACAGGCCTTATGACGGATGTTACCCTTTCTCTTCAGCGCGGGGCAAAAGGCGTAGGGCTATATCGCACTGAAATACCATTTATGACGCGTGATCGATTCCCTAGCGAAGATGAACAGGTCCAGATTTACAGGCAGCAGCTTGAGGCTTTCGCGCCTGCGCCTGTTACCATGAGGACTTTGGATGTTGGTGGAGATAAATCTTTGCCTTATTTTCCCATTAAAGAAGATAACCCTTTCTTAGGTTGGAGGGGGATAAGGGTAACACTTGATCATCCTGAAATCTTTATGGTTCAGTGCCGTGCTATGTTAAAAGCCAGTGAAGGCCTCAATAATCTTCGAATTATGTTTCCTATGGTGTCGAATGTTTTTGAATCGGAGGAGGCAATGCATCTTGTTCATCGTGCCTATCTCGAAGTGCTAGAAGAAGGGTACAATATCAAGATGCCAAAAGTGGGCGTTATGATAGAGGTGCCTGCAGCCATTTATCAAATAGGTGAATTCGCGCAACGGGTTGATTTCTTGTCTGTAGGTAGTAATGACTTGACTCAGTACCTTCTAGCAGCTGATCGCAATAACCCCAGAGTTTCAGAGCTTTGTCATTCTTATCACCCATCTTTGCTCATCGCTTTAAAAGATGCAGCCTACCGTGCAAAACAATGGGAAACACCCATTAGTATTTGTGGAGAAATGGCTGGGGAGCCTCCGCTTTCAATATTATTGATAGGTATGGGATATTATTCTCTAAGTATGAGCGCAAGCAATTTGCTCCGAGTTAAATGGGCATTGCGAAGAATTAGTTTGAAGCGAGCCCAGCAATTATTGGCCGATGTGATGACGATGGACAATGCTGAGGTGATTCGTAGCTACATGGACTATGCGTTAACGAAAGATGGCTTGGAGTTTGTTTTACGGCCAAATACCGTACATTGATCGCATGCATGCTCATGGTAAATGGCATATTATCGTTTGAGAGGTGATTCGCTATGCAATCAAAGAAGCGAATAAAGTTTGATCCAAGCAGCTCAGCGAGCTTACGCCAAAAAGACAGTTTGGAATCTGTGTTAAGTCCAACACTCAAATCTCTGCCTTGTTGCCCATTTGCTCGGGTATTATCTAGTATGCTTGGCGCTTTAGGAACGCCAGTTATTTGGCGGCCTTTGCATACTTATCACTATTTTAAAGAGGTGACGTTAGTCGGTAAACCCTGGCCTATGCCGAGGTTGTATTGGTGTGGCCAAGAGTTGGATTATGTTCAAGCGCTTCGTTTGTTAACTGGCAAAGCGTGTAGTTTTATGTCTGAGCATCCAGAGCCTCCTCAGGAAGGTGTTTTTAGACAAGAGCTACACCAGCTTATGATGGATGTATCTAGGCATTTTGTTTGTACTGAATCGATAGATCTCACGCAGTACTGGCGTTTTCCTGCTAGGTCAGCATTGGATTACGAAAAGATTATTGCAGATATTTCTAGGCAGCTTCTCCGTAGAGCCTGCTCTGCTAGGTGGTTAAAGTCAGAAGGTCTAGGTAGAAAAATTGATGCTTGTGTTAGAAAATTTTTGGAGCTCGCCAAGCTATCTGAGCACTGTAAAGACGCACTTGAGTCAAAGCCGTTTTCCATGCTAGAGCTGGAAATGATTGTGTTTTCTGATTTTTTGAAGTTGTTAGACCATTCGAATCTTTCAACTGAGCTTGGGTTGTTAACTCAATGGGCTAGCGCAAGGGCTAAGGATTATGGTTTCGTATTGAAAGACCTCGACTTTCATATGAACGCTTGGCATACAACCTACTTAGAAAAAAAAGTGATGAGTGCAGTTTCGAGGGTTGATTGGCAGATTCCTATTTGGCGTCTTGTTGCACGCTATTTCCCAGTGATCAGATGTGGTCAGTCCGTCATGGTGAATAGTTATGATGTTAGTAGAAAGCTAATGGATAGTTCAAAAGCATCGGTTCAATCTGTTTATCTGAATCCGATGAAGAATATTGTTGGAGAGTTCGTGCTCGGCCTAGATGAAAGCGCAGAAGCAAGTGCTTCTCATGAAGTACTGAAGCAGCTGTTTACCCCATTTTTACGTCAAGCTGATACTTTAGTGCCGATGTATTGTGAACGGTATTTAACTCAGTATTTTTCTGCATTTAGTTTAGGTAAGGGGCGCTTTGATCTGGTAGATGTTGTTGGCGTTCGCTTGGCAGTCTATATATTACTTGACCAAGTACTTGGTTTAGAGATAGGTAAAGATAAGGGTCAGGGAGTTTCAGCCTATCATAGCTATAACTGGTGGGCATCTGGATTAAGGGTTCTATTTAATTCAATATTCTATCAACCGCACAACCGTTTTTTGAGTATTAAGGCCAAGCAAATAGGCCTTGAAATTCAGCGCTTACTTGCAGCTCATTACCTTAACTTGAAAAAACAAATCAATCAGCAGCCTGCCTTAATTGATATTGAGCAGGTGGATCAAGGGCAATTCGTATTGAATGTGAT
>JAYPYM010000051.1:0-21366 GCA_038135915.1 Gammaproteobacteria bacterium
TATGTTGGTTCTTTCATTGCAAAGAGCAATACAAGAAAGGGTTTATTGATCAAAAGCCATGTCAACTCAGGTACTGGGTACTTCATGCATTCTTATGACTTAGAACGAGATGAAGCGCTTGCTTTAGAAAAGCACCCTGAACTCAAAGGGTCAGAATTCAAAGCAATCAATGAAATTATTATTCAAACACCAACCATTATCCCTATGGTGATTAACAGAGAGAAGTCAGTAACCAAGGAGTGAGTCTTTCAGTTTTATGCACCACCCCCATCACGAACTTTGTCGAGACAAAGTACCATAAATTTGTTGAATTTTGAACCACGCATTTTTTCAACCACCAGAACTAAACCCTGGCGAAATTCGAACCTCAAAAACACGACAACTATGTCCTATTAACCAAACCTTCCATAATATCCCGAGCACGCTTCAGTGATTTTTTGATTGCAGTCGTTGCATGATTTCTAGGACCATCACCTTTCTCGTTCGTAAAAACATAATCGCTAGATCTTCCTTCGTAACGGCGCTGTAATACATTTTTAACGAGAGATTTCATATAGATTATCGATTCATTTTTAACTTTTGGTCTCCACAACAAAAATCTCAACCTTTTGTTATCGACCTTAAGCTTTGGAAGTTCTAAATCTTTAACCATGAATCCATTGTCTTTTGCTGTTGGTGGTTTTTGATGACTTGATGTAGGTTTTTCCCCGGTAATTGAATTGGATATAATCATTCCCCTTCCCGTTTCGCTTAAAGATGCTCATACTGCTTACCCTCACTTTTATTCGGTACCACATTGAACCGATTCCTCTACTTTCCTAGCGATGATGCGTGGGGATCACCGGTTAAATTAGCTCAATGATGGTGACTGGTTTGATACTGAGATGGACTAAATGGACCAGATTCATGAAACTTAGTTGTATGAGTTTTTAGTGATTTAAGTGGAGCTGGTGGAGTGAGTGGACCGATTTTGAGAAACTATTTTAGAATTTATTTTCTTGTATTGGGCTAGCAGGTTGATCCTTATCAGCAGACTGATGACAGAACATAACCTATGTGCAGCCAAGTGAAACCAGGTGATCACCCTGAACAACCCTCTTCTTGAATTTGGCTACACATGTTTCAGACTGGAAAGCCAGTCTTCTGCATTCTTTGCTGATAGCAGATTAACTGTAAGTTGATCGAGCTCATCTTTTGACGCTTGTCTTATCTGGTTCTCAATATCTATGGTTAAACCACCAAACTTTAACGTAGCAATCTTTACAAGGGTTTCTTCACAACCTTCTTCTCTTCCTTCTTCTCGACCCTCAATTCTCAAGCGTTCCGCCAATGTCATGACACCCTCCTGTGCAGGTTTCGGTAAATGGGGAAGGATCTCTTCTTTAATCTGATCCATATCAATGCTGTCACTTCGATTTATCACATAATATATGGTTGATAATATCAAGTCTATTACAGTCGAGTCTGTCGGTAAACTACTCATTTGCTCTAGACCTTGCGTTAACCAACTCGCAAGATTGGGGTCACGAATATACTTCATGGTGACCGCAACACCATAAAGCCACTGATATGACCTTAAGGATTGTTCAGATATCTGGTTGAGGTCAATGAGATGCAGTGGGTTTGTGAGGGTACGGGTGAGCGAATCAAAACCCGATTCAAATGCTTCTTCCCAGTTGAGTGAATAGGGATAAGGCGTATCTTTACCGTGATAATACACAAAGGGGAATAACACAGGGAACTTATTGATCCCTGTTTTTTTAGCGTGATCTAGCATAAACCGCATGCTGTAACCTAGCGTTCGAAAAACAATATCTGGATCTGCTGTGGATTGATGTTCGATCAACACATAGAGGTAGGCTGTGTGTTCTTGATTGAAACCAACTGAGAAAACCACGTCTGAATATCGATCCACTAAATCAGGATCAATGTAGGTTCCAGGTTGACACTCAAGCTTGGACAAATCTATTTTCTCAAGCATATGCTTTGGGAGAAAAGCTGTTAAGAATTCCTTTGCAACTTCTGGATTAGACAATGCATGCTTGAAATATTTGTCGTGTGCTTGAGGAAAATTGTTGCTCATTAAAACCCTTCCTTGTGATGAGGGACCCAATTATACTGCAATTATATACAGTATCAAGCATATTCTCAGAAAGAGCTCTTATTGGAATTTTGATGGGGGGCAAGCAGATTCGCACTTAAACTTACCCCTATACCAGACAGGGAGTAGATGGCGGTGATTCTTACAAAGTTTTCAAAAACCGCTCCACGTCCTCCACCATACAGTTAAAATCCACCAAATCAAAAAACTAAATCTGATGAATCCGGTCCATTTAGTCCATCTGCTCCATCTCAGCAGAAAACCCAAAAACCAAAGCTTTCACAAATTCAGTCCATCTACTCCACCTCATGAAGACTGATGTTTTCGACGGCAGTTGTAATAATATGTCATGGCACCTTTCTCAGTGAGACCAGCACCATCAATAAATGCTTTGACAACAACTTCACGACTCTCATCACGGATCATCTCAAACATCTTCATCGCAGCTGCCATTTTGGTGGAATTCGGTTGATTACAGATATTCCTACCTGTGTCGATAGACTCTCTGACTTTTTGAGGGTTGATTGGTTTTACGGGAATTTTTGATTTCTCTTACTGCAGCATAATATCTACCTTTTGTGTCAATGATTAATCTTTCAATATGCTCGATTGCCAGACATTCCAATCCTGATACGCTTTCGAGGATAATACCTATTGCTTCGAGCAGTATCTCTTCTTCCAAATCAGTGCCACATTCTTCGATGATTGCCTCAGTGATTGTGTTCATTTCATCTTCCGTCAATGTACACATAAACGTGACCCCAATTAACTAACTTAAGGAAACTATCACCCTATTTCGGAAGAAGGACAACAGCTCAAATCCGATAAATATTCAGATAGGAATGAAGGAGATCACCATGGAAATCACATCACAGAAAGCTTGGGATAAAGCATCAAAACTCATCGCTCTCTGTCTTGGTTTTAAAGGCAGTCAAAAGCGTAAAATCAGGAAAGTATCACAACAGTACAATGAAGCCACTGGTCATCATGAAATTCTGCTAAAATTGGAAATCAAAAATAAGGTGCCAGATCTCATGCAGCGTGTTGTTTATGAATACAGCGACGACAGCTATTCATTGATCCGTGAGATTAACGACAATGTGATCACTGATGATGATTTCAATAACACCTTTTAACACCAGATCTTTAACAATGTGCTGACCTCTTTGGTCATGGGGCTGTTGTCTTTTGATGTGAGATATGGGAACAATTTTTGAACACGGAATATCAAGCCCCCATCATTTTTAGTTTGAAGTCAACGGATGGTGGAATGCATGATATTTGAGCTACATACTTTTTGCGTTAAAGACAACACTAGAACTCGAACCACAATGGAATACAGAGCTGTTGTCTTTCACTGAGAAATATAGGGACATTTTTATGGACTGGTGAAGTTCAGCTCCCCAGGATAAAAATGCAAAAGTCAACGCGCTGAAAATGATGTTATCGCTACATGATTATTTGTGAGAAGACAACGACAACTGGACTAATGCTTTGTTCCTAGAGCTAAAATGATTTTAGCGTGTGATGCTTTGAGTTGGTGATGGTGGTTCATCTAACCACGTGATTTATGCAGGAATTTATCATCACGGGTACACCATATTATTAACGGCAACCACCAGTAAATTCCTACACCACTTTTCGAAAGACTGGTGTAGGTCGACGATGAATTGCCTACGCTATGATCTTCAGTAGAGCATTATAATAGCAATCTCAATCGCGATAAAAAATAGCAATTTCAGAACCGCTTTTTCAGACTGGTGTTTAAAAAACAGTACCCTGGTACCAATCACGTAAATTGACGCCGCCTCGTACCGGAATTCGTACCGGGCGCTATCACAACACGGTAAAATCACACGTTCCTCAACAGGTTATCATCTTAGAGCAGAGATCTCATAATCGGCAGGTCCCAGGTTCGAGTCCTGGTGGGCCCACCATCTTCAAAAACATCTGCTGATTTAACTTTCAACCTAACTGGCTGTAGCGCCGCAGCAACTCCTCGGAACGTTCTGAATTCCTTAGCTCCACCAGGTTTATCCTACCAAAAAAGCTATTCGAAAAAAGACCTCTTGCTTTGAGATAGACCTCGTACCGGAACTCGTACCGCTATCGGTAACGGTGTCGTACGTATCGAAAATAGTTAAAAGAGCGACACTACTAATCTAAAATACTAAAACAACAATAATGGCTTTATTAAATAATAATATCATTTGAACACCTAAGTGTTTGTTAGTAAGATCTTGTCTCCGAAAAAACCACCTTTTAGATGTTTATGCTCAACATAATAACAGGGATCGATTGTTCCCTCCTAAGAGCCAGTGATAGATTATGAGTGATAGAGTAAAATACGATGAGCTTAGATTTTGGGTCCTAGATCTACATTATGATCACTGTAGAGCAAATCTATTTGATCTTAAGGAACATCATTACAGTAAATTATCATCTCTCAATCATATAGCAACTAATTATGATGATACCTTTGAACACCCTGTAGAAGAGTTAATGCTAAACGTTATTCTTGCTATATTAGGTGAAGACTGCCCAGACTCATGGCAGAAAAACTGCCGCGAGCATATTGACCGTATCTTAAGCAAGTACCCCCTTGAAAATCTTCTTGAGCAACTTGAATCAGACGAAAAGGATAATTTCAAATTGGATTTAAAAGCGCTAAAGATAATTGAATGAAATTTATAACTATTCGACTGAAAAAACACAGAGGGATTTTAATGCTCAATATAAATTCTTCTTCAAACGGCATATTTCTGCAATTTGAAGATACAAATGGTTGGAAACTTAGTATTAACGATGAGATATTAAACTTATCCCTGAGTGATAAAAGGGTACTGTTAGCACTGCTTCCATTTTTAGAAATAGGTAGGTGTAAAATTTACGAACAAATAGATAAGTCCGAAGCATTAGCATCGTTCCCAGAATCTATTCTAATTAAATCCGGGTTCATAAATGGTTCTGAGCACTGGTCTAAGTGTGCCATCAATTGGCTTAAACAAAGTAACATTGAAAATTTTGATGAATACACTGACTTTCTTACCGCCATCATTAATAATAAAAAAAAATATGGTCAGCGTTTAAGACATAAAGCACAGGCACTTTTAAAAAAATGAAATTGCGAACACCTAAATAGTAGAAAATAACAATACCTTATGAAAACTCCCCACCAAAATACAACTAAACTGCTCTTCCTAATCTCACTATTGCTCATCACGGCATGCACCACCAGACCAGTTATCACACCGGCTGGTCAACTAGCAATCTCGCCTAACACCAGTTCCGACTTCGGATACATCATGGGTTTCATTGGTGGCACTACAAAATATCCGGGCAACGGAACAGCCCTCAACACAAAAATTTTCATCAACTACACTGCAGATACCACTGGAAAATCCTTTCTCAAAATTCTAGGTTCCGGTGAGTCAGAGATCATGCACAAGACAGATAACTACGAAGGAAAGGTCTTTCTCGCAAAAGTGCCTGTTGGTGAATACGAGGTTTACAGCGTTCACTTTCGCGGATCTGATAACAGAGGTGGTAAAGTCGAGAGCATTTTTACTCGCAGCAACAAATTGAATGTAAAGTTTGATGTTGAGAAAAACACTGTATCCTATGTTGGTTCTTTCATTGCAAAGAGCAATACAAGAAAGGGTTTATTGATCAAAAACCATGTCAACTCAGGTACTGGGTACTTCATGCATTATTATGACTTAGGACGAGATCAAGCGCTAACTTTAGAAAATTACTCTGGGCTTAAAGGGTTGGAATTCAAAGCAATCAACGAAATTATTACTCAACCACCAACTATTATTCCTATGGGGGTGAATAGAGAGAAGTCCGTAATCACGGAGTAAGTCTTTCGAGTTTAAGTACCACCACCTTATACAAGTTACACAACCCTGAAAATCAGAAGAAACCAGCAAGGGCATGACGAAAGACCTTGTCAAAACGTCATACCCCCTGGTTACATAACACTCGAACTGAGAAAAATGTTAAGCAGTTATGATGCCTAAGGACACCACATACATTCTAGAGGACGATCATAGTCCGAAGCTGGTTTAGCGAAAGCAGTAGACCCAGCCAATAACATAGCACACACCAAAGCAGCTAATAGGGTTTTGCTTTTCATGAAATTTTTCATAACTCATTTCCTCATACAGATGTTTACAACGGTTACACTTAATAAAGATTAGACGGCATTTCGATTTAAAGTACGATAGTTCTGTAATGAAATGTTGCGGCATTGTAAACCAAATCGATCACTGGTTACGCATGGTTACACATTTTATTCGGCAAAATTGAAAGACAATAAAAAGCGCAAAATTATTTTTTATTTTAATGAATCGAAAGGACCCATGAGCCTAACATTTACTTCAGCAGGAATTAATGATTTACCCAATTTTTAAAATGGACTAGGTGGGGCAAATAGATTGATTCTGGGATAATATTTTAGATTGTTTTCTATTTTGGTGTGATTATGAATCATCGAGCCAGGGCATTAGGCGCTACTTCAAATTTATTAGTTTATTTAATTGCTTCATAAGACTGCAGGGTTCAATTTGATATCATTCAGGTGCTTTGTTAAACTGCAGCCTCGTTTTAGATCGCTTTAACCCCAAAAGGAGTACATTTTGAAGTCTCAGCTTTTAAGTCTCACTTTTTTCGTCCTATCTCTAATCATTACATCAAATGCATACTCAGCGGATTCAATGTCCGGAAAAGTGGTGCTAGTTGAACCGGGTTACATGCCAGGGACCGTATTTTTCATCATGGAAAAAGCTAGCTACGCAACAGCACCTGGCTGCCCTGACAAAGCTTGGCTGACATACAGCTCGCCAAACATTGATAAAAACAAAGCTTTGTTGACCATTGTAACAACAGCTCTGATGGGGAAAAAATCAGTCAATACCTATTTGACGAATGGCACCTGTAATGTTGAAAGTGTTCATCTTACAACACCAGATGAGACGGACCATTAATTCATGATCGTTTGATTCAATACCAAGATTTAAATTTATTAGAAGTTGAGGAAAGAGATGAAAAAGATTCTAGCTTTTATTGCATTAGTACTACCAACATTTACCTTTGCAGCTCAGTATACAGGCCATATCACTAAGATCTCAATTAACGCAAAGGGCGATACGCTTGTTTTCGAGACTGCAAATAAAGAAGAGACATGTGAGAGCAATTGGTTCACGATCACTAAATCTACATCCAAAGAGATCTCACCAGTGGATTTCATCACCCAAGCTTATTTCAGTAACAAGAAAATAACCATTCATGCATCTCAAGTCTGCGCTCCTTTATCAGAGCCCGCTACTGTAGAACGTGTAACTTTAGGTACTTCTACTGAAGAAGTTAAGGCTTTGATTCAGCAGATTCGTGAGAAAAGAAAGCTAGAAAATAAACCCAGCAACAAATAGAACTTTTCGTCAGCCGTATTAAACTAGATGTAGGTGATAAAGATGCCGTTGATTTTTAATGGTAGGGAGGATTTCCACTTAAAAGGAGTTTTAATATCAAGTGCTTCAATATTTGCAGTATATTTCGGCATGATTGCGCAAGCAATAGCCAACCCGATACCAGATTACTACTCAGAACCTGGATTCAACGCTTTTCGGTCCCATATCGTTGGGGAAGGTACTGAAGTGATTGACCCATTTTCTGGTGGACTAAATCTAGTTTACAATGACATTATCATACCAGGTAATGGTGGTTTAGATCTTGTTGCTAAAAGAACCTACCGATCCCTACAAGGTGTACCAACCATGACCCCTGGATCGGACTACAAACAATGGTCTTCTCCGCTTGGTATGGGCTGGGATATGCACTTTGGTCGTGTATGGACCCAACAACTGTCTGCTTCAAACCAGTCAACCTGTAAAAAACCAGGTGATGCCAGTCAAAACCCGGTTTTAGAGCTTTCAGATGGTACACGAAAAGTCCTCTTCAACTCATCTACCTCCGATTACGCCTTCATCACTAAAGACCGATGGATCATGCGTTGCGAAGGCAGTTACATTAAAGTCTTCTCACCAGATGGTGTGATGTACAAATTTGAATACTTCACCTCTTCAGCTTTTAACTTCCAAAACACAGGCCCTGCTTACCATGTCACTGAAATCACAGACATCAACGGTAATAAAATTATTGTTGAGTACGATGAATCTACTGGTTACGGCATATTAGACAAAGCCTACTTTTCTGGCAGTGCTTCAAATGGTATCAATTTCACTTACAACACAGACAACTATGGTTATCACCGATTGACCAGAATCAGCGCCAATGGACAACAATGGGATTACTCACACAAGCAGCTAAAAGATGGCAGCTCCTGGCAGGTCGGTTACTATTACTTAACCAGCGCCGAACCACCAGTCGGCAGTAGCTGGTATTTCACCTACTATGAATCTGTTGGTTCAAGTGAAGCTGGACGATACTCATTAAAAAGTGTCGAAAACCCTGGCGACACCAAAAATACTTACGAATACAAATTCGTCGATTTTGCGAACAATACTGCTTTTTACAATGGCGCCTTGGTTGATACCACAGTAGTCAGTAAAAAAATACAATCAGGCGGCGGAGTTTCAACAGGAACATGGACTTACAGTTACGACCCAGGGTCCAGTACCAGTGACGATAAAACAACAGTGATTGATGCTGAGGGTAATAAAAAGATATACCGACACTTTGGTATTCGAAGAGCAGATGACGGTACAGTTTGGAAAATTGGCACGCTCAGTTCATTAACTTTATTCAATGGCAGCGTTAGCACCCTACAAACAGAAACCTACACCTGGTCCAGTGAAACGATGTCGTCTCAAAATGTGAAGAGTTTACGTGAAACTGGTGATGAAGACATCAATGTTTATGCCCCCCTACTAACGCAAAAAGTCATTACGAGGGACGGCAGCTCATTCACCACAAGCTATTCAAACTTTGATTTTGGTTCTCCGAAAACCATCAGTGAATCAGGGTCTGACTCTAGAACCAATACCCTCACCTATACCCACATAAAAGCACCCTCAAGCAACAAATGGCGACTGGGTTTGGTAAACACTCAGTCAGTCAGCTCAATTTCAGGAAATATTGATAATGATTATGACTCGAAGGGTAATCTCATCAAAGCCGATCATTATGGCGCAGTCGATCAATACAGCCGGTGTAGCCATGGCGAGGTTAACACGCATACCAATCCAAATGGTCATAAAACAGTATATTCATGCTCGAGCTACAAAAGAGGCATTCCAGGCAGTGAAACCAGAGGCAATAACAGTTACAGTATTAGTCGCTCTGTAAACAACGATGGAACCATTGGGTCTGTTACTATTGCTGGTAAGAAAACCTCCTACCAATGGGACAATCTAAACAGAATCACTCAAATCAGTACACCGGACAGTGGTGACGCAAACATTAGTATCTCTTGGACATCTAATGGCCGAAAACAAACGATCAATCGCGGTTCATTTTCTGATATTAAATACTTCGATGGTCTTGGAAGACTTAAATCTAGGGCAGTTGAAGGGTTGAATGTCACCTACTCCTACGACAAACTCGGACAAAAAACTTATGAAAGCAATATAGGGGGGTCAAGTGGCACCTCTTACGATTATGATGGAATTGGGCGGATTTAAAGTATCAACCCACCCGGCAGCGGCAGCATTAACTATAGTTATTTCTCATCAAGCAGAGTTAAGATCTCTAATGAGCGAGGCAAATCTACAACCTACTCCTATCAAACCTTTGGTGACCCAGACCAGGCTGCATTAACGAAAATTGCGCAGCCAGAAGGCATCACCACAACCATCAACAGAAATAATATTGGGTTAATCGGCTCTGTTTCCCAAGGCGGTGCAACTCGATCATACGGTTACAACAGCAGGAAGCAGCTGACCAGTATCTCCCACCCTGAATTTGGGACAGAAAGATTTGGCAGAGATCACTATGGAAATATGGTCACTCACAAATTAGGTTCAGGTAGCACAACTACCTATATCTATGATTCTCTAGAACGCTTAACCAAGATCAATTATGGAACTTCAGATACGCCTAATGTTGAGTATACATACTACGCACCGAACTTAATCAAATCTGTGGAAAAAGGCAGCGATGTTAGATGGGATTACAAGTACAATGACAATGATATACTCGAAGAAGAAACACTAACGCTATCCAAGGTTTCACCAGCCAGAACCTATAAATTTGGCTATACCCTCAACAGCCTCGATAATGTTTCACGTATCAGCTACCCAAGCGGAAAATCATACACCTACACAGTTAATGACCTTGGCCGAGTAACACGCATTAGTCAAAACACTGAAGGAACCATTGTCAGCTCCGCTGATTATTTCCCCAATGGAGCGATACACCGTATTGACTACAGAAATGGTGTGACCTCTTCTTTCGGTCAAGATAATCGTTATCGAATAGATTCAGCCCTAACTGATCAAGGAATTTATGATGCAAGTTACTCATTTGATTCAGTGGGCAACTTAACTCAGTTAACGGATCATCTAGACAGTGCTTTTTCCTATAACAGCTTAGGGTACGATGATGTTGATCGCTTAGAGAGAGTCAACGGGGCAACTGTCTTAACCTATGACAGCAAATCAAATATCAAGTTTAACAAACTGAATGGCATTGATCTGACTTACAGTTACTCTGGTTCTAAACTAAGCACTGTTAGTAATTCTTCATACAGCTTCACCTACGACCTTCAGGGAAATGTCATTAATAATGGCATTCATCAATTTGATTACGACGATGCGAACCACTTAAGATCCGTTGTTGGTCTGAATTGGCAGATCCATTATGATGGCAACGGCATGCGTGTACTTCAAGAAAAGAGTAACGGCAACATTATCACTGTCTATGGTCGTTCAGGGCAGTTACTCTTTGAGGAAGATGAAATCAGTGACTCTACAAAAGATTACATCTACATCGGCAGACAGTTGGTGTCACGCTATGAGAACTGCCAGGGCAATGATAGAGACAATGATGGGCTACCAGGTTGCTTTGAGCACAATAACGGGCTCAGTGATCATAATGCTGCAGATGCATTACAAGATACTGACGGAGACGGCCTCACAAACCTAGCTGAATACAATGCTGGTACGAATCTCAACAAAGCAGATACTGATGCAGATGGATTAACTGACAGTTTTGAAATCAATCACGGATTAAATCCAACATCAGCAAACTATGACGTTGATGGAGATGGTCTTTCAAATTCAGAAGAAACGACATACGGCACTAATCCATTAGTTGCTGATACCGATGGTGATGGTGTCCCAGATAGATACGAGATCATTTATGGTAATGACCCATTGGATAACACTGATGTCCATACGGACACAGACCAAGATGGCCTTACCTTCCTAAAAGAATACCAAATTGGCACAAAACCAAACGATAGTGATTCTGATAATGATAATATCCAGGATGGTTATGAATACCTTTCCGTTTTGAACCCACTTACACACGACTCCGCAACTGATACCGACAACGACGGACTCACAGCACTAGATGAGTATATTCAAGGTACGGACCCCAACAATGCTGATACTGACGGCGACGGTGAACCTGATGGGACGGACCCCGATCCATTATTTAATGTTACCATCGTTCCAATCACTTTTTACATGATCGACTAGGAGGAATTAATAATGAAAGCATTTAAAACAATACATATTATTTTACTCCTTTGTCTTCAAGCTTTATTGGGTTCCGGTGTGTACGCTGAAGGCACCCTTATCTTCTATCACAATGATGGGTTCAACAATCCAATCGCTGCCACAGATATTGACGGCAATGTTCTTTGGAAAGAAAGGCATGCACCCTTTGGTGAACCACAGATCAGTGAAACAGCTAAAGAAGCACACCCTGTTGATTACACTGGCCATGTCTATGACAAAGAACTGGGTCTTCACTACATGGGTGCTAGATATTATGACCCAGTCCTTGGGCGTTTCATGGGTAATGACCCTGTAGGCTTCTATGAAGACAACCCAATGAGCTTCAACCGATATGCTTATGCTAATAATAATCCGTACAAATATGTCGACCCGGATGGAAGAAGCCCTGTGGCACTTGTTGCGTTGGGTGCCTGGGCTGCAATTTCATTTACAGGTGATACTCCTGGCAATAGAGGTATTTCACCAACTCAGCAGGTTGTTAGCGAAGCATTGGCTCCGTTACCTCCATTACTCAAAGGATTTAAATCAGCTGATCGGGCTAATGATGTTGGAAAAACAGGAACTAAAGGGGCTAGTGGGACCTTAACGACGGCTAGTGGTAAGAAGTATGGCGGCAATAGCACTGGATCATCTGCATCAGGAGGTGACGCAAGGGCACCAATGCACCCGCAGACACAACAGGCGTTGGACGATGTTCAAAAACCATCAAGAACTCACGGCTATTGTTGTGAGATTGACGCAATAAACAAAGCTCTAAATGCAGGTGATAACATTAGAGGAGCCAAGATGGGTCCTGTTAAGTTAAATGAATCCGGAAGAATACTACCGGCATGTTCAACCTGTCGTGAAGTCAAGAAATCACTAGGTGTGGAGTAAGACAGCATTGAAAATCGAGATTATAGAAAAAAATTTTGGTTTGTACCTGGATAAGTTTTGGAAACTTGGTGATATTACACCATTTCTTCTTGTATATATTCGATTACTCCTTTTGTTTAAAAATGAATTGCCTAAGATAGAGTTGGACATCATATTGGAACGACAAAAACAATTACGCGGAGAACAATTCAAAGAAGAGAAATTTGATGAATTAAGGGGCTCAAGTCGCAAAAAATTGGATCGAAACATTAGAAATAATACCAGTACGACGAGGGAAGCAATGCTAAACAATTTACTGTTTTGCTCTTTACTTGATACGGAAGAAAGTGACTTTTTCTACCTAACAGAACCTATGTTCGATTTTGTGCATAATATGAAAGTCTCGCCTGATCAGCTACAGGAAATATTAGAGTCAGAGTTTGAAGGGTTTAAGATTTGATCAAGTAACGTTGCAAAAGGGGGTGACTAAAGGTAAGCAAGCGTAGCCTGGGTGCAGCACAGCGGAACCCGGGATGAATCCGATAATTCAACAATTTCTTTTGACTATGATGAAAATGAGGAAGAGGTGTTTAGTGTCAATATCGAGAATGGAATACCTGTTTTTTTTGGTAACAAAAGCACCTTTAAATTATTAGCAAAAACTTTTGCCAAATTAGCGTTGAGTGATTACCAAGATGGCTTTCATATACATATAAATAAAGACTTTGATGCAGATTAGCCGGAAGTCATGAGAATAATTTTAGATCAATCAAATACCGAAAAATGAAGTAGAGGAACGAAAAAAATGATTAAACAGATGTACTTAAAAACAATACTCTTCCTAGCAACTCTATTAACCATCACTGCCTGTGGAGGTTCCAGTGATTCTTCCGGCAATACCGTTAGAGATACCACCTCTACTGATACTGAAGAAACAACTGATGATAACCTTGAACGTATTACCGGTGTATATGATGTTTCAAGGTCAAATGATGAAGCATATTTATATATCGATGGAGACGGAAACGTTGAAGCCTATGATTACCAAGGTGATTTGTCTGGAACTGGTGAAAACTGTTATGTCCGATCGAGTTCAGTTGAGCAAATTAATTATCTGTTAGATGGTGGGTCAATCACCTACTCTAACGCTACCGGCATATTCACTTTGACTTCAGGGTCTGCCACTCTTACATTCACCTCAACAGGCCTCACCGGCTTAGGTAATTTCAGACTCATCGCAAATGGAATCACTTACCTAGGTGATAATTCCTTAGATATTGAAACCACTGGTGTGAATATCAGCATTGGAACTGGTAATAACAAGCCAGTGGCTAATATCAGTATTGCTGATATCAGTGGTGCAATTTGTGGTTAGACTGACTGTATTGACGAAAGCGCTCAGTTTAATAGCCTTAGTATAGATTTAACAAATGCTTACAATTTGATTAACCAAATCGAAACACAAAAAGAATAGGTTTTGATTTAGAATTGTAGGATTTATAATAATAGCTACCAGGTTGAAGCATGTTTAGAACACTATTATCAACACTTTTCGCAACGCTGATTTCAGCACTTTCACTACCATCAATTACAATTGCTGAAGAAATCAGCATCAGGATTACAAACCTGACCCAGGGCATCTACTTCACCCCACTACTCATTTCAGCCCATGGTTCGGCTAGCGATATTTTCGAACCTGGTGCACCTGCTTCACCACAATTACAACAGCTAGCTGAAGGTGGTGACATTTCTGGTCTTGCCAATGCCTTGAATATTATTTCTGTAGTAGTTGAAGACCCAGCAGCGGGTTTACTCGCACCAGGTCAAAGTACTGAAATAACTGATATGAATACAGAAAGTTATGACCGGCTTTCCATAGTCGGTATGATGCTTCCCACAAACGATGGGTTCGTTGGTTTAGATAGCTGGGAAATTCCAAATACAGCGGGGTCCTATGTAGTCTACTTAAATGCATATGATGCTGGAACGGAAGCAAACGACGAAAGAATTGTTACAGACAGTGGTGCCCCTGGTGTTTTAGGTATTCCTACAGACCCAGGTGCAGCATCTGGAACTGGCGGCACTGGAATAGCACCCTCTTCCGCGAATACAAATGTGCATATCCACCCTGGGAATATTGGCGATGACAACCCTTCAGGCGGCGCAAGTGATTTAGACAATAGCGTGCACCGCTGGTTAAATCCGGTTGCTAAAGTCGTCATCACTGTGAACTAGGGGTGTGATTATGTTTGGTATGAGCGCTTTACAAAAGATCACCATATCCGTCAGCTTTTTCATTTTCTTTTTGATGAATGGCTGTGACAATGATCACTCAACCAATAAAGACTACCGGATAAGTGTGACAAATCTCACTTCTAACCAACCTTTATCACCTGTAGCACTAGTGTTCCACGATGGCAGCGCTTCCCTTTGGGAGATTGGTGAACCAGCGACTAATGCAATTGAGCAGTTAGCGGAATCTGGTAACAATACCCCTCTTTTGAATTCAGTATCAGCTTCAAATGCAGAAGGCTTTTCCGGTTCGGATATTATTCTACCTGGTAGCACTGAAATACTAGATGTGAGCGTTGTGAATAGCGGAAATCACTTTCTCAGTATTGCCTCGATGCTAACGAACACAAACGATGCATTTGCTGGTTATCAACATTTCGACCTATTAGCGCTTTTCGCTCAGACACCAGCAACCATAGAAATACCCGTTTATGATTCAGGAACAGAGTTAAATACAGAAACGTTAGCAACGATACCAGGGCCAGCAGGTGGTGGTGAAGGTTACAACATGGTGCGAGATGATTTACAAAACCAAGTGACCCGGCATCAAGGCGTGGTATCTGCCACAGATGGATTAACAAGTTCTGCACTGAATGCAACACACCGCTTTAGCAACCCAGTAGCGCTGATTAGCATCCAACAAATTTGATTCTAACGTTAGCTAAAAAAGCCGGTTGGGATCATAGGCAAGAAATATAAAAAATCTTTTTGGGGGCCAGGTCTCCTTTTTCAGGATCGATTAAATCCGACAAAGCCTTGATTATTTACACCAACCTGCTTCTTTCAAACCGTTGACGATATCGTAATGTAATTTTCTGACTCCGTTGAATCCGCGTGTATAACGAAAAGGTGCTATCATGTGACTCATATTCTCGGCTCCAAGTTGGCACCATTGGCTACAAGAGCATTTGTTTTCTTTAAAATCTTTCGCAATCTCCGCGTTGAAATGCGCCCAATCTGCAGGAAGTTGTTTTAGATTTTCAGTAAGAACATCGACATACTGCTTGCAGGATCTCATGTTTTGCTCAGATTTTCTTTTTTCACCGAAGGATACTTTAGAATAATGGATGGGGCCTGAGTCACTACAGTCAATTGATGGCGCGGTGGTTTCGGCAGTGGCGATACGACTGAACAGTGAAATAACGATCATAAAAGCTGTTATCATTCCAACTAAAGTATTTGTACGTTTTAACATCTTAAACCCTTAAGCTATGAAATTAAGTTTACTTTTTCAGATTAGTTAAATAAAAGTAAAGCGTAAAGCTAGTTTATTCAGGGTTTAGTGACTCCGTATCTAGCGGACAATCCATTCCAGTCCATCTTGGTGCAAAACAAAAAATTTACTCTCCAAATAGATGAATCACAGTCGATTCAGCGCCCATTTTACGCACATTTTTAGTGCTGAAATCATAAAAATAAAAATAACAAGAAATATGTTATGTTGTAACAAATATGTCACGATTTAAGGTCTATACTATAAAAGCTATTCAAGTCCGGCAGGCTCCCCTTGTCGGACTTTTTTTTTACAATAAGGCTAATGCTGAATTTCCAGGTCGTCGGTCTATCTATCGAAACACCTGCCACCAATGATACCAATTAGAAACGCCAACCATAGACATTAACCATTCTTAGACTAATATTAAAAAATTGATTTTATACCAAATTGGGAAATCACTTTGGCGTGGCGACAACACTAGAAAAGATAAATAAAGTCGTAGTTTATAACATCGTTCTTTTTATCGTATTGGTCACAACAATCGAGCTGAGCACACGCACCATTTCCATGCTATCAGGTAAAGGATTCTTTCTAGGACTAGAAGAACTAGAAGCATGGGACGAAAAAATTAATTCAATCTATCGTTGGCATCCATTCACAGGGTTTACATTTGAAAAAAATACTCGTTTCACAGGTGGACATTCTAACTTAAAAGAGCGATCCCAAGTATATACAGATGAGCACGGGTTTCTCACGAACGGTAAGCCATTACAAATAAAAAAAGAACTTGGTGAAGTGAGAATTGCGACAATTGGGGCTTCCACAACAGCGAATATTGGCTTGAACTACGAAGACAATTGGCCGGGACACCTAGGAAATCTCATTCAAGCGAAACACCCAGATAAGAAAATTACCATTATTAACGCTGGTATACCTGGGTTTACTTCGGCTCAAAGCATAGGAAACTTAGCCTTAAGGGTAATGGCTTTTTCACCGGACATAGTGATCATCTATCATGCATACAACGACCTTAAAGCTATTCGTTACGATAAAGCGTTCCAACCAGACTACACACATCTTCATGATAAACCTTACGGCTTCCATAAACCACCTAGCTTAATCACTAGGGCGTTACATAAAAGCATGCTTTACGTAAGACTAAAAAATAAAAAGCGTGCTTTTGAGGAAGAACAACGTCGAAACGAAATGTTGAGTTTTAACCATAGGAACATAACAAATATCGACGCGCTTGATCATGATAACAGGCTGGACGCCATTCCAGATATAGCTCTGGAGACATTTCATAACAACATGAAGGCCTTGGTTTCAATTGCTCGTTCGAAAGGGAGTCAAGTTATCCTGTCAACATTTGCTACTTTACATGACCCTACATTGGATTATCGCAAAACAGAAGTCATTACCCAGCTAACTGAGCTCAAAGGAAAGGAATTAATGTTTCTATTACAATTCACACCAGGGCTTAAGCTAAATACGATTTTTTCTGGAATCAAACAATACAACAACATCATTTCTAGCATTGCTGAGCAAGATCAGTGCGCAATCGTAGATAATGCCAGTCTGATTGGGCATCAGGACAGCTATTTTGTAGACCGAGTACATTTTTCTGCTGAAGGGGCAAAGAAAATGGCTGAATCTTTCTTTCCTGCTGTTGAAGAGCTACTCTCTAATAATTAACAAGATAAGTCGTCATATCGAGAAACTATTAAATATTGATTCTAAATGGACTCATTCAAGAAAGCCCCTAACAGCTCGGAAAAAAGCTTTGGCATTGTCTTTTCAATATTATTTTTGGCTATAGGGCTTTACCCGCTATTAAATAACAATCCCGTGAGCATAACTTTACTGGTCATGTCAGCAATGACACTTTTCCTTGGCTTATGTTATCCCTCAACTTTGGTTCTCCCCAACAAAATTTGGATGAAGTTTGGGGTTTTACTGAGCCATATCATGACCCCAGTCATCATGGCCATTATGTATTTTGTGATCATCGTTCCTCTCGGCATTGTGATGAAATTACTCTTTAATTGTTTCAAGGAAAACTCGTATGATAAAAGTGCTAAAACTTATTGGAAAAAGCGAGAGCCTAACGAAGAGCAATCGATGAAAAACCAGTTTTAGAGGATTCCGATATGTCTTTTTTAAAAGAGTTCTGGAAATTTGTTAGGGTCCGAAAAAAATATTGGCTTATGCCAGTCATGTTGATTATGGCGTTACTCGGATCCCTAATATTTTTCACTCAAGGGTCTGCAGTTGCACCTTTTATTTATACTATCTTTTAGCATTTAAACTATATTTTAACATTAAACTATGGACGCAATCTTAGGTATATCCGCATATTATCATGACAGTGCAGCCGCATTAATTAAAAATGGAGAAGTCATTGCTGCCGCACAAGAAGAACGTTTTACTCGAATAAAACATGACGCTGCCTACCCGAAAAATGCCGTGAAGTATGTCTTGGACGAAGCAGGCTTGAATCTGAATGATGTCGCCTTTGTTGCCTTTTATGATAAACCATTTTTAAAATTCGAACGGTTAGTGGAAACCTATATTTCTCGTGTGCCATATGGATTCAAATCATTCCGCATGGCTATACCTTTATGGCTAAAAGAGAAACTATTCCAGAAAGACATGATTGGGAAGGAATTAAAACGATTAGATAGCACCTACGACTACGAGAATAAACTCCTTTTTGGTGAGCACCACTTTAGTCATGCAGCAAGCGCTTTCTACCCTTCACCATTCGAGGAAGCAGTTGTATTAACCTTGGATGGGGTTGGCGAGTGGGCAACAACAACTGTTTCAGTCGGTAATGGCAGCAACTTAGAGATCGTACGTGAAATACATTTCCCCCACTCTCTTGGGCTCTTATACTCAGCTTTTACATATTATACTGGCTTTAAAGTAAATAGCGGAGAATACAAACTCATGGGGCTTGCGCCCTACGGGCAACCAAAATTTAAAGACATCATCTTTGAAAAGTTAATTGACGTAAAAGAAGACGGTTCTTTCAGATTAAATCAACAATACTTTAATTACGCAACCGGCTTGACCATGACCAATAAACACTTTGAAAGCCTTTTCGGTCACCCGGTTCGAAAGCCAGAAAGCGACGCGTTAACCCAGTTTCATATGGATATAGCCGCTTCTATTCAAGAAGTGATCGAAGACATTATCATAAAATTAACTCGAAGCTTAGCGAAAGAGTTTAAGATACCAAACCTATGCTTAGCCGGAGGGGTTGCACTCAACTGTGTTGCCAATGGCAAGATATTAAAAGATCAGGCATTCAAACACATTTGGATACAACCAGCTTCTGGAGATGCTGGTGGTGCATTAGGCGCAGCTTTGGCAGCCTGGCACATGGAGCTTAAACACCCAAGAGAGATTAAGCCAAAAGATGCTATGAAAGGCGCCTTTTTAGGTCCATCGTTCAACCAAGATCAGATCAATTCATCACTTGATAAACTAGGGGCGAAATACAGAGTACTGGAAAGAGGTGAACTGATCTCAATTGTCGCGAAGGGGCTAAGTGAAGGAAAAGCAGTTGGCTTTTTTCAAGGACGAATGGAATTTGGCCCTAGGGCACTAGGCGGACGCTCTATCATTGCTGACCCAAGATCACCTTCCACCCAAAAAAATCTTAATCTAAAAGTTAAATTTCGAGAAAGTTTTAGACCTTTTGCACCTTCCATACTGGCTGAGAAGGTCAGTGACTACTTTGATCTGAATCAGAGTAGTCCGTATATGCTATTGGTTGCAAAAGTAAAAGAAGCACTTCAAACACCAATGTCTAAATCTGATCAAGCATTGTTTGGTATAGAAAAACTAAACGTTATACGTTCTACTATCCCTGCAGTCACTCATGTGGATTATTCAGCGAGAATACAAACCGTTAGCAAGGAAATGAACCCCTACTATTACTCCATCATTGAAGCATTTGAAAAGCTGACAGGATGCTCGCTACTAGTGAATACCTCCTTCAACGTTAGGGGAGAACCGATTGTTTGCAATCCAGAAGATGCCTTTAGGTGCTTTATGGGAACTGATATAGAAATTTTGGTTGTTGAGGATGCTATTTTATATAAAGAAGAACAAGACCCAAGTCTTGCCGAAGTTTATAAAGATAAATTCGATCTAGATTAATCAACTTATTAGTTCTTACTGATAACATCAACTATGTAAAAAATATTGAAGCTAGGCGATAAAAAGAGAATAAATGATCTAAACATTCAAAAATTATCCAAGCCGTTATTCAATTTAGTTAACTGAAAATTACCTGACTGACTGATAGAAAAAACACCTTTGTAATTAAGGGTGCAAAAGCTCAGTTTGCAATTGCAAGGCGATCAACGATCTGTATAATGGTGGTATTTTATAATTATTTGCTTAATAGGCCGAGTTTCAGGAGAGTCATATGTTTAGATGTGGTGCATGTGGTGGTGGAAAGACCTCAGCAGTGACTACCTCACGTAGATTACAAGATTTGAGACAACGATTACAGGGTCTTGAAAATCTTACAACCCAAACCCCATCGCCACAACATGTTGCTACTAATGGCGCTATTCGCGGCGATGCTAGTCAAGCCATCAATATTCTGGACCAATTAGCACCGCTTGACGCGCCAGGTGCGAACTTGAGGAATGCTGCAGGCACACTTCGCGATATCGGCGATAGAATTGATATGCTATTGAACACTGCACGAGACCGTCAAGATATATTAACTGATCCTGAGACAAATCATGGTAACGCTAGCCTCAGGCTTCCAAACAATGATTTAATTTCTGCATTGAATAACCTATCAATTGTACAGCGAGATCTACTCGCTAGGGTTCCAGAAAATGCAGATCAAATTGCGCGAGATCTCGGCTTTGGCGACAACGCCACTGCTTCGATCGAAGGAGACAACATATTAGTGATAAACGGTCGCCGAATCCCCATCGAATCAATGGAAGGGGAGGATCTCACCACAGATGGAAACGGAGCTTCGACAGATAGAGATGCTGTAGCGGCGAGCAGGCATAGTAGTCTAACAGGCCCAGACATCGGCATGGAATTAAGTTCCGTACCACCTGAAGCAGGTAGTGCAGCAGGCCCAGTTGGCGCTGGATTAAGTTCAGTACGAGTTATAGCCGAATTTTGTGTATGGGGCAGATATGAACATTATTCGGTGCTTG
>JAYPYM010000052.1:0-10139 GCA_038135915.1 Gammaproteobacteria bacterium
GTTGGCTCTCCGTTTTCATCGGTTGGATTCCAATAAGAAATATGTACTGGGTCACTTTTAGTTTCATCGAGCGTACCGTCGGCAGTAAAATACAAACGATAAGCAGCTAAATTTGGGGCAATATCATCTGGAGATGGTAACGCCGGATTCGGTTCTCCGATATCACGCCCATTCACCAACAAATAGAGTGTCCATAGACCAGGTTCATAATCCTTAACAAAATACAACTCTAGGGTATGTTGATTTCCAAGTGAGTCATATATGCTAATGTTACTCGAATAATTGAAGGTATCTTCTAATTGTGGAACAAACAGGTTCTCGATAAATGGCTGAGCATCACCCGTTCCTCCGAGTAGTAACGACTCGCCATTGGAACTAATTCTTGATCTAGTTTCATATCCTATACTCTCCATCTCAATATTGATGAAACCTCCTACAGTCGCTTCAAGTACCCCAGCGCCGGATGATAAAGTTAAGCTACCTTCCTTTGGATAGCCAACTATAGTGACTGCATCACCTGAACTGCCGGTTGAGTTAATAGAAATCGTTAGATCCTCTCCCGTAGTAGAAGTAATAACGACACTATCTGCAGTGTTCCTTAAAACCGCTTCAATGTTTCTTAATTCTACCCCCTCAAAATTATTAATATTATTCGCGATGACTTCTGGCGTGATGCTGTCGGCTCCAGTTGAGGTGGCTATGAGTTGATTGTTCAGAAATATTTGAAGTGGAATGGTACCCCCAGTGTCTTGAATATCGCTTAGAAAGACATATGTTAACGCCGTCGCTGATACTTCAGGCAAGGCATCTAAGCTGGCTGCAATGGTTTCAGCTGAATCATTGTCCGCTGTGATGACTTTAAGTTTGGTACCATCTATCAGTGTTATTTCTAATGTTTCACTCGGATAGGCATTTTTATTTCCAGCCTGTACAGCGCCGATGCTAGTGCCATAGGTGTAGATAACAATACCCAGCTCGTAAGGCACTTCAGCAGATTGGTTTAAATTTAAGTCAGCATACACGTTGACTGTTTGGCTTGGTAGACCAATGTTATTTGAAAATAATGAAGCACTAAAATGATCTATCGCATCTTCAGGAGCCACCAAGGCTGTTTGAGATGTCATTGTTCGAATAAAGCTCAGGGGCTCTGGGTCAGCAATAAACTGATTTGGGGGCTGTGTTAGATCAATTGAATAATTGCCGATTCTAGTTGAAATATCGGGCAAAATACTAATACCGTTTTCAGGATCAGCGTCCTGATCAAGTGATTGTAATAAAATGAGTGTATTCCAAAATTGATGTAGGCCAGTAGGGGTTGAAGTGTCCGCTAAATCAATGGGCGATAACATTGGCGCACCTACAGCGCTACCTAAATTTAAATGTCCAATTGAAAAGTCAACAGTCTCCCCTTCACGGTAAAAAAATGTCCCCTTTATATCTGTACGGCCGCGCAGTGAGCCCGTAGCGTATTCAACACCCTCTACCGCTGAATCGATAAAGGTGCCTTCTAATATAGGATCTCCATTATTAGAACAGCCTATTAAAGAGTTTAAAAGTACGATACAAAGTATTATTCTAACAGGTTGTGAAGTCATAAACTGACCATATGATTGCATTGGAAACTTGTTTAATACCTGGGTGCTTAGCCTGAAGATATCCTCGGGGTATCTGAACCAATAAAAGCTTAGTTTATGTCTACTGCCTTTGCCATGCTTAAGAGGCTTTACAGAATCATTCATTGGAATTAAGTGGATACTAACATTTTGTATAATAACGAACCGAAATCAACCCCAGACCTTTTTGAACCTCAATTACCTAAATTGCTATTAGCGTGGTTTATGGAACGATTTCCACCATCCAACTTACTGCCGTGCTTTATGCTTTTTTTTACAGTATGGTACTATAGCGGCAACTACGGAAATGAGTTTGAAATCACCATCAACCTATGTTTCGAATTAGGGTTAAAGTTTTTCGCACTGGTTGTTCTGTTCTTGATCATGCGAATTATCGATGAGCACAAAGATTTTTCACATGATGCCGTTCACTTCCCTGAACGAGTTTTACATCAGACACCCTTGACTTTGGCCCACCTAAGAAAAGTTGGTTATTTTGCAAGCATTTTTATCCTGCTGGCACATGTTGATATTGAGATGTATCTAAACACAGCTGCCCTCACCTCCTTCCTGGTGCTTTCGGCCTGGCTGATCCTGATGACGAAAGAGTTTTTTGTAAAACAATGGTTAGCAGCTAGGCCCTTAACATACGCCAGTTCTCACATGTTAATTATGCCTTTAATGAGTATTTGGCTCATCACGCTATTACACTCGACTAATGCCGAAGACCTGACTTTTACTGAGTTAAAGCCTGTTCATCAGGAGGCTTCTTTATTCTTGACTGCTTTATATTTCTCAGGGTTTACATTTTTTGGTGGCTTTGCTGGAGAAATCTTTCGAAAATTTAGGTCACCTGAGGAACTGAGTACTTATGTTGATGCCTATAATCATATTCACTCGGACCGTTTCCTACTGATTGTAGGCGCATCAAGCTTAACCTTGATGGCTGGATTCTCTGGTTTGCTGATTGATCACCATTCATCCGTCAAATTTCACGAAGCTCTCTTACTAAATATCTCATTCTTAATGTTTGTAGGCGCGACCCTAATGTTCTGGACAATTCCAGTACTCTACCAACTAAGACCATCAAGACAACTTCGTAAAATAGTGACAGCTATTGCGGCATTTGGCATATTACTGGTGTATGGCGCACTCTTTCTACCATTATTTTAAGCTTAAGCTATTTACCAACTCAAAGCCAAACAGGTCGCTGATAGACAACTTAAGGACAATTAAACTCAAATGTGATAACCTATTCGGCCTGTAGGTTGGTTTCGTTTGCCATGCTACAGTCAATCATTAAAAAAATAAGAACGAAGCGATTTTACGACAACAATTATTGATACTATGAATAAACATACAGATTTATCATCATATTTGATTGAACCAAATCAAGTTCAGTGCCTTAATCGCTACTTAGTTGGGGGCAAAGCGCTTGAGCTGGCTAGATTAAGACGATATGAATATCTGGTACCCAATTATTTAGTGCTTTCTTCTAAGGCTTATCAGCATACGTTGGATGATATTGAAAAGCATAATCCACTCACAAGAGATCGAAAACCTAATTTTTATCATACTTCCCAGCAATGCCGATCAACCATTACGAATACACTAGAGATCGCTATAAAAAAGATCCAAGCCGGAGGCAGCAGGCTGATCGCTGTTCGTTCTTCTGCTGTTGAGGAAGATGGAGAAACACAAGCCTACGCCGGTTTGATGAAAACGATACTAGGTGTTCAAACCCTCGATGATCTATTTGACGCAGTTGTACAGATTTGGTCCAGTTACCATAGCGCAGAATTGATAGCTTATCGTGAAAAACTCAACGCAAACTCTGATTCACGCTCCAGTATCTCCAACGCTGGTTGCGCTGTTATTATACAAGAAATGATCCAGCCACAAGCATCAGGTGTGCTATTTACAGCCCACCCTCAAAGCGGACAAAGAGACTGCGCTTTGGTAGAAGCAAACTATGGCCTGGGTGAATCCGTTGTTCAGCCAGAAGGAGAAATAGACCAATACCTGTTAGATCTAGCAACTTCCGGTCACAACAACCCTATTGAGCAAAAAATTGGTACAAAAGAAACGGCCCGCCGATACGATGCTAGTAAAAGAAAAGTGATATCCAAACCGATTCGAGAACAATTCAAACGGATACCTTGTTTATCGAGCAAACAGCTTGGTTTGTTACATTCTTTAGCTGTGAGAATGCTCAAAACACACGAACGGGAAGGGCCTCAAGATTGTGAATGGGCTTTCGTAAAAAATAAACTTTATTTACTACAAGCTCGCCCCATTACTCGTCTACCACTGCTGCAGAAACCATTGGCTGAACCTACGATTTGGGACAACTCCAATATCCAAGAGAGCTATAATGGCGTCACTACCCCGCTCACTTTTTCTGTTGCTAGTCTAGCCTATGCCACTGTATATGAAGAAACTGCTCGTATTGCGGGGGCTCCGGAGAAATTGATCACACGTGCAAAGCCCTTGTTTCGAAATTTAATCGGTTATGTTCACGGTCACATTTACTATAACATCAACAATTGGATCGAATGTCTAAGCTACGCACCATCTTTTAAACGATCGAAGGAAGACATGGAAAAAATGATGGGTGTCTCTACACCCATCCCCTTCCTAAAAGACGAAAACTTTAGGTGGCAAGAAAAACTAAAAAAATTGCCATTGGTCCTACTCGCAGCATATAAACTCGTTACCAGCATGATGCGACTCAAAAAAAATATTCTGTTCTTTTTGAAAGAAGCTGAGCGACTGATGGAGAAATCAAAGGCTAAAAATCTAAATACTCAGACAGATTTCACACTGATCCGCTCGTTTTCAGCATTGAATGAAGACATGCTCTCGATCTGGCATATACCAATTCATAATGACGTTTATGTCATGATCATGAATGGTTTAGTAGGGAGAACTTTAAATAAACTGGTAGGCACCACCGATAACGACAATGAGCAAGATGCGGTAGTAAAGGGTGCCGAATTGGAGTCCTTACTCGCTGTTGACAAAGAGTTAGCGAGCATAGCTCCTGCACTGGCGTTAAATAATATTGCAAAGTTAATTAGCAATTCAGCTGAAGCTAGATATTTTTTCAGCGAATATAAAAAAAAGAACAATCAAGCAGCAGAATCCAATATTTCTTTTTCGATGGAATCCCTATACGCCCTCATGCCTCAGATCGAGCCTGTATGCCGACTTTATCTAAATAAATTTGGAGATCGTTTTATTGGTGAGCAAAAGCTAGAAACTATAACACCCATTCAGAACCCAGATCTACTCATTCCGCTCATCGCCAACTGTTTGGACGATAACGGCATACTCAATATTCGAACCATATCAAACACACGCCATCAAGAAATACAAGAAAAACTTGATGAAAAACTTAAGCAGTACACCAGCACGATTAAGGGTAAGTTCCTATGTCATTTTCTGAAATTTACGCTAAAAAGGTTGCGTAACGGTATCGATCAACGAGAGGCCATGAGACTTGAGCGTACAAGATTATTCGGCCAATACCGAGCGATATTTTTTGCCTTAGGTAAACAATGGTCGCAAGCTGGCCTAATTGAAAAGCCAGGAGATATCTTTTTTATCACATGGGAAGAAATATTCGCATATACAGAAGGCAGAGGAATCAGTACTGATTTTAAATCACTTGTCAGCATTCGGCGTATAGAATACCTAAAACGTAAGGCCTTGCCGCCCCTAAAACAACAGTTTACCACTTATGGCGGCATATCTGATTTACTTGAATCCGACATGATCGATAAGCCATACAATCCTAATCAGAAAAGTTTTCAGGGCACAGGTTGTCAGGCAGGGATGATACGCGGAAAAGTAAAGGTATTGCTAAGCGCAGATCAAAATCTAGATATTAAAGACGCTGTGCTGTGTGCGCGCCGTACAGATCCAGGTTGGACACCGCTATTTTTGGGTGCGAAAGCGGTCATTGTAGAACAAGGCACGCTGCTCTCACACTCGGCGATCATTGCTCGTGAGCTCGGTATTCCAACGATCATTAACGTCCCCCACATTACACAGATATTAAAAGATGGGGATTGTGTGGAAATAGACGGACAAAGTGGCCGGATTCTATTAGTCGAAGATAGCGACGATGATAAAAAGATGGCGCAAGGTGCATCCACCAAAACAAGCCGAGTACAAAACAGCAAGAAAAAAGTAGAGTGCTCAACATGACTCAGGACATACTTCAAGAAACCAGACTCACCATTAAGTCTGCAACTCTGAACCATGCATTAGATTTTTTCAGTGTATCAAGCGAATACAATGCCCCACTCTGTTGGCCACCTTCACCAGCTCACTTGATCAATGACATTGAGTTCATTGAAAGTGGTGGAGACATACAACTTTTTCAAATTAAAGGTGAAGCTCAGTTAGTGGGATATTATCACCCGACATTTTCATTCGAAAACAAACCATATGTTTGCTTTGGATACTGGGAGGGCAAGGATAAAATTGAAAAACATCAATCCCTTTTTAACGCACTCTCCAACTGGGCAAAGAAGCATTCTGTGGCTCGCGTGGTTGGGCCTATCAATGGTGCTACGGCTGCCGGATACCGACTAAGAATAGGTGGTTTTGATAAAGCGGCTTTCTATCAAGAACCTTGTCAACCAAGGTATTACAAAGATCTCCTCACCAATATCGGCTTTAATTGCTGCGAAACCTATACGAGCTGGTTAGGCTCATTAACACGTCAGGCTGAAACCTTTCGGCCATTGGTTACTCCAATGATCAAAGAACTGAAAGAACAGCATTCAATTTCTTTTATCCCACTCGGTGACTATTGGAAAAGATTTGGCAATGGCCCAAATTCTAATAACTTCGAAGCCTTCTTAAGTCAAATTCAAGCAATTGCCCACTCTATTTTCGAAGATAACATCATTTATTCACCTATGACGCTGAACATGAAAAATGCAATATATGGCGCAGATTACTTTAGTGCTTTATGTCCATATAGTAGCGTTATCGCGCTAAAGGATTCTAAAGAAATAACAGGTTTTTTCTTTACAGTACCTGACTATAACCAGCTTAATTCAAACTATTTAAGCAACTTATCATCAGGCCAGTACCCAGTATTTAGCGAAGCCTATTCTCACCTAAAAACAAAATGTATACTGGCCAAAACTGGTGGTGTTTCGCCTGGGTATCGACGAACCAATATTTTTACTGTTATGAGCCAGCTAATCAGCGAATGGGGTACTCCGTATTATACTGAAACGGGTGCCGTTATGGTTCATGAAAATAACCCATCAGCGAAACTTGCTCAGTTAGCATTTGGTACAGAAAATTGTCGGCGGTATGGGCTATATGAACGAAGTATTTGATACGCTACCACAACAAACCAATCAAAAAACGGGCACTAGCGTAAGACCGACCTCGAATGACAATATTGCTTCCAAAGTAGATAATTTCGCACAGCTAGTCTTAGATCAAATTTTAAAACATCCAGACCGAATTGCTATATACAATTTCAGATCTCACAAAAATAAAGTGTCTACCAGTGAGCACTCGGTTCAACATCAACACATTACTTATAGAGAACTTGGCAGGCAAGTAACACTTTACCAAAAACGTTTACAACAGCTAGGCCTTAGACCTGGTCAAAGGGTACTGATGATCGTGATGCCCAGTGCTGATTTTTTTCCACTTGTGATCGCAATGACCGCTAGTGGACTGATCCCAGTATTCATCGATCCTAGGATAGGCTATTTCCAAATTATCAAGGCGTTAAAAGCAACTCATATATCAGCAGTTATATGCGATCCATTATTCAAAAAATGGAAATGGCTCTTCTTTCCTCTTTGGCGCATACCCTGTTACTCATTGGGTGTTCAAAGCTTAAACGGCGACGAAACAAATCTAATATCTATGTCTAAATATCCCTCCTCCTTAGAAGGGAGGGGTAGTTATACTTATAAAGTGTTACCTTGCGACCTTCAATCACCAGCTATCATTACCTATACGTCTGGAACCACTGGCATACCCAAAGGGGTTATCCGGCCGCATTTCAAACTCATCAAACAATTCAAGATCGTGCATCGCCTTTCACCACCAGAATCAGGGGATGTTGGGCTGACTTTCTTACACATGGCTGCCATTCATGGACTTTGCCTAGGTGTTAGCACAGTCATGCCAGATTTTGAAATACGTAAAGGTTCGCTATTTGACCCGGCGAAAACGCTAGCGCAGGTGAATCAATTCAAAGTTACCTGTCTGGGAGGCGCTCCCTATTTTATAGAAAAACAAATAGATTACATGCAGGCAGTATCCTCTTCTCCTTCCAATATTCGATTAGTAGTGCTTGGCAGCGCCGGCACATCACCTTCACTCGTGAAAAAAATACAACGGCAATTACCTTTAACTGATATACAAATTTGTTATGGTGCCACAGAAGCTGAACCCATATCCTTTACGACCGGTGTCAATTTACTAAAAGCTTATCGATCAGCAATGCTGCCACCAACGCACAAAGGATACTACGTCGGGCGTCCCAGTAAAGAAACAGAGGTGATTGTGGTTGACCAAAAACGGCTAGAAATCCTACCGAAATCTAGCATTGGAGAAATATGGGTATCAGGCCCGCAGGTATTAGACAGTTACACAGACGTTAATACAAATTCACAACGTAAGTACCGAGATCTACAGGGCACAACTTGGCACCGAACTGGTGATCGAGGTTGTATGGATACAGAAGGTGGTATTTGGTTGGTGGGCCGAAGTGGCGATGAAATCCACCTTCCTACAGCTCCGGATATCCTGATTGATCCGTTTCCGATTGAAATAGCGATCAATGAGTTAGAGTGGATAAAGGCTTCTGCGCTGATCCAATCAATACCAAATCAATCAGATGAAAGGTCTTATGACCTAAACACCTATACATGTTTATTTTGTGAACTCACACAAGATCGAAGCGTATCGAAAGATGATGACTATATAAAATTGGTCAAAGAAAAGCTAACAGCATTTCATTTAGAAAAAATTAACATCATGTTTTTGAATCAATTACCTGTCGACTGGCGTCATTTTAGTAAAATAGACCGTAATCGATTGCGTAAACATCTTAAAAAATATCACCGAAGAACAAGGGTACGACAATGGGCACATTTACTGAAGGGCAAAAAGTTAGAGCGTTAACACCCGCTGAGCTGATGCAAAAAAAGTTTCGTATTCTATCCATGATGCGAGTACACTTTTCTTCACATCTTAATATCCAAACCTTCAGAGATGCAATAGGGCTTATTATCGAAGAGCAGCCTTTAATGAGCACTTATATCAAAGAGGATAAAACGGATAAGCAATGGTATTTTTATGCCGGCCCTAAACCAGAACCCATCAACAAAATCTATTCACCCGTGGAGAACTTGTCTGCTGCGGACACAATCTATCGAAAAGAACTGAATTCCCACCCAGATTACTCCAGCCAGCTCTTTCGAAGCGTATTGATACCTATCCAAGGTGGGAGTGCAGAACTTGCTCCAACCGAGTTCCTATTCCTTTTTTTGATCGATCACACTATTTCAGATGGATATTCAGCTGATGCGTTTCTCGTTCGTCTTTTTTCTCTCTATGATGAACTCATAAGTAGCAAATCGTCCAATGATACGCCAAGGCTTCACCCCCCGATCGTTGCTCGGTCTATAGAGTCTTTCTACGATCAGAGATTGAAACAAACCTGCCCTAATGATCTAGCCGCAAGAGACCAGGCGGATATTGACAAATTTCAACCAGAATCTATTTTACCCTATGTTACAACTAAAACCTGCGATACGCCGGTAGGTACGAAACCTGAGATACGAACTGATTTTTTGGTCATCGGAGAAGAAAAATTCCAACTCATTAAACAGTCCTGTCTAAAACTGGGCATTAAAGTAAGTCACTTGTTTAGCGCATTATTTCTACTATCAATCAGAAAAATAACCGACCAAAGGAAATTGAATCTAGCCGCGAAATTCGCGATAGATATCCGTCATTTACTTTACCAAACTAGCGATAATGGGCCAGAATGCACGGATCTGACGAAACAAATCAGTGATGACACCATTGCTCAACAAGAAAATCAACTGTTTAGCTTGCGGGCATCTGTTTACAATGGGTTTTTCTCATTAGAAGAAGACAACGATATCGTGAAGCTTGCGCTCGCTTTAGAAGACACTTATAACAAGGTTCATAATCGACCTAGACTTTTATCAAATGTATTAGCGCTGTCTGCCACTCAACGAAAACGTGGCGCGCATCTGAACACAATGATTTCTAACATGGGTCAACAAAAACTTAAAAGTAACTGGGAACATTGTAAAATTCATCAATACTTCGGTCACGGCGTAGTATTAGCGCCAGTCATTGGTATCGCAATGCTCGGCTTTGATCGAAGAGCTGCATTCACGATTTATCATGTTTCCCCCTGGATCCGAACGGATCAAGTTTCAAAATTAGTGTCCCACTTCGAGCACACTTTGAATCATTTCCCAAACATGCATCTAGACGCTA
>JAYPYM010000052.1:10149-12572 GCA_038135915.1 Gammaproteobacteria bacterium
GAATGGTAGAAGTTGCACTACAAAAAGAAAAAGAACATTTTTCAGATTATAATTCAACAAACATTGATATTGAAGTTAGTGATAAGCACGTGCAAAATGAAAAAAATGATGTTATAATAAATACTGTAAAGCAAAATAATTTACAAGATATAAATGAGGCTAAGCATGAAAACGCCTTTCTTTTTTAACCCAACGGACTCTGGGTTTATCGCCGACCCCTATCCAACATTAGCTTACCTTCGCCAACATGACCCGATTCATTGGTCGCCACTTGGATTCTGGTTTATCACGGCCTACGAAGATGTCAAAACCCTGCTAAGCCATGACAAATTTGAACATGACCAGCAACGGCGTCAGGTAAAAAAATATGGCCCCAAAGCGATGGAGCATGGCAGTATTCGGTATATAGCCAATTCCATACTCTTACAAAACCCACCTAAACATACTCAGTTAAGAAGAATAATGGCACCCTTCTTCACACAAAAATCTTTAGAGAATAGACTTGATAGGTTAAATAGTGTCATTGATAATGCCTTTCAAAAACTCATATCCAAATCAGATTCGAGTCAGGTAAGCTTTGATTTCATCAGTGATCTCGCTCAGCCAGTGCTTGGACACATTATCTGCGATATACTCGGAATCCCAGATTCAGATCGTACACCCTTCGTAGGAAAAACCTGTTTATCACCTAGAACACTAGACCCAGCTCCAATGCCGCCATCCGTTCGAGCAGAATTAAACGCCAGTGTCGACCGTTTGACACCCTATTTCAAACACTTGTTTAATAACAAACGCCAACACCCAGAGAACGACTTAATTTCAGCGATGACTGCGTATTTGGACACTTCTGAGAAAGAAGCAGTATTGAAGCCTGACCCAAACCCCTTAACCGAAACTGACCTCATAGATAATTGCCTCTTTTTGTTTGCAGCTGGACAGGAGGTCACTAAATCCTTCATGGGCAACGCGCTCATTGATCTCTATGCACACCAAAAACAATGGCAGCAACTTGTGAAATATCCACTTCTTTCAAACACTGCGCTGAACGAACTGGCCCGATACAGCACAGCATTACAGATGACCCACCGAATTGTAGCTGAATCTTTTAGTTTCAAAGGTCGAACATTTGAGAAAGGTCACCCCGTACTCTTAAGCCTTGCGTCGGCTAATCGAGACCCTGCTGCCAATGAAAACCCTGATCAACTGGATCTAAATCGGCCTTCGGTGCAACACCTTGCTTTTGGTCGTGGCTACCACTACTGCATCGGTGCTCATTTGGGTCTGTTTGAAACTCGTCATATATTTGAGTCAATGTTTAAGCGTTTCCTACACCCCACTCAACCCCTGGTTTTAGTAGAAAATAGCGTATCTTGGCAACCTACAATTACTATTCGAGGGCCAGAATCATTAAAACTATCAGGATTTTATAATACCGATAAACATCCTGAACCATCATCTAACCTAGATCACACCGGGGTTCTTCAGGTATGACTCCGCCCTTTCCTAACAAGCCGGCTGAACTCATGCCATTGAGTTCGATGCCGTTAATAAAATGGCGTGTTTGGATTTTATCGGCTTGGATTTTAGTCACCATTTGTTTATTGCCTGGGTTTAAACACCTAAGTTTAAGTGGAGACTACCGAGCACACTTTGCAGACGATGATCCATATTGGCTTACCCTGCAGTCTATCCAACAAGATTTTGAGCCAGTTGATAGTATTGTTATCGCAATCGGTGCCCAAAATGCAAATAACGGACAAGACACTGGTAAAATATTTACAAAGCCTTACCTTAACCTCATAGGGTCCATAAACCAACAACTGAGTGAGTTACCTTATGCCGGTCGCATTAACTCATTACTCACCACGCCCCATATATATCAAGATAGGCGGCAAAAAGATGATACCATTATCATTGAACCCCCTTTCAACAATTTTCAAATAACATCCGAAGAAACTTTACATCATACAGGTGCAAGTCTAAGCGCTCACCCCCATTGGGTTGGCAACTTAATTAGTAAAGATGGTAATCATACGCTTATTCATTTGGTGATACACTTGCCGGAAACGGAAGCCTCTGCCGAACCAGCCGAAGTCATTATGGCTGACTTAACAACAGCTGCCAGACAGATTATTGAGCAAGCAAAGCCTTTGGCTCCGCCAAACACTGAATTTCATTTGACTGGCACCGTGGTTGCAAACCAAGCTTATATAGAAGCGATCAAGCAAGATTTTCTAACTCTACTCCCCATCAGCTATCTCATCATACTCTGCTTGTCTCGGTTATTCATCGGTCGAATACCTCATTTAATCGTGACTTTTTCAACCCTCACCTTAACCAATATCTTAACATTTGCAATCAAGGGTTGGATTGAACCCAACGTTTCTTCTAACGATGCCTTCGCACCAACCACTATCATGCTC
>JAYPYM010000052.1:12582-17030 GCA_038135915.1 Gammaproteobacteria bacterium
GTACCATACCTACACTAGGCTAGGCCATTTAGATCGCATATCTGCTATGCAAGCATCATTACGCTTGAATGTTAAACCTATTCTCATTACTAGCTTAACCACAAGTTTAGCCATGCTATGTCTTAACATCCACGATTCACCTACGGTTGCTTCTTTCGGAAACACTGTCGCCATTGGTGTCATGATTGCGATGTTGCTTTCATTGTCGGTTACCCCGCTTCTGATGATATTCACTTCTAATCAACGAGTGAGTGGACAAGATGTTTTGCACACCTGTGTGAAATCTCTTAGTAGAATAATAACCGCAAAAAAATCTCGCTTATTTAATCTTACTAGCCTGATGGTCGGTAGCCTGCTACTGATATTTGCTATAGCAGGGGTAGGAAAACTGAGCAGTGAAGAGTCCATTACCCAAACATTTGATCAAGCATTTGAATTCCGAAAGGCTAATGATTATTTAAATCAGCACCTAACGGGATTGCATCAATTATCAATACGCATTCAGAACGACAAGGGTTCGATAATTAACCCAACTGATCTTCATAAAGTAGACCAGTTAACGAGATGGTTAACTTCTCAATCCGAAGTAGCGTACGTAGACAGCATTACGAATGAATTACATCAGGTGAAGCACATCATCAGTGGAGAGCCTATTAGTGAGCCTTTGCCAACTGAACCAGCCATACTGAGTCAATACTGGCTCTTGTATCAATTAGGGTCTCCATCAATAACTCATCGACTAACGAAAGTATCCTTAGACGAAAAAACACTATTAGTCAGCTTCAGGCTTTGGGAAACTGACACAAATACAATGATTGACTTAGAATCGCGTTTGAGAGCCCAGATCGAAGCAACCTTCTCGGATCATTCATCCATCCGTTTGGATATTTCAGGCATAGATCTAGCATTTGCACACTTGGTAACACACAATATCGATACACTAGTTAAAGGGACACTCGCGGCGCTCTTCCTTGTTGCATGTTTAATTATGATATCTCTCAAGTCATTTCGTTTAGGCCTTGTTGCCGTCCTAACAAACCTAGTACCCATTATTATCGTCTTTGGTAGCTGGGGACATATGGTGGGAAACTTAGGGCTGAGTGCTGCTTCTGTAGGAGCTATTACACTAGGCCTAGTTGTTGACGACACTGTACATCTCATTTACCGTTATTTTTCTTTGCGCTCAACGGCTGTGAAATCCAGTCATCAACCAATGAAAAAACTCACCAGTGCTCAATGCCTGGCTCATACCATTGAGCAGGTTGGACCAGCACTGGTTATCACTACATTGATTTTCTCGCTTGGTTTTTCTTGTTTGATCTTCTCTCACTACGTACCAACGCAAATCTTTGGTGGTTTATCTGCTGCTATTTTGCTCACCGCACTGGCTGTAGATTTAATCTTTTTACCCAGTTTCTTCATGTTTTGTATAAGGAATACATTCACTAAAAATAAAAAACAAACTAATGTCAATAATCTACGGATAGAATGTCAGAAAGAGAAAAGTACCAACCATCCTAGAGGAAAGGTTGAAACAACCAGTTCGCCAGAGAAATCCCTATCATGAGCATCATAGATGACGATAAAATAAAAATAGCTAAGCATGACCCTAAAGCTCGCGCCATTCCTGGGAAAGGTTACTACAGTTTGGAGGCACAAGAAGAGCGCCTAACCTTTCTAAGAAAAGAATTGGACTATTTACAGCCAGAAACACTTGATAAGGCCCTTAACTTCATCACAGACACCTTCTTAAAGCCAGAGCAAGTGTTAAAAAACACTGAAAACTATATCGGGACCGTACAGATTCCAGTTGGGATAGCTGGCCCCCTAATGATTAAGGGCGATCATGTAAAGCGTGTGCAGTATGTTCCAATGGCGACAACCGAGGGGTCTCTGATCGCGTCTACTACTCGCGGTGCTAAAGCGATTACACTTAGCGGTGGTTGTCATGTTAAGGTCATAGATCGCATTATGAATCGCGTACCAGTTTTTCAATTTCATAACAAAGAGGAAGCAGTAGCCTTTAAGAAATGGTTTTCAACTAAGTGCAAAGGGTTTACTCAAGAGGCTGAATCCTATTCCAGGTATGCTCAACTTGAAAGTATAGAACCGATTCTAGTGGATGAGAGAGTATTTTTAGAGTGTAGATATAAGACAGGTGACGCTGCAGGCCAAAATATGACAACCGTCTGCACCTGGCACGCCTGTCAATGGCTTAAACACCAAGCTGTATCCGATGGTATCACTATTCTCTCTGTACATGTTGCATCAAGTGTTTCCGGCGATAAAAAAGTATGCTCGCGAAATAGCTTTCCACCCGGCTCAACGGCTCGTCGTGGTACCCATGTTATTGCAACTTGCAACCTAACTGATGCCGTGATCTCTAAAGAATTAAAGTCTAGCAGATCGCAACTTCTGTCGGCTTTTGAGACAACAAAAGTCAGTGCAAAACTCGCGGGTATGCTAGCTTTCAACGTTAACGTAGCCAATGTTATTGCAGCACTATTTACAGCTGCTGGACAGGATATTGGTAGCGTCCATGAATCTTCTATTGCAGAATTTAAACTTGTTCCAAGACCCAATAATGAGCTACATGCATCGGTGCGTTTGCCATGTTTAATAGTTGGTACTGTTGGCGGAGGAACACAACTACCAACGCAACAATCCATACTAGCGCTTTTAGGTTGCCAGGGCCCCAGTAGCAGCTTGGCGTTAGCTGAAATCATCGCAGCTACAGCACTGGCACTGGAACTCTCTACCTTTTCTGCTATCGCAGCAGATCACTTCGCTCAAGCGCATGATAAGCTCGGTAGAAATAGACCAATGCTTCCGCTTAAGGTTGAGGAACTGAACCTCGATTATTTTAGGGCCATCGCACAACAGTTGGGTGAGAAACGCAAGTTAATGCAAGCTGACATTCAGCCAATGCCAAAGGACTCAGAGTCCATCGTAACTGAATTAACTGGGCAAGTCATTTCAGATAAGTGGGTGGGCTTAAGCCAGGTTAAACTAAGATGGGCCGAAGACCAACCAGCTCACAGTGAAGATAGATCCAAGGGTCGAAAGCTGCCTAACACTTGGTTTATCAAATCAAAACCTACCTCTGAAGAGGTTTATCTTGCTTTGAAGCGTATCGCTTCAATTTCAGGTGAGGCAGTACAAAATGCATTGACTCAACACGCTTCAATTTTACCTATTAATCAAGCCCACACGCGAGAGTTAAATATATTAGCACGTGCCCCCAAAGAGCTCACTTCCATTGCCCCTGAAACTTACCATATTTGGCGTGACAATAATCGTCAGATCTACCTATTGGTTCAACCTTTTTTACAAAATATCGAGCTCATGAACAGTGTAAACCATCCACAATTGTGGAAGAGAAAGCACTTGTTAACTGCGATAACTGATATTTCACCTCTTCATGCATTAGCATACTCCAAAAAAAATGAAATCCCAGAGAATCTATCAAGCCTCCAGCTTTACAACCCGAGGCTCAACGAGCGTATAGAAAGCATACCCCTATGGAGTACGTTAATAAATCATGGAATAAAGGAGCATTCTGACTGGTTCTGTACACATCACCACGAGAAGGCACTATCGCTTTTAGCCGAAGCACCTATTTGGATGGAAAAGAAAGAAAAGTTGCCTAAAGGTTTTATCCACAATGATTTTAATCCAAGGAACTTAGCGTTTTTGACAAAAACAGAGGGAATAAGCCTATGTGCATATGACTGGGAATTGGCTGCGTTCGATTTACCACAAAGAGACCTCATTGAATTGCTTGTTTTTACACTGACACCTCAAACCGATACAGATGATTTGGCCACCTACATCAACACACACCGGGTTACACTCGGCAATCTGGTGCAAAGCCCTATTCATCACAATTGCTGGTTTGAAGGGGTTAGATTGTCTCTTTATGATTTTATTGTCACCAGGCTACCCATTTATTACCTAATTGATACCTTGAAAACTCAAAAGTTTTTACCCCGCGTTCATAACAGCGCCTTTAGATTGCTCACAATGTTAGATCAGATACAAGCACATGAATCATTCAAATAAACACCTTTGGCTACCAGACTCATTTATATCCAACTATTTTTCATCTGAAAATGCGTTTGGTAATAGCGTAAAGTTACACTTTATTAGTGCTGAACCCATTGCTAAGTATACGAGCGACAGAACTTTGGTAGTATGCTTGCATGGGTTTCCACAGTGTAGCGCCATTTTTGCACCGCTTATGAGCGAGTTGAGCGGCAATAAATTATTCTTCCCAATCGCATTGGATCTTCGCGGATATCATGGGTCTGATAAGCCAAAATATAAAAGTGACTACCAAATGACCCACCTGGTGAAAGATACCATTAATCTCATTCAGTATATGAACGAAAACAGTCAGCAACACAAAAGCCCGCCAGCGATTATCGTGGGACACGATTGGGGAGGGA
>JAYPYM010000052.1:17040-21275 GCA_038135915.1 Gammaproteobacteria bacterium
CCCCTAACCTGGTTAAGAAGCTCATTACCTTAAATGCACCCCACCCCTGCATGTTAGTTAATCAACTGTTAGAGAATAGCGAGCAAGAAAAAGCGAGCGAATATATTCAGCACATTACCGAACCCGATGAGATTGCCATCCCATTTATAGAAAAAGATGATTACTTATATTTTCAGAAAATATTTGAGTCAAAATCCGGACATTCTACACTCTCCACAACAACATTTAACCAACTCAAGCATACTTGGAAGTTACCAGGTGCTTTATCAGCAATGCTAAATTATTATCGCGCCACTTTAGTAACACCCGCTAAGAATGAATCAGACCGTGAACAGTTGAGACAAGTGGTTGAGAGGTACAAAAATATGCCCTCCATCATGTCTGACAACCTTTGCATTTGGGGTAAAGAAGACCCATATTTCACACATGAGTGTTTCAAACCTCAATCAAATGATACACAATCGTTAGGGCGTATTCATTTTCTGTGTATCGAGAATTGTGGGCATTGGATTCCACATGAAAAACCAAATATTGTTTTGGAGCAAATTCTATGTTGCTAATACGACTATACCCTCATGATCTACTCACATTATCGATATTGCCTATCAGCGGTCTTTGTATTTGGGCGCTAGAACATCAATCTATCGCATTAGCAATTTCATTATTATTTTTTTCGATGCTGTTTGATGCCTTAGATGGATATATCGCAAGAAAAACTGGAAGAGTAAGAGATTTTGGAAGGTTCCTAGATTCATTCATGGATTTAATCTCTTACCTACTCTTACCCACTTATATTGCTTACTCCATTGGCTTTCAAGGCATCTACGTAGGTTTTTTATTGCTCATGATATCCTCCGGCTGTATTCGACTATCATACTTTAACACCATCGGCTTCACTGCCGATGAAGAAGGTAAGCCAGCATACCCTGGTATGCCAGTTTTTTGGTCGACATTTATCTTGGCTGGATATTATATGGTGACATCCCTTAGTTCAGTGTTATTCTCTAATATGCTGTATGCAATTTGTCTAACGCTATTTTCAGCTTATATGGTATTGAACAAACCATTTTTTAAATTTACATCTATTGCTTGGTTAATCTTAGCGCCAGTCTATGGCATGGTTTTGTTTTTTAGTTTTCACGCTTTAACTCAATTTTCTATCGTAGAAACACCTGAATTCGAAGCATCAGCACTGATCCATGCGGCAGCCAACTTAGGTATCATTGGCAAGCTTTTAATGACCTTGCTTTTTCTAACACCTATTGTTGTATTTATTCATCGAGTGGGCTTGCCATATTTATCTAACAAATAGCACACCACTCAACTAATTCAGGTGCTCAAGGAGCTCCCTACTTTATCTCCCGCCATTGCAAGCGACCCTTAATAATCGTAGGTAATGCTACGCTCAAGAGGTTAACTTTTGGATCACTATCGCCGTAAGCAATCTGATTTCCTACGAGAACAGGTGCTGTAGGCATATAGTCTGGCTGATGGACGCCTCCTATAAACTCACCAGCTCCCGACAATTTATCATTAGTGAAATCCCCATCGCCATCAACATCCAACAAACCCTGACTTGCAATTCTACCACCCGTAAACGGGGAAATAACATTAACAAATCCTCTACCATTACTGCCTCCACAGGTGCCTGAAGACGATGGATAGAAAGAGCTTACAACAAGCGCCCTTTGTGCCAACTCCATAAATGTGGGTGCGGTAGTAATTCGTTCCGTTGGATCACCAATAGCGGTTTCACCAGGCGAACCAGCAGGTGCTATTAAATCCATAAACCAACCTTTTTTCCCAACCATATCTCCAGGCTGAGCTGCTGAATAAACTCGAGCGATGCCTGCAGCGCCATGATTCTCTTGTTTTTCAATCTCACGCTCTCTTAAGTCAGCCCTAGCGATAGTTGCGCCAATCGGTGAACCATCATCCACCACTCCATATAAAGTTTGAACTTGGCTATCATCGGTGTCTTGTCGTTTGTAATAGCTGCCTGTTCCAAAAAACAAAAACACCCTTCCATAATTTTCCACTTCGTTCGGGTCATTATGAACTACAGCCGTAATCGGGGATGTAATAGGCTGAGGGTCCCCATTTGCGTCTCTGGCAGTAAATAGTGGTGTTCCTGAATTACTCATTACACCACCTGAGAAATCAAACCGCCAAATATTACCCTGTAAATCTCCCGCGTATAAGTGGTCAATTTCTCCATTATTATTAATATCAATACCTGTCACTGAACCAATACCACTATCCACTGCAGCAGCAGCTGTGTAATCACCACCATTTGCGGCAATAGCAGTCACTGTGCCGTCCATGTCTACTTCTAAAATAGTTGGTTGACCAGAGCCCTCATAGCCCCCGCCCATATACACCTTCCATTCGGAGCCACCCTCTGGTTTTGCGATAATAGGGGCATGGAAGGTTTTACCTATCGGTATACTGATTTTAGTATGGTCAACAATAAGATCAGTGCTTGAAAAACTGTCTGGGTTAGATACATCAAGCATGATGAATCCACTGCCCCCACGGCCCATAGTGGCAACTAAAATACTTTTTCCTGGCGTTTGCTCTTGATTGGATACAACAATTCCGCCATCTACTAGATATCCATGACTATTCGTACTATAGGAAGGATCTGTGATATCGGCGATTGTAAACCCGCCAGATGTATCTCGGGCCCCCAATGGAATGTAAGCAAATCTTTCGTCGCCATCACTTCCTTTAAATCCGTGTAGCATGCCACTGTTGGAACCAACGTAAACAGTATCAGTAAACTCATCATACACGGGGTTAGAATGAATCAAATCTCCCAACACTGACGCTCTGGTTCTGAGGGTACCACCTGGGTTGCTTTCTTCTTTAGATCGGTCACCTCGAAGGTAGTTCACTTGGTCATCGGAAAGCCCGTCGAAGGGACCATTTTCCGTTTTAAACGCAAGTGCTTGAGTATCGTCATCATGGTTAGTAGTAAAAATATCTCTTTGGGTGTGGCTCTTCGTTAATAATTTACTCGCAGCATTCCATGATTCCTCCAACTCACCTGACGAGTTCACTTTGAAAGCTTTCACATTACCAGACCAGTCTAAGGTATTAAAGCTAGTTTGGAAGTATAGGGAGTCTAAGATATCACTTTGGTCTATTTTAACAGCAATATTACTCAGGCTGGTTTCTGTAATCACCGTTGGAAGAAGATCCTCAATTGCAGCTTCAAGCCCAGTCATATTCTGAAGTAAAAAATAATTATCTGGGTCGCCATCTCCGTTCTTATCCCACTCATTTGGACCATCAGGCTCACCGTTTCCGTTTATGTCATCAAAGCCTCCCCACTTCGCTGCGTACCAAAGCGGACTTTTAAGAAATTGTGTTTGAGCCGCCAAGTCTGGAACGAAATCGAGAGAACTAGCTACACCCAGCCAGCCATTCGCATTTCGTGGTACATCCAGAGAAGTGAAAGCTCTTGGATTTGCGAGGACTTCTGTATCACTCCTCGATTCGTCCTGAATAACCAGGTGCACCCCTTTACCAGGAAAATCTGCTGGTGAACCAGAAATCGAATAAGGGTCGAGATGTATAGGCGTTACCGAATGTCTTGTTCCTCCGATTAAATATCCACTTTTAATAAGAAGTCCGGTACCATCCCCAAGCATAGAAGTAGTTACATTGAGGTCTCCGCCAGCCACACCAATATTATACTCGACATACGCATTGTGATTAAAATCACCGCCCCACTCAGCATCGTCGAAATTCACTCTAACTGTAGCGCTGGTATCGCTAATTTGATCAATCCACATATCGGTTATTTGATTCCAACCCTTGTGATTTTCACCCCAATCTGAATATTCGCTACCTGGTGTTCCCCCTGGATATGCAGCATCTGATATTCCGCCCCTTTCGTCAGTGTACGAAGTCTTACTCATAGGCACTATGGGAATACGTTGACCAGCCACTTCGAAATCCAAATTAGGAAACGAGGGGCTTTCAACCATTATCGTCTTTACATTATGTTTATGTGAAGATGTACTGAAATCATTTTTGTGTGCAAAATATGCTATGCCTGCGCTATAAAAACTACCCTGTTTCGAAGGCTCGTAAGGCAACCCCCTGACATCTCCAAGCGCATGAATGGTTGTCGCCTTTGGTACACCATCGAATCCACCAGCACCATATTCTCCAACAATTCTACTAGTGCCATGTATCCCTTCTGAGGCACCAATTGTATTGGTCAT
>JAYPYM010000053.1:0-5117 GCA_038135915.1 Gammaproteobacteria bacterium
CCTATTAAATAACTGCAATGCTCATTGGTACAAGCATTGCATCGATAGATTCGCAATGCGTCGAGAGATTTAATGTTTGTACTGTCATTTGATTGTTGAGCAATCGACTCTCTAGATGTTCAGTATTGCACTGCATGCTGTTAATGCCTTTAAGCTTTGTATTTACACTCATTCAAAAGGCAAACAAGTTTTATCAATGGATCACTAGGGTTCCGATCTCATGTTTATGGGGTGTCTGGTCCGAGAGTGATCGACCTTGCAAGTGAAGGTTACACGGCGGGATAAAAGCCCGGGAGATCCAGCGGTTCGTGCCAAATTGAGATCTCTCGTGCAAAAACTGCTTTGTAGCTCCGGTTATAGATTGTGATTCTTTCCGGATCCAAAAAAAGGAACCTTTGTGAGGCCTCTGCTATGAAAACATCCTACCGTCAGTTCAAGTCACTCATCGCAATATTCGCAATGTCTTTTTTCAGTATGATTGCTCAAGCCGCTGAGCCTTTAAAAATTGGTTACAGTGATTGGCCGGGATGGGTCGCTTGGGAAGTGGCGATTGAAAAAGGTTGGTTCAAAGAAGAGGGAGTTGAAGTAGAGTTTGAGTGGTTCGATTATGTGGCATCCATGGATGCATTTGCTGCAGGGCAGCTGGATGCTGTTGCTATGACTAATGTCGATACTCTGGTCACGGGTGCTACTGGTGGTAAAGGCGTGATGGTGATACTGAATGATTACAGTAATGGTAATGATATGGTTGTGGCTCGACCGGGCATCACTTCTATGGCCGATTTAAAAGGCAAAAAAATTGGTGTCGAAATAGGGTTTGTAGGTCACTTGCTGCTGCTCAATGCTCTGGAAAAAGTAGGCTTGAAAGAAAGCGATGTAACCTTGGTTAACGTGCCGACCAATGAAACCCCGCAAGTATTGGCGTCTGGTGATGTTGATGCAATTGTAGCTTGGCAGCCCAATTCTGGGCAAGCATTGAATCTGGTGCCGGGCTCAACAGCTTTATATACCTCGGGTGATGAACCAGGATTGATTTATGATGTATTAACTGTGACGCCTCAAAGTCTAGCTAAGCGCAGAGCAGACTGGATAAAAGTAGCCAAAGTTTGGTACAAAGTAGTGGATTATATCAATGACGAAAAAACTAGACCGGACGCCTTATCCATCATGTCAGCACGAGTGGGATTAAAGCCAGAAGAATATGCCCCGATTTTAGCCGGTACCAAGTTGATTAAGCTAGATGCAGCAAAAGCCTTCTTTTCCCAAGCAGAGGGCTTTAAATCACTCTATGGTTCTTCAAAGATATCGGATGATTTCAATTTGAAGTACGATGTGTATAAAAAACCTCAGGATCTGCAAAGCTATATCGATCCATCCATTACGCTTGGTCTTTAATCATAGTTGTCCCATTTCTATCGGATAGATGGAAATGGGGAGTAGGTAAGACCTTCTATTTTAACTAAGCAGATGGTATCAAACGGGATAAACGCTATGAATGGAAACCAATGGTTTGCGGTACGCAAGGCTTTACCTGGAAGATCCATACTGATGTTGACCGTATGCTCGTTTTTGTTGCCATTGATGATTTGGTGCATGGTGAGCTATTTTCCCTTCATTTGGCACCCAAAGGTAATGATAGAAGAGCCTGGAAGTGTCACCTGGTTTAAAGCAGATATGCTTGTTGATAAGCCTGTCTTTAAAGAAGAGGTAAATAAAGCAAAAGCTGCGGGTTTGGCTATTCCAGAGGGCTACCCCGCTAATCCTGTCTATTTACCTGCTCCCCATGAGGTGGCTATAGCTTTTTATACGGCATTTACCACAGAACCTCAACGGCGAAGTGAGCAGTGGTTGCACGAAAGTCTTTGGCACAGTATGACCATCATTTTTTGGGGGTTTTTATTATCTTCATTGGTCGGTGTGCCCATTGGCATTTTGTGTGGTACCTATGTGGCAGTATCTAAACTCAATGAGCCTTTCATAGAGTTTTTCCGGTATTTGCCAGCGCCGGCTTTCGGTGCCTTGGCTGTGGCTATCTTGGGTATTCATGATGGACCTAAAATAGCAATTATTTTTATCGGTACCTTCTTCCAACAAGTCTTGATTGTTGCCAATACCACCAGAAAACTGGATATGGCTCTATTGGAAGCAGCCTTGACGTTGGGCGCCAAAAGGTTGCAATTGTTATTTCGTGTTGTTATTCCAGGAATTCTGCCGGATTTGTATCGTGACCAACGTATTTTGTTGGGTTGGGCTTGGACTTATTTGATTGTGGCGGAATTGATTGGTACTAGCTCTGGCATTACCTGGTTCATCACTCAGCAGGCTAGGTATAAAAATTTCGATAATGTATTCGCTGCGATTATCATGATTGGTGTTATTGGTTTGGTGATAGACCAATGTTTGGCACGATTTGGTAAGCGGATATTTCCTTGGGAATTGAGCCAGAATAAAGCCTAAGTTAATTCATGGCAAATGGATAAAGGTACTTCATTATGAACAGGCTAGAACTCCCAAGCTATCTGGAACAGAGTGCAGCGGTGGCGAAACGATTCGAAAAGTTAAAACAACGTGAAGTCATTCTCGAGGTGAAAGATGTGTGTAAATATTTTTCGACGCCTCAAGGAGAAGTAACAGCGCTGAAGAACATTAACTTTCAGTCTCACCGCCGAGAATTTGTCTGCGTGATAGGGCCCTCTGGATGTGGGAAGTCAACCTTAATTCGCATTCTGGCTGGTTTGGAATCTCCCAGTACTGGTCAAGTGCTCTTGGATGGAAAACCCAAATATGAGCCGGGGCCGGATCGTGGTATGGTTTTTCAGGGTTATACCTTATTCCCCTGGTTAAGTGTAAAAAAGAACGTGATGTTTGGGCTAGAAATGTCAGGAAATTCTCGAGCTAGCGTTGAAAGTGAGGCGATGCAGTGGATTGACTTAGTGGGACTGAGCAAATTTTCCGATGCTTATCCTCATCAACTATCTGGTGGCATGAAACAGCGGGTAGCAATTGCCCGCGCGTTGGCTAATCAACCTCGTATACTCTTGATGGATGAACCCTTTGGTGCATTAGATGCCCAGACTCGCGCCAAAATGCAAGCAAATCTGCTCGATATTTGGCGTAATATAGACATCACTATTCTATTTATCACGCATGACCTAGATGAAGCCATATATCTGGCGGATCGAATCCTTGTATTGAAGGCGCACCCTGGTGAAGTACACGAAATCATCGAGGTACCCGTGCCCCATCCTCGTTCACCAGAGCAGTTTATATCACCGGAATTTCTTGCGACTAAACGGCGTTTAGAAGCTTTGATTCATCCGCCAACTGATGAAGATGATGAGCCTTTAAAATTGGTTCGTATGGCAAGAGTTGGTGATGAAGTTGAGTGTGTTGAATGATAAACCATTTTCAAAGAAAAGATATAGAGAGTTAAAATGAATCAAAGTGTTTTGTATGAAGATACAATACCTGGAGGCGCTCATTGGTCTTTTACGCTGAAAAAAGGCATTCAGCTTCGCCTCATTGATCTCGAAGGTGGCGCCAATGTGGGTATGATGTTTTATAATCCCAGCAATCTGCTGGAGCGATACAACGCACCAGATACACTTAAATGCCAACATACTTTCAAACTAACTAAAGGGCATTGTTTGTATTCAGACATGGGTCGTATTTTTTGTTCTATTGTAGAAGATACTTTTGGTTGGCATGACACCGCATGTGGCAATACAAACAAGACAATCGTCAAAGAAAAATGGGGTGAAAAAAATTATCAGGATTTTCGAAATGATTGGCAATTGAATGGAAATGATGCGTTTCTAGTGGAGGTCGCCAAATATGGGCTGGGCAAGAAAGACTTAGCAGCGAACCTCAATTTATTTAGTAAGGTAGCTACGGATTCTCAGGGTAATTTGTGTTTCGACGAATCAGTCATGCAAGCCGGTTCTTTCATAGATTTACGTTTTGAGATGGATACCTTGGTTGTCTTTCATACTTGCCCCCATCCGCTGAACCCTTCGAAGCAATATCCGAAGAAACCTGTGACCTACCAATTATCTAAAGCGGAACAAGCCACTGAAAATGATTATTGCCAACATTTCTGCCCAGAAAACGAGCGAGGTTTTGAAAACAATCGATTATATCATTTAGCAAACGGTCATTAGGAGTATCCTAACTATGATCAAAACTAGTGAACTCTTAGTAGATCAGGCAGCGTTCCGCGCAGAGGTACCAGCGGGTGATTATTTTGTGAAGACAATTGTACGTGGGCAAAGGGTGCGTATTCTTGACCTTGAGGGCAATCAGGCGGCAGACACGTTGTTCTATTCTGCGGCTGATCCAACGGAGCGCTATAGCGCCATGGATACGATACGAGAACAAGGCAATGTGTATCTTACGGCGGGCACTGTTTTAATGTCTAATGAATGTAATCCCATGTTAGAGATCATGGCGGATACTTGCGGACGACATGATACCTTGGGTGGTGCTTGTGCAACTGAATCGAATACTGTTCGGTACGCCTTGGAGAAAAAATGTATGCACGCTTGTCGCGATAGTTGGTTGTTGGCGGTTGCAGAAAACGAACAACTTGGCATGACGAAACGGGACATTACACACAACATCAATTTTTTTATGAATGTCCCGATCACGCCAGAAGGCGGACTGACCTTTGAAGATGGTATCAGTGATGCTGGTAAATACGTAGAACTAGAGGCACTGATGGATGTGATCGTATTGATATCCAATTGCCCCCAATTAAATAATCCATGTAACGCGTATAACCCCACGCCGATTGAAGTCTTAGTATGGGATATGTAATGAAACCGTTAGGTTAAACATGTTCATGGTCAACACTGAACTCAATTAACTCTGAATTGGGACGACCCAATATCAGTATTTAACGCGGGACGACCCGCCTTTGGTTCATATGTTTAGTAAAGTGCTTATTGCAAACCGAGGTGCTATTGCTACTCGTATTATTCGCACCTTAAAAAAGTTGAACATTAGTTCAGTTGCTGTCTACAACGAGGCTGATTGTGATTCGCTGCATGTATCTGAGGCTGAGGAGGCTTTTTCCTTAGGTGTTGGTACGGCAACGCAGACTTATCTCAATCAAGATC
>JAYPYM010000053.1:5127-7718 GCA_038135915.1 Gammaproteobacteria bacterium
TATAGAGCACGGCTGGTGTCGGTGGTATTGGTTTGCAGCTGTGCTACGACGAGCAACAACTCAGAGAATCCTATGAATCAGTGATTCGTTTAGGAGAGAATAACTTTTCAAACGGCGGTGTGTTTCTAGAAAAATTCGTTGAGCATGCTCGTCATATAGAAGTACAGGTGTTTGGCGATGGTTGTGGTGAGGTGCTAACGCTCATGGAGCGAGACTGCTCTTCACAACGTAGGAATCAAAAAGTGGTCGAAGAAACGCCAGCGCCAAACTTACCGAATTTTGTGCGCGAGCAACTCCAAGCTGTTGCGCACCGCTTGATGAGTGCTGTTAATTATCGCAGTGCCGGTACCGTAGAATTTGTGTATGACGTGAAGGAAGAAACATTTTATTTTTTAGAGGTGAATACACGATTACAGGTCGAACATGGTATTACAGAAGCAATTTACGGAATTGATCTGGTGGAATGGATGCTATGGTTGGGGTGCAATCAACTTCCACCGTTAAAGGAGTTAGCAACAAATCTAACACCTAATGGCCATGCGGTTCAAGTTAGAATCTATGCTGAGGATCCAAACAAAACATTTCAGCCATCGGCGGGCCTGTTGAGTCAAGTGGATTTTCCTAAACAGAGCCATGCTGTGCGGATAGATCATTGGATTGAAGCCGGTGTGGAAGTTCCCTCTTTGTTTGACCCTATGTTAGCAAAGATCATCGTATCTGGATCAGAGCGGTCACAGGCGCTATCGAAGCTGAAACAGACGCTTGCTGAGACTCATTTATATGGTATAGAGACTAACCTTGCTTACCTGCAAAGTGTATTAGCTACTCATGAATTCTGTGAAGGCTTAGTCACCACACGGCTTCTAAACGATTTGTCTTGCCCTGCTTTGACGGTAGATGTGATCAGCCCGGGTACCATGACGACGATTCAAGACTACCCAGGAAGAATAGGGTTTTGGGATGTAGGTGTTCCACCCTCAGGACCGTTCGACTCATTTTCCTTTCGGTTAGGTAATAGATTGCTGAAAAATTCTGAGCAGGCTGCGGGTTTAGAGCTGACGCTAACAGGGCCGACATTGAAATTTAATACGGCGACTCGTATCCTATTAGCTGGTGCTCAGATGCCGGCTCAAGTGAATGAAAAAGAGATTGCTTTTTGGGAAATCATTGAACTAAAAGCAGGTGATATCTTAAGTATTGGAAAAGCTAAAGGGAGTGGTGCGCGCGCTTATCTGTTGATACAGGACGGCTTTGATTGTCCTCTCTATATGGGCTCTAAATCCACCTTTACCTTGGGACAGTTTGGCGGTCATGCTGGGCGAGCGATCAAAACTGGGGATGTGTTGCATCTCAATGTGAATTCAGGGGTGCGAGAGTATGCTCAGTTAACATCATTTTTACCTTCGTCCCTCATTCCTAGAATCTGCAGTCATTGGGAAGTGAAAGTGATTTATGGTCCGCATGGTGCCCCCGATTTCTTTACTACTCAAGATATAGACACCTTCTTTTCCACCGACTGGGAGGTGCATTATAACTCCAGCCGTACCGGCGTGCGTCTCATTGGACCCAAACCTGAATGGGCACGCACTGACGGTGGTGAAGCAGGCATGCACCCATCGAATATACATGATAATGCTTATGCGATTGGAGCGATTGACTTTACTGGTGATATGCCTGTCATTCTTGGCCCTGATGGACCCTCATTAGGTGGGTTCGTTTGCCCTGCAACGATTATCCAAGCCGAATTATGGAAAATAGGGCAATTTAAAGCTGGAGATACCATTCGATTTATCCCCGTTTCCATAGCAGATGCAGTGAACTTGGAGCAAGCGTTTGAACGCAGCATCGAACAACTGGTACCTCAAAATGTTATTTGGCAAACCCTAGCGCCCAAATCTAGGATTCTGAAGCATACCATTCAGGGTATTGAAGTGGCTTATCGTGCCAGCGGGGATCGGTACTTGCTAGTGGAGTACGGGGATCAGGCGTTGAGTATTGCTATGCGGTTTCGCGTACATGCACTGATGTTGCATTTACAAGATATGCAGAGGGAAGGGACTTTAAAAGGGCTGTTAGAGTTAACGCCAGGCATCCGTTCGTTGCAAGTTCATTACGACAGCCAAAAGATTCAGTTATCAGAGCTCTTAGACAGTCTAGAACAGGCTGAAGCTTCATTGGCGGATTATGAAACACTGGAAGTACCAGCGCGTATCGTTCACTTGCCTCTATCGTGGGATGATGAATCATGCCATTTTGCGGTAGAGAAGTACATGCAGTCGGTGCGAAAAGATGCGCCCTGGTGCCCCAATAACATTGAATTCATTCGCCGAATTAATGGACTTGATTCGATAGATCAAGTCAAACAGATTGTGTTTGATGCCAGTTATCTCGTGATGGGCTTGGGCGATGTCTACTTAGGTGCTCCTGTGGCGACTCCCTTAAATCCCTGTCACCGTTTAGTCACCACGAAGTATAACCCAGCGCGAACCTGGACGGCAGAAAATTCTGTTGGCATTGGTGGATCTTACCTGTGTGTCTATGGTATGGAGGGGCCAGGAGGATATCAGTTTGTGGGACGAACCCTACAAATG
>JAYPYM010000053.1:7728-18744 GCA_038135915.1 Gammaproteobacteria bacterium
ACCGTTACCGTCGGACCGAAGCTTTTACCCAGCCGTGGTTGTTACGATTTTTTGACCAAATCCGTTTTTATGAAGTGACAGGTGAGGAGCTAGCACAGATTCGCAAGCAATTTCCTAAAGGGCAATATCCACTGAAAGTTGAACAAACTACTTTTAGCTTAGCGAAGTATCAACAAACCTTGGATGATCATAAGGAAAAGATTGAAGCTTTTACCGAAAAACGTCAACTAGCTTTTGCCAATGAACTGAAGCATTGGGTAGAAAGCGGGCAAATGAACTTTGATTCTGATCCAGGACAACCCGGTGACAGCGAAAAAACGGCGGAAATGCTCAGTGATCATCAAGTGGCTGTTGAGAGTCATTTAGCGGGTAGTATATGGAAATTACTGGTTGAGGTAGGGGAGGATGTAAGGCAAGGCATGCCTATGTTTATTATCGAATCCATGAAAATGGAAGTGGAGGTTATTGCACCCTGTGCTGGTAGGGTTAGTCGGATCTCTTGCACTGAAGGTAGCCAGGTGGCTGCAGGTCAAATACTGCTGGTATTAGATACTGAGTGATGTAAATAAGTTAGTCTATCTAATTAGAAAAACAGATGTTAGTTTTGCCGTAATTCAAACATAGAGAATTTCAATAATGAAAGCATTTGCTCACCGAGAAAGTATTGTAAGATCTTTAATATTACAACCATTGAATCTTTCCATTGCGGCCCTTCAAGCAGATTATGCTTCTGGCCGCTATAGTCCGTTGGAGTTGATCGCAGCCTTGGTTGAGAAAAACTCTCAAATCTTAGAAGATTCCATATGGATATATCCGCTGAGTATGAACGAGTTGGCCCCCTATCTTGATCATTTGGAGCAAGCAGACCGGGAAAATAAGCCACTTTATGGTGTTCCCTTTGCAATAAAAGATAATATTGATCTTGCTGGCATCCCGACTACTTCTGCTTGTCGCGAGTATTGCTATACGCCTAAGCAACATGCTTTTGTTGTCGATGCGCTGATACAGGCGGGTGCGATTCCCATAGGTAAAACTAACCTCGATCAATTTGCTACAGGTTTGGTGGGTACTCGTTCGCCCTATGGTGCAGTTAAAAATGCTTTTGATGCGGAATATATTTCTGGAGGGTCCAGCTCTGGTAGCGCGGTCGCCGTGGCGAAGGGGTTGGTCAGTTTCTCTTTGGGTACAGATACTGCTGGATCAGGGCGTATTCCGGCGGCATTCAACAATTTGATTGGAGTAAAGGCAACTCGAGGTATCGTGAGTACCAGTGGTTCAGTGCCTGCCTGCAAAAGCTTAGATTGTATCACTGCATTTAGCTTGAACCCGGATGATGCTGAAAGTCTGTTTGATGTTATGGCGCAATACGACTCATTGGATTCTTTTGCGCGCAAGACTGAGATGCTTTTGCCAGCGCCCGCTCAGACGGATAATTTCACTTTTGGCGTGCCACAAGCTTCCCAATTGGTTTTTTTCGGCAATGATCATTATAAAAAGCAATATAATCAGTTCGTATCTGGACTACAGAAGATGGGAGGCCAATGTATAGAAGTGGATTTCTCTCCGTTTATGGATTGTGCAAAATTATTATATGAAGGCCCCTGGGTTGCAGAACGTTACGCTGCGATACAGGACTTTATTGAGTCGGACAGTAACGCCTTACTGGATGTTACTCGAGCGATTATTGCCCCTGCTAAGGCACTGACTGCAGTGGATGCATTTAAGAGTGCATACCGCCTTAAAGAACTTCGACGCCAGGCTGAAACGGTCTTGGCTCAATGTGATTTTATGGTTACCCCGACAGCTGGAACGCATTATAGGATTGAAGCCGTGCAAGCTGACCCCATTCAGTTAAATACTGACCTAGGTTATTACACCAATTTCATGAATCTTTTGGATATGTCTGCGGTTGCGATACCTGCAGGCTTCGGTGAAAGTGGATTACCTTTCGGCGTTACCATCATGGGAGATCATGGTGACGATCGTCGCCTGTTGGCTTATGCTCGACAGATTCTTAGCAGGCAAGCTGAATCCATGCCACTCAGGCAAGGGGCGACACCATTTAACTGGCGCAGCACATCAGAAGATAAACATAAAACACTAAACGGCTATATCAAATTGGCCGTTTGTGGTGCGCACCTCTCTGGTATGCCCTTGAATCATCAGCTACTCGATCGAGAATCAGAGCTATTAGAAGTCACCACCACTTCTGAACATTATAGATTTTATGCTTTAGCTGGCGGCCCTCCCTACCGTCCAGGGTTAATTCGTGACGAAGGCAATGGGGCCAAAATTGCGATAGAAGTATGGGCGATGCCGTACGAACACTTTGGGACCTTTATGCAAGGTATTCCAGCGCCTTTGGGCATAGGCACCTTAGAAACGGCTAGTGGGGAATGGGTGAAAGGGTTTATCTGCGAACCTTATGCAATTGAAACAGCAGAAGAGATCACGGATATCGCAGGTTGGCGGCATTATATGGCGGTATAATCGATTGAAGCAAGAGAAACCATTAGAGTCTATATTATATTTCTCTACCGTGGTTAATCAGAATATCCATCACCTCTTTATGTTGATATTCGGTCGCAAGCATCAGTGCGGTAGAACCGCTATTATCTGTATCTGCCAGGTTCGCTCCATGATCAATAAGCAACTTTACTATTTCAACGTTCCCACGAAGCGCAGCAATCATTAAAGGTGTTACGCCTTGATGACTGGCTTGATTAATATTAGCGCCATATTCAATTAATGCTTCTGCAGCTTTTGTATGTCCCTGCCTACAAGCATTTAATAGTGCTGTATAACCGTTCACGTCACTTTTATTAATAAAGCCATTGAACTCCATCTCTTCTGCCATTAACCTCTCAATGTCGTTAGGTAAGTCTATGACTTTATTTTGTTCAGAATGCCGGTATAGGTCGATACTAAGCGTTAAAAAATCACCGCCACCATTTGCTTTAAATAATTCCTCAGCAAGCTCATTTTGAGATCGGATAATTTTGCTGCCAGATTCATTATCTGGATTATAGATTTTTAGACCATGTTCATTTCTAAAAAGACATACAGCGTGAGTAAAATAACGAGCTAATATAATAGTGTTCTCAGGTGTGAGAGAAGTCCCGTCAAGCTCAATGCAGTCAGTAGAAAAAAGTAGTTTTGCACACCATCTTGGTGTTCCTGTTAATGTTAAGCTAAGATCTGAAGTAAAGTCTTTATCGGCATCTAACGGATTAATTTGTGGTTTGTTGAGTAGCCTGCCACCTTGTTGAGCCCATTGCAATAAGTTAAATAATTTCTCAATGGGTGTATCAATTCGATCAGGGAGATCTTGTATTTCTTCATCGCTATATTTAGAAATAGCTTCAAGCTCTGATTCATATTTAGCACCTTCACCTTTAAGCATACGAACACCATATATACAAGCCAATGCAAGACAATAGCCACGCTCGCTTAATGCCGGGTGAGGGGATCTATGCTTGATGCTAATGTGGATTTTAAATTGTTCGATAAGACGTTTCTGAGAAATATTTAGACCTTTAGGCTTGTTACATTTTTTATTTATATCCAAGTTGGAGTCTGATGAATCGTAGTCGTAGATTAATTCAGATAATGAGGGTAATGGTTCTTTTGAATTAAAATCTAGTGCAGGGTTGGATCTTTCTAAATAATCGTTATTTTCAATGTTAGGCGTGCTATGTATTTCAGAGTTCGAAAATACCACGGCTGAACCTATCTTCTCATGAGCCCTGATACTAGAAAAATAGTTCATTGGTTTGTGGTTAAAGGAATAACTCAATGAACTATTCATAGTAAAGAAACCAGCTATTGATGCTATGTATGGGATTTTAATAAATGTTTACCTCGTTTCTAATAAGTGTCTGATAAAATTATATCATCGGTATCAGAGAGAAATTGTTTCAGCGGGGTAACGCTATTCTCATTGCTATCCTTTTCAAGCTTGGCAAAGTCCAGCAAAGCTTCTTCATGCTTAGTAACTAGGCCAAGCAACGCCTTGTCTCCAGAAGGGCTATTAGCCTGAAACGCAGCAAAATAGTTTACATAACCTGGGTAAGCCTCTAACATGTAATCTATTAAATCATTCCATTCTCTGTTCTCATCCGATACCCATTGGTTTGCTACCTTTTCTAATTCACTTGTGCTGACAAGAAGGTGTTCGATGCCATACTTTTTTAAAATTTTAAAGGCAATAGATGCACAGCGACTTTCAACTTCAGCTAATAGGCCAAGCTTGGTTTGCTGTTCAGTTTCAGTGTAATATCCCTTCAGCCCATTAAAGTAAACTTTGCCCTGTATTTCTTCTTGGTGGATTGTAAGTAAACCGTCTAGATAGTTTTGGGTAGGGATGAGTTTCAGCCCCGACAGGAGTTCTTTCACAGGTTTGGGAAGTATATCATTTAGCCGACCGACAATTCGATGAGGGTGATCCATCGGCTGCTGCAAAAAAATAGAACCAGCGCTCCCATCAACAGGCAATAACTTGGAAAAAAGGCTAATTAATGAATTTGGAATTAGGGTGTTTCGAATGTGGGAAGAAAAATTGATTGGATGATTACTTGCTTCTAGAGATTTCATTAAAAACTTGCCTGCGAAGTATCAACGGACAGATTGTATTCTAAATGTTTTCCAGCATTATAGCATAGCGAAAACATTTAATGTGAAGATGATGCTGTTGTCTGCCGACATGAATATAGTATAAATTTATAAGTTAGTCTAAAAATCTGCTTCTCACCCAGTCATGTTTACCGGGGTGATAGGCCCATAATGAAGCTTAGATTCAAACTAGACTCCTGGTATCTCATCGTCAACTGGATTAAAGAAAAGTTGATGATGACTCAAGGCAAATCCTAAAATGCCTGCAGTTAATAAAAATAGTTCTTTGATTTTTTCCTTGTTTTCTTCAGGGCTGTAGACATTAGCTGATTCTATCTTATGACTGAACCGATTACGAATCGTAAAATAATTTGGCTTAACTTCCTCTAAAATGAACTTTATTTGGTCATCATTAAACGTTTTAGACTGAATTACTCTATGCAAAATTGTGTTCACTGTATCAAGATCCTTATGGTTTACTAGGTTCCTGAAAAGTGTTTCACCATTTGATTCTTTTCCCAATAATGCTGTGAGCTTGTCTTCATTTGAAATACTGTTTTTTAGAATATCATCAATCCAGCTCAAAACCGTGGCAGTTTCTTTCTGCTTGAGTGCATGGACTATTTTTGATGGTAAACCATTTTGACTTAATACACATAAGTGATTGAAGGTTGCGCCATGTATTGTGCGACCAAGTTGATCGCTAAAAGTACGCGGTGTTGTTGGTTCTGTGCTTTCATCTATATCAGTCAAATGTTGTTTGGATTCCTCTGGTAAAAAGTTTTGAGCTGTAGAAAAAGAAGTAAGAAGCAGTGGAGTAAGTATTTGAAATTTCATAAACCCTCATAAACAAAAAAAGTTCTTGTAAAGTTTAAACTACTTTTGTGGTCAATAGAACTGAAGTGTTATAGGTTTTGGGTGCTATATGGGCTTTCGTGCTTATAGAGTTAACATATCCTTAGTTGATGAAAACCTGGCATACTAGAAATTTTTTCAGAGCAAGTACTATTAGGTGATTAGTTAATAAATTGTTGATTAGCACTAAAAATGAGATACATAGTTTAACAACTGCATTTAACTAAAATGCTAATTGGCAAGCATGTTATGCTGTCGCATTTGAGTTTATATCATGGTAGCATCTCAACGGTGTTAGTTATCTACTGCTAAAAAATTCTTACATTATTTGAAGGTGAATTTATGGTTGAAGTAAAAAGCGTTGCAGTGAAGCCACCAGCGGCAGGGTTTGGTATTAAAGTGAAGTTTGGTGGGGGAGATGAGCCCGACCATGCTTCTTCTTGTATGGTGAGAACACAACGAATGCTTGATCAAACAGTTAAAAGCCATGCGAAGTGTTTACAGAACCCGAACTCATGTAAAGAAATGAGAGACAAAAGTTATGCAGACTATCATCAAGCACTTAAATATTGTTTGAAAAACCCTCCTAAGGATTCAGAAGTCAACGAATATATAAGTAAAACACATGCTGCTGGCGCTACTTATGGAATGATGTTTACAAGAGACTATGATTAACTGCTTAGGTTGTATAGGTGAAATAGGTTGATTCTAGATACGACTACTATGTTTCTGGAATAACTATTACTTCTACTCCTATAGCCCTTTAACCTAAAGCGGGTTACCCAGATTGATTTTCTGAGGAGGCTGATCTCATGGAAGGGTTTAGTAAGTGAAAAATTCTTCTTGGAGATTCCGGTCGCGAAGGCGCTTTTTTGTAATCTAAAGTCATAGATGTCGTTTGATCGCCGTCAGCTCTAAACCCCATTTCATAATGAAACCCCCTGGAACCACTTGTTGTTTTTAAATTTACTTTACTGTTACTGAACTTCTTATAATATAAGTGGGCAGTTAATTCCTCTAGGGCTTGGCCAACATATTTGAAGCGATCACGCCTAGGTTCTTTAATATTTGTGACGTCTTCGATATAAGGAACTTCCTTCGCAAAATCAACATTCAGACGTCCTATCACTTGATCACCAACCTGCATTTGGAAAGTGCAGTCATTTAATTCTGGTGAAGTGAGCATGATATAAGCTTTATTCGGCTCTATTCTTTTGTCTGGAGAATCTAATATTTCAATCTTAAGGAATTCACCGTCTGACCGTCTTTTAACTTCAGTTTTAAGACTAACAGACTTTAATAAACTTTGAATATTTATATCACTTCTTATCATTATTGAATAAGTCCGTAGGCGTTGATGTGATGTCATGGTACCTTCTTTAAGGGGTGGGTGTATACTTTTTATCTTATAAAAATTAATCCATACACCTATATATCTGAAAGTAAATGAGCTCCATTTAGAGCAACTTGAATTGAAATTGAAGGCTAACAACTATTTCAAACCAACCTCTTTATTGTCCTTCAACAAGGCTAACCATGTATTTAACAGCCAAACGGACCTCATCATCTGATAAATCAGTATTGCCTCCTTTCGGTGGCATCATTCCGGCAAAACCGTTAATTGCATGATCGCTCAATACCTCTATGCCCTGATTGATACGCTCTCCCCACATTTTTTTATTGCCTAGGATAGGTGCGCCGTTGATTGCCTGAGAATGACAAACAACACAGTTGTTATCTACAATGTCTTTACCTTTCGCAAGTTCGGGTGTCAGTTGAGTTTGGGTGTTTGACGTTGTCTGATCACTACAGGCTAAAGTGCCCCAAATAAGATTTACTGCTAGTATGCCTGATACGATTTGGCGCATGTTGCTGGCTCCCTAACGTAGATGATTAAATTGACGTTCCAATTTAGGATGGTTTATTGGGATAAGCAAAAGATAAGCCAATCATTGCAATAAAGGTGGGTGAAGTCGGCCGATGTTTTAAAGTGGGTTAAGCGAAACAGAATAAGTTTGAGAATTAGTAAAACCCATAAAATCCAGTTTTATCTTCTGAGAAAGAGAAGCCAAAAAATCGCCTTTCAGCATCTTGAACTGGATCTGGCCCAGCATGGGGCATGCCCAAGTACTGACCTTCCGAGTAGAGCCCACCAGAAAAAAAACATATTGCCCCTTTGGGGAGATAGGTGCCATGGTCTCGGATGATTCGAGTGGCTTCCTTAGGGTGTTCATTCATATAAGTAATAAATTCTTCTTTAGTGTTAACGCCAGCTTCTTCAAAGCACTTGCTATTAAAAAATGGGGTGGTAGGTAAATCAATATCTAGCAGTGCAGTGCTGTAGGTGCCATGAATTTCTAGTTCGTCTATATGACCATCAAATGTGGTTAGCCCAGCTGCCACAGTGTAATGTATCATTAGGTCCGCTACTATAGGTTTGCCAGTCGCTTGACTAAGATATTTCGCGAGACTATTAATGAACTGTCGACCGGTTATCAACGTTTCGCCAGCTTTAAGCTCTCCGTCATATGGTTTAAATACGCCGTTCGAGTAAACTGCAAGTGGTATACTTTCACAATGGAATTGATCGATATGTTTATGTTCATTCTTCGGTCTTCTTGTTTCATTATCAGGCTTAAAATTCACTAATGCTTGATCTAAACAAGCTTGAAATTGTGGGTTGATATTAATTGCAATGAAAGGCCCTATTGCCAAGCCGTCAATCATGGCTTGGGTTTGCTGATGAGAGAGTAGATCTCGATTTAGGTTCAGCATTGACCGTTCATAGTCCTTAAAGAGGATAGTCGAATCGTCTGCAGGTACATCGTCAAAAAATTCGGCAGATGAGAGTGCCGTCGTTGTACGTGCGGGGGTACTTGTATGAGTTTTACACTTTGGGTGAATGGCAGGTTCTGGGTGTTTTGTGGATGAATAGGCACTGGCTGTTTGAGCAGGGTAGCTTTTTCTCTGACTGCCTGATAGCGCTAGTGAATGTAGCATCGAAGATAATAGTTTCATGAATTAATAAACTGCGTTTTATTTTTATAGTCTTATTAGAATTCTAAATAAAGAGCACTTGAATGATATCATATTGGGTGAGCTCAAACTAGAGTCTCTGTTGCAAGCCTAGGCTGTTTATTGCGCAATACATTCGCTTATTCGGGTTTTCAACCGTATGCCTGTATTTAAGTTGAGCATGAAATGGTTGTAGTGCGTGTTTATTTAGATCAAACTCAGGTATTCACAAATATGTTTCACTAGAGTGTTAGCTGCTAGAGCTTAAAATTTCAAACTCATGTCCAAGAATAACGATTTAAACTCAAAAGTTAAATTTGATTATAAACACTTTCTAAAAAGCACGAGTCGCTTGACTGGTGTCTACCAAATGTTCGACATTCATGATCAGCTGCTTTATGTAGGCAAAGCGAAAAATCTTAAGAACAGGCTGTCGTCCTACTTTAATAAGCAAGCGCAAAGTATCAAGACTCAGGCGCTGGTGGCGAAGATTGCGCAGATTGAAACTACGCTCACTGAAACAGAAGTTGAAGCCTTATTATTAGAACAAAATCTGATTAAATTGCATAAGCCCCCTTACAATATTTTGCTGAGAGACGATAAATCTTATCCTTATATTCAGGTTTCTCAGCACCATGAGTATCCCCGTTTAAGTTTCTACAGAGGTAAAGCAAAAGATTCGAAAACATGCTACGGGCCGTATCCTTCGACACTTGCCGTTAAGGAAAGCTTATCTTTTATGCAAAAGATTTTTAAGGTAAGACAATGTCAAGACTCTTATTTTAAAAATCGCACCAGGCCTTGTTTGGAATATCAAATTGAACGTTGTAGTGGGCCTTGTGTGGGGTTAATTAGCGCAGAGGAATATGCTGAAGATGTTTCCCATGTACAGTTGTTTCTTGAGGGAAGGAGCCAGGAGTTAACACGAGCATTGAGCATTGAAATGGAGACAGCTTCAGCAAAATTAGAATTTGAGAAAGCTGCAAAAATAAGAGATCAGATACAGGCGTTGAGGCATGTTCAAGCCTCTCAAGTGGTTTCTAACAGCAAAGGTGATGTTGATGTTTTCGCAGTTTGCTTAGATAGAGGGTTTCACTCTGTACAATTACTAGTTATTAGAGATGGTAACATGCTAGGCGGTCGTTCTTACGTACCTGAGTTGCCCCCAGAGCTAGGTTCAACTGAGTCATTGTCTGAGGATGTAATTTTAAATGCTTTTTTGCCTCAATACTATTCGCGACAGCAACTTTTGGGTGGCGTGCCTCAGGAAATTTTACTGTCTCATGAAGTTGTAGATTTGTCGGCCATAGAAGGTTATCTCGAAACCTTGTATGAGAAGAAAATAAAAATATCTTCTAAAGTGCGGTCACATAGAAAATCCTGGTTAGAGATGGCTATAAAGAATGCTCGCCAAAACGTAATCAATAAAGTGCAAAATAAAGCTAGTTATAATGAAAAATTTATTGCTCTCAATAGATGGCTGCTCGGCGCTCAGGGAAATGTCGACAATGAACCCTCGGATCCAGAGCGGGTTATTCACAGAGTGGAATGTATAGATATTTCTCATACTGGTGGCAAAGAGGCTTTAGGTGCAATTGTGGTGTTCGACGAATCCGGCCCTTTGAAAACTGACTACCGTAAATATAATATTCGCTCTACTGATATTGGAGATGATATTCAATCAATGCAAGAAGTAGTTAGACGGCGATTTGAAAAACATGACACTCGAGAAGGTAGGTTACCCGATTTATTCTTGGTGGATGGTGGGAAAACTCAGGTCGGCGAGGTGGCGAGAACACTGCAAGCTTTGAACTGTAGTTCAGTGCTGGTATTAGGTATTGCTAAAGGGCCGACTAGAAAGGCGGGTGCAGAGAACTACTTTTATGTTGAGTTTTCTGGTCATGGTTTTAAATTGTTGCAATTAAAGCCACCAAATACTGGTGATGCAGAATTATTGTTACAGGAAGTTCGAGATGAAGCGCATCGCTTCGCTATCACAGGGCATCGAAGCCGGAGGAAAAAGGAGTTCTTTCAATCTTCTTTGGAGAAGATTCCTGGAATAGGTGCTGAAAGGCGGCGTCAGCTCTTGAATCACTTTGGAGGGCTGCAAGGTGTTAAGCAGGCAAGTATAGAAGACCTCGCGCAGGTCAAGGGCGTTAGTCATGCATTAGCAACAAAGATTTACCATCAACTACGTAGCTGACTCTAGGGTGGCGAGATGCCTGAACTGGTACTAGAATTAGCTGGCAATGCTAGGCCGCAAGGTGTATAAGGCGATTGATAGGTGTTAATATGCTTGAAATAAAGACTAATACGACTTTGAGGTGCACTAATGGCTGTTGGTAAGGATAGGCTGTTTTTTAATATTCCCAATATATTAACCTTGTCACGCATTATTGTTATACCCATCATGGCGGTTATATTTTATTTGCCAGTCAATTGGAATGGTATTGTCGCTGCTATCTTGTTTGCTTTAGCCGCGATCACCGATTGGTTCGATGGTTATGTTGCTCGAAAGCTCAAACAGAGTACCGC
>JAYPYM010000053.1:18754-20810 GCA_038135915.1 Gammaproteobacteria bacterium
TGTTGGTAGAAGCCATTGGCTCTTGGTGGTTTACGCTGGCAGCGTTGGTGATCATTGGTCGCGAGGTGACGATGTCCGCTTTGCGAGAATGGATGGCAGAGATGGGTTCTCGAGCCAGTGTAGCAGTTTCATTTATTGCTAAGTTAAAAACCACTTTTCAAATGGTGGCTATTGTAGGTTTGCTTGCGTTTGAAACTTATAAGGTAGATACCCTGGCCGTTCTTGCATATATTCTCCTCTACTCAGCAGTATTTTTAACGATTTGGTCAATGGTGATTTATCTACAGAGCGCTGTTTTAGTGATCAAAGAAAAGTCAGCGCATGGTGAACTGATAACGGACACAGAATGATCGTTTTTTAGTTCGGTTGGTTGGTTATTAGTTGCTTTTTGAACGCTTCGTACGATATTCTTGCGGATGCCTAGTTTGGCAAAGCTAACTTTTGAACTTACATATCAGTCTATCGGGAGCAGTATAAAAATATGGGTAATTGGCTTTCTCTATGTTGTTTTGGCGGCCGCTCCGGTGAACAAGAAGCAAATCTTCTGGTAGACAATAAGAGGATAAACCCTACAGCAGGTGAGGTGAATTTCACTGGCATTGGTTCCAGCCTATACCCTGATGTCGGAGGAAGAACGCAGCCTTCGCAAAGCCCGCCTATATATTTACCTACACCTGGATCACAGTCCAAACCAAGCTTGAGCCCAATTGCCAGATTTGGCGAACTCATTGACAACAAAAAAGAGCTGTCAAACATTCCAATAGAAAAATTTAAAAGCATCATCGATCGTTTAGATGATGAGACACTTGGTAAAGAGCTTAAGAAGTTTTATATCGAAGATTTGGAGAGTGCTATTTATTGTAGCCGCGTGATGCGATTGAGTGCTGAACAGCTTAAAGCGGTTGCAGATAAGTTTATTAATATTGGGCCCAATAACTATAATCTTTATCTGAGAATGGTCGAAAAGGCACGAGATGGCCGATATGGTATTTTGTATGGTGCCAGTGTGGAAAAAATACGGGTCTTGGGAGAAACGCTGACGAAGAATGACTTCGTACGTATCGCAAGTGATAGCCAGGCAGAAAGTGAATACCAAGGGTACGAAAGTTACCATAAGGTTAAAAAAGTAAGTGCCCTTGATGGTGCCACCGGTGCTGAATTAAGCGCCTTTAAGCATTACTTGGGTAATGAGCAGTTTTACGCAATGCTTCTAGATAGTGGCACAGATACGAGTGTTCTTGAAAGGATGTCTGCAGAAGCGCTAGATTTTATTGCAAAGGCTTCGATCGATGATACGCATGGAAACAAAATACTCTTCAACCTGCTAGAGCGGAGTCGACTACTTGACAAAGTAGGTGCTGAAAGAACTAAAGCTATTCTTAAGTATCTCACTGATGTCCAAGTATTTAGGTTAGTGAGCCCTGAGACCATCATCTCAGCCTCTGATAAGAAGGCAAAGGTGGTGATTGATAAATTAACTGGAAAGCAGTTGCTAGAGATTAGACACTTTTTTGAAAATACTACTCATCAAGAATTTAAAGGTGAATTAAGGCCACCAGTTGAGGATTATATCTTAAGAAAATTACAGAGGTTGGAGTTGGAAGATATACCCGTACCTGGTACCACCTGGGGGGGGGAAGCCTTTTCTGATGAAGACATTGAAGCAAATCCGCCGGCTATCGCCCCTATCACTGACCGATATGTCGGACCAGTACAACCACCGGCTTACCCTTACTATGCTGATGAAAATGCGGATTCAGGGCATCCTCCAGCTAGCGCGCCAACCTACGAGCAAGTATATGGTAAACCTGAAGCATAGCGCTTGATGTAACCTGCCTACTATTGCAAACGAAAGATCGCGTGTAATTTGTTCAAAAATTGACTAGGAGTACCTAGTTACTCCGTATTAAACGAATTCTGATAAAAAATAGTTGACTTATTTGGCCATAATCGTAGAATGACGGCCTTACCATTTACAGGCGGGAATAGCTCAGTTGGTAGAGCACAACCTTGCCAAGGTTGGGGTCGCGAGTTCGAGTCTCGTTTCCCGCTCCAG
>JAYPYM010000054.1:0-11326 GCA_038135915.1 Gammaproteobacteria bacterium
GTATAGTACCTCAGCGCGAATGATACGGGAGATTGACTTTACCCGTCATGGTGCTCCAATAGATTTATCGCCCTAATTTAAGGCCTTACTCAACATAAAGTCAACTTTGATTAAACCATGACTCCAAAATAAGCGCAGCTGCTAAGCTGTCTTTATTTAGCGACTGCTTTTTCTTTTTTAATTTTGTTTGAGGCATGCTAACCAACAAAGCATTCGCTGCTTGCGATGAAAAGCGCTCATCCATCCAGAAAACTTGTTTCCCAAAACGCTCCTCTACGGCTGCGCCAAAGGCCTCAGCCAGTTCAGTTAAGATTTGGCGACTACCTTCTTTATCAATCGGCAAGCCTAAAACAAAGGCGTCGGGACTCCAAGTTTGGACGAAGTCTTCAAGCTGTGTCCAATCTACGTTGCCATTAACAACTCGCACAAGACCAATTGGCGTAGCCGTTTTAGTAACGCTTTGCCCAACTGCAACGCCAATTCTCTTGGTACCATAGTCAAGGGCCATAAAATTGATTAGTGATTCGCTACACTGCATAAAGTATTTTGCATGTTTAAATAATTTTGGTATCGCCATTGAGTGATACTGCCTTCATTCAGCGCCTTTCGCACCGCACACTTTGGTTCAGAAACATGGCGACAGTTATGAAACTTACAAGCAACAGCTACCTCTGATATCTCCGAATAGACCTGTGACAAGTCCTCATAGTCTGCTTCAAGCAATTGAAACTCGCGAATACCAGGAGAATCAATAATACTGCCGGAGCCAGGTAAAGACAGTAAGCGAGCAGTACTGGTTGTATGCATACCGGTATTAGGGCTTTCCGAAAGGGGGCCAACCTGCTGCAGTTCATCATCACCAATGACAGCATTGACCAATGAAGACTTGCCCACACCAGAAACCCCCATTATTACCGACACTTTTCCTGACAATGCAGTTTCTAGCGCCACTAGCCCCTGACCAGATTTTGCTGAGACTTCAATCATATTCAAACCAAATTGACGATAAAGCTCGCAAAACATATTTTTATTCTTATACTGCTGCTGCAATGCTTCCCCCAGCTCACCTTCAAACAAGTCTATTTTATTCAGCAACAGTATTGGTGTAATGTTATTTTTAACAGCCGCAACCCAATATCGCTCAATGGCTTCGGTGCTCATGCTAGGTACTGGTGACCAAACGATGATGAGCTGGTCAATATTAGAAGCAACTACTTTCGCTTTAAAGCCTCTGACCGATCGAATAAGTTGTGTTTTAGGCGGAAACCGACCTGTAATAATCACTTGCTCTGAGCGGTCTGGCTTTTCAAAAGATACCCAGTCACCCACTACTACATCTTGGATCGCTTGCTCACCTTGAAGGGTCGCTCGTATATCTGCTCGGTATAAATCACCATGCTCATCTTCAATTTCCGCTGTCTTCCCATAACGGGCAATCACTCGAGCTTTGGTATCCGACGTGGACATCGAGCTACTCTCTTTTTTATCCCGAGGTGCTCGGTCTTTTAGAATGCGCCTTTGCTTTTCAGTTAAGCGACGTCTCGACATGGGCGCCAACCAAAAAAGTATTATGTATGTTCTTTATAAACAAGATCAAGCTCCCTCGCTGCCCTGACATCATCTAATCTGCGCACAGGCAAGGTATGCGGGGCTGTTTTTAGCTTTTCAGCATCTTCCTCAGCTTCTTTTCTAATGGTGACCAGTGCTTCAACAAACCGATCCATCTCTGCAAGTGTTTCGGTCTCTGTCGGCTCAATGAGCCAGCACTCCGGAATGAGAAGAGGGAAATAGGTGGTCGGCGCATGAAAGCCAAAGTCTAATAAGCGTTTCGCAAAATCCATCGCTGTCACGCCCAAAGTTTTAGCCTCTTTTTGAAAACTAATGATGAACTCGTGGGTAGCACGCCGATCGGGGTAAGCAAGCGCAAAGCCCTCGTCCGCCAACCGTTTCATTAAGTAATTCGCATTCAGGGTCGCATACTCAGCCACCTGCTTCATGCCAGATCTACCTAATACATTCGCATAATAATAAGCTCTTAACAAAACACCAACATTACCCATAAACGCAGAGAGCCTACCAATGGAAGGATCTCCATCATTTGGCATCTGCCATGAGTAACCATCATCATGCTTGATCACTCTTGGAGTCGGCAAATATGGTGCCAGTCGCTCTCCTGCAGCCACAGGGCCTGCACCAGGCCCTCCACCACCATGAGGTGTCGCAAAGGTCTTATGCAAATTCAAGTGCAGCACATCAAACCCCATATCACCTGGCCGAGCTTGACCCAGTATGGCGTTCAAATTTGCACCGTCATAGTACAACAAACCACCCGCTTCATGAACCGCTGCTGAAATCTCCAGGATTGAACGCTCAAAGACACCACAGGTAGAGGGGTTGGTCAACATCAACCCTGCAGTTTGCGGTCCAAGCGCTTTATGCAATGCAGCCAAGTCAACATCCCCAGAATCAAGAACAGGAATCTCTCGAACTTGATAGCCACACATAATCGCAGTAGCGGGATTTGTGCCATGTGCTGCGGTGGGAACGAGTATTTCAGTTCGCTGAGTATCATTCCTAGCATCATGATAGGCTTTAATCATAGCAACACCAGCAAACTCGCCTTGAGCGCCAGCCATTGGCGACAATGAAACGGCACCCATGCCCGTCACCACTCCAAGCCACTCCTGCAACTGATAAAGGGCAGACATCAAACCTTGGCTAGCACATTCTGGGGCTAGCGGGTGATGCTCTAAAAAACCTGGCAGCATAGCAGCTCGATGAGCACCACGGGGGTTATACTTCATGGTACAAGAGCCAAGTGGATAAAAGTTCGTGTCGATTGAAAAGTTCTTTCTTGACAACCTTGTATAATGCCTCACAGTTTGCAGCTCAGACACTTCTGGCAATGCTGGTTTATCAGACCTCAGGAAAGCCGCAGGTATCAAATCTGACAAAGTAGACCGAGGGTCGGAGAAAACCTCATGATTGGCAAGCGATAAAGATTTGGCTCGCCGGTTCTTCTTACTTTTTTTAAAAATTAACATAATTACCTTTCATGACTAACCAAAAGATCAAATGCAAGCACTCAAAACCTGCACCAATTTCTCTATATCTGATGCCGTTTTTGTTTCTGTGGCACATAACAGCAAGTCGTTCTTTAACTGTGTGAATGGCTCACCAAAGCTCAGGCCTGCCAACACACCATGCTGTGCAGCTTCATTTATCAAGCCAGTAGCTTCTCGAGGCGTTTGAACAACAACTTCGTGGAACCTTGGGCCCTGAAACCTTGGCTTTAGGCCTATACTATCTAGCGCTGAAACAACTCGCTGGGTATTGAGCACAGAGGCTTCTGCGACTTCTCGCAACCCTTGAGCACCCATTAGGCTCATATAGATGGTAGCTGCTGTCACAGCTAAGCCCTGATTTGTACATATATTTGAAGTTGCTTTAGATCGCCTAATGTGCTGCTCTCTTGCTTGCAAAGTTAGCGTATAACCTGTATTTCCATTTAAGTCTTTCGTCCGCCCAACAATCCTGCCCGGTAATTGTCTTACGATAGATTGCCGACAACACATAAAGCCAAAATAAGGCCCACCACCACTTAACGGCACACCAAGTGGCTGGCCTTCACCAACAACAATGTCAGCCCCTTTTTCACCCCAGCTTCCAGGCGGGTTCAATAACGCCAAGGATAAGGGGTTAACAACAGCAATAACCAAGGCTCCTTGGGAATGTGCCCAGTCCGTCAGTACATTCACATCTTCCAATTGACCAAAGAAATTCGGTTGCGCGATGACCAGCGCATCAAAACCACCACCTTCAATTTTTTCTAGCTGATCTCGGTCAGTGATACCTGCCTCACTAGACCAAGGCAAGGTAACAAGTTCTATCTTTTGACGAAAAGTCATATTCTTAGATACTTGGGCATAACTGGGGTTCAGAGTACCAGGCATTAAAATCTTTCGATGTGCTTTCTTTCGTTGTGCTCTTACAGCCATCAGACATGCTTCAGCAAGCGCTGATCCACCATCGTACATCGATGCGTTTGACACCTCCATACCTGTCAGCTCTGCCATCATGGTTTGGTATTCGTAAATCAGCTGTAAAGTGCCCTGGCTTGCCTCTGCCTGGTATGGGGTATAAGCGGTCATAAACTCACCACGACCAACAATATCCCATACTGCTGCAGGGATAAAATGCTCATATGCACCAGCACCAATGAAATTAATATATCCCTGATCCTCGGCAGCTAGGGCTTGCATATTGCGATGCACTAGCATTTCCGGCTGAGACTCTGGTAACGCTTTTAAGTCGGGATCTTTCAATGCGCCCGGGACTTCATCGAATAAGTCATCAATTTGTTTCACACCGATCGCTGCTAGCATTTGGTGTTTTTCATCTTCGGTATGTGGTATGAATGACATGAAGTTATTCCTCTTCCACCTCTACACCTTCAACAGAGTCTTCCTCATCAATCTGAGCTTGATAATCCGAAGGCCCTAGCAAATCATTCATTTCTTCAATGTCATCCATCCTGACTTGAAAGATCCAGCCATCGCCATATGCATCTGTGTTAACAGACTCTGGACTATCTTCTAGCGCCTCATTCACGGCTACAATTTCGCCACTCACCGGCGTGTAAATATCAGATGCAGCTTTAACTGACTCAACTACAGCCACCTGGTCCCCAGCAGAAACTTTTGCGCCCACCTCTGGTAGCTCAACATAGACCAAGTCCCCCATTGCTTCCTGCGCATGATCAGTAATACCTACAACGCCCGTCTCACTATCTTCAACTCTAATCCACTCGTGGCTGGACAGATATTTTAAATCTCCTGGTACATCAGTCATGAAGTATCCTCTTTACGTTTATCAAGATGTGCGTTAGATTGCGGCCATTCAAACCATTGATGACTTTAAAAACACTAGGTTCTTTAAAATAGCACGGCCTAAAAATAGTATATGAGCGTCAATTATATGGGCTTGATTTCGTACTGCAAAGCTTTTTCCCATACGCAAATCTCATATTTATTGAAATATGCCGAAATGACGCACAACGGATGACTTTAAAATAGTGGCATTTAGGCTGTTTGATGGCGTTATATGTGTCTCATGACTCATAAATGGAAAATACTTTTTTCCCATCTTTCACAAATGGCAACGAGACCCTTTTTGCCAAACACAACTTTTTCCTGATATGTACTTGGTACTGAGATTGGGCTGGCCTAGACACTCGGGCAAAGGCAATACCCACACCCAAAGTGGGCGAGTATGAACCACTGGTAATCACGCCGACTTTAGCTTCTTGAGGAATTTGGTTGTCATCATTGTCTTCAATATGATCAGCATACAAGGGTTGGCCTGATCGGGGTATCGCACGCCCTTCTAGCACAAGACCCACAAGTTCTGTTTCCACCTTTCTACTTTCCAAAGCTTTACGACCTACAAATTCCCTCTTTTCAGTCTGCCCTTTCTCCCCCATTGCTAAAGTCCATGTGAGATTGGCTGCTTGAGGCAAGCAAGCCTCATCCATGTCAGCACCATATAGATTCAGGCCTGCTTCTAGCCTCAATGTATCCCTAGCACCTAAGCCACACGGCGAAACACCCACATCGATTAACTTATCCCAAACAATAAGCCCTTCATCAATAGGCAATAATATCTCTATTCCCTGCTCACCAGTATAACCTGTATTGGCAATAAACCAGTTCTGCCAAAAGTCAGCGGTAAATTTTTTGATTGAACGAATCTTCTCAGAGGCTTCTTCTTCAACAGCCTGACAAACAAGTTTTTTTGCCGAAGGTCCTTGTATTGCAAGTAAAATATATTGGTTGGGCACCTTAATATCGACACTGAAGGACTCAGCATGCAATGCCAGCCATGCAGAAACCTTGTCACGAGTCCCCGCATTAGTCACCAAGCGATAATAGTAGCCACAATGATAAACGATAAGATCATCAATGATCCCCCCATGATCATTTAACATTAGGCTATACAAAGCCTGCCCTTCTTCTAACTTACCAATGTCATTGGCCAATAAGCTAGACAAAAACTCGGCTCGCTCTAAGCCCCAAATATCAGTCACCATCATATGGGAAACGTCAAACATACCAGCCTGATTACGCACAGCATGGTGCTCATCAATTTGAGAGCCATAATGTAAGGGCATCGACCAACCGTGAAAATCTACTATTTTTGCTTTGCATGCCAAGTGCTTATCGTACAAGGGAGTTTTGTTTGCGGGCATAAAGTACCTTTAGTCTCTAATAGCCTAAACCTAAGCTAGTTTGATTTTATTTTATTTTCCGTTCTTAATATTGAGCTTGTCAGATATTTCATCTACCCAATAAAGCCCTAGTTCTCTGATAGGCCTGTTTACGCAACAACACATAAGAAGATAGCCCAGCGAAAGCCGCCATCATAAGTGCGCTGACAGTAGGCACAAACAGGAAAAGCCACAAACTGGGCGCCCAATCGAAATTAAATATGTTTGTATACAACCAATAGGCCAAACCTTCTGAAGCCAGTGAAGCTATAACACCCGACGCCAGACCTAACAAAGCATACTCGTAAATAAGCGCCTTTACCACCCATTGCTTTTCCATACCAACTAATTGACTAATTGAGTAAGTCAGCAATCGTTCGTCCCATGTACTATTAATGGCTGCGAACAAGACACCACACACTGAAATAAGCAAAATCAAGTTGGCAAATTCTAAAGCCAAGCTGACGTGATCTTTAATCTTTTTAACTTGACTTAAAAACACATCAACACCAATGATATTGACTTCTGGAAACCGTGCCGCCATTTGAGCAATTACTTCGGCAGAATGGCTGGGAATATATAAACTCATAAGGTAACTGAAAGCTTCTTTATCTAATAAGCCTGGCGGAAATATCATGTAAAAGTTTGGCAACATAGTATCCCACTCCACCTTCCTTAAACTGGTCACGCTAACCTTTATTTCTTTTGCAGCGACACTAAAGGTTAACTCATCACCTAGCTGAATACCCAACCTCTCCGCAAGCTCGCTTTCGACGGAAACCTGGTCTAACCGAGGGTTATGCGTCAGCCAACTACCAGCTACAATGTGATTTTCATAGGGCAATGTATGCGTCCAAGTTAAGTTAAGCTCTCGATTGACACGCCTCCTCGGCTGGGCTTCTTTGGTTACCTCAGACAAAACAGGCTGCTCATTTATCTTGGTTAAACGACCTCTTACAATGGGGTAAGACCGAGATGGCTTCAAGCTCGATGAAGCCAGCAAACTTCGCAGCGGCTGAATATTTTCATCAAATATATTCATCAAAAAGTAATTAGGCGCACCTTGTGGCATTTGCCTTGACCAAGTATCAAACAATTCGACTTTCAAATAATAAATAGTCACAGATGAAAGTAGAATAAAACTCATCGTGATCACTTGTAAGAAAAACAGACCTGGGCGATAAAACCATTGCCTAAATACCAACCGCACCCGCAAGCCAAATAACGGCAACTTAGGTTTAAGCAGACGAGAAACAACATAAAGCACAGCAAACACGAGAGAAGCCCACAGTAGAAGGCCAAACAGAACAAGGAAAAAAGAACGCCCAAAAATGCCGCCAAACAATATCACACTTAAGCATGCAATAGCAGCAAACGAAACACTCTTTTTGATGCCATGATCACCACTCGGCAATCCTCGTATCATGATCAAAGGGGGCAGCTTTAAGACTTGAGCAAAACAAATAGCGCCAACACACCACAACCAAAAAAGCGCCACTATCAATGCTTGCACAGCAGGCATAACACCAGGACTTTCTAACTCTATCCACATTCTTTCGGCAAGGCCAGATTTCAGTAGGTTAAAACAGGTAAGAGCCAAAAAAAGCGTTAGAAAAAAAGCGAGACAGCTCACCCAAAGCCATTGAAGCGCATAAACCTTCACAATATTCTTTCGGCTATAACCCATGGTGGTAAAGAGTGATATTTTAGGCGTTTGCCGCCTCAAATAACGGTCAAATATCAACATCAAAGCTGACCCTGACAGCAAAAATGCCACCAAACCAATTAAGTCATAGTAAGACTTCGCCTTCTCCAAAGCGCCTTTTAGCCCAGGCCGAAGATTCAATGCAGACTTTAGTTGATCATGCACCCTTAATTGAGGTTTCAGCCAACCTTCAAAACGCGCCCACGCATCTCGATCACCAACCAACAAGGTACGATAAGTCGCCCGGCTGTGCGCCTGAATCAAGCGTGTGGCAGGCACATCTTGCCAATTTATCATCACCCGCGGTGCCAAGTCATAGAAGCGACCGCTTCTATCCGGTTCATCCAAAATGAGCGCAGTTAATCTAAATGTCGCATAGCCAATAGACACCTCTTCTCCCATGGTCAAACCAAGTTGATGATAAACCCTAGGAGACACCCAAACTTCGCCAATCTCTGGCCCAACATCTCGAGGTGTTTCCGCAGAGGAAATATTTGATTGAGTTAATACATTGCCAACTAAAGGGTAATGCCTCCCCACCGCTTTTATCCCCACCCACGCTGTTTTTTCTTGATGCAGAATAACACTGGTGGTTTCTAACGTTTGGGTATATCTAAGCTGTTGTTGAAGCGCATGATCTAACCAAGCTTCCTCGGCTGGCAAAGAAGACTCAAGCACCCAATCTGCGCCAACAATCTGATTAGTGCTTTTTAGAGTAGTCTCTTTCAGGGAGGCACTCAGCAACTGGAGCAAAGCCAGTACAAACAAACAAAAGCAAATGATCGAAAACAATACCCAATCGCGATTATGGCGCCAATCGCACCACCAGAGCCTGATCACACGCTCAATCATCCAGTTGCTCCATCAAAGTAAACCAGTAGAACGGCCAATCATACAGATTGCTCGACAATTTTTCCTTGCTTTAAATAAATCTGCCGATCACACCTTGCAGCTAACTCCTGATCATGCGTCACTAAAACGAGGCTAGCTTTTTTATGCTCAACCATTCGAAACAACATATCAGCAACTAAATCGCCTGTATTTTGATCCAGATTGCCCGTTGGCTCATCGGCAAAGAGCACTTTAGGCTCATTAATAAATGCACGAGCTATGGCAACACGCTGCTGCTCTCCCCCAGACAGCTGAGCTGGCAACTGGTACAGCCTATGCCCCAAACCTAATTCATTTAGCAACTCGTCGGCTTGAGCCAGCGCTTCTTTTACAGGCATGCCTCGACCAATTTCCAGGGACAAAGCGACATTCTCTCGAGCTGGTAGAGATGGGATGAGCTGAAAAGACTGGAATACGAACCCAACATCCCCTCTACGAATAGACGCCCGCTGAGCCTCTGTAATACCCATCATTGGGCGCCCCAACAAAGATAGCTCACCAGCGCTGGGCAGATCCAAACCTGCTAGGATAACCAACAATGAAGATTTACCAGAGCCAGATCGCCCGCAAACCGCGAGCGTTTCGCCTAAGTATATTTCCAAATTAATATGGTCTAGAATTTGGATAGTTTCATCACCAGAACTGGCATGTTTTGAAATATTACTTGCCTTAACCACAAGTTCTTGCATAGATTCATGACCCAATATGTTATTTTTTAACGCCTTAAAAAATCGTTCAGCAAAAAAAATGCCGATATATCTTACGCGCCTAGCCCTAATTTTTATTCAAGCCCTCATTATTCAATCATGTTTCGCTACGCAAGAGGCAGAAAAATCGCCCGCCCCAAGCAAGACAAATATTATTATGATTGTTGGCGACAGCCTAAGTACAGCATATGGTATACCTCAACAGCAAGGCTGGGTACAACTAATGGAAAAAAAGCTCAGCTTAGCCCAGCCAGGCTGGAAAGTCGTTAATTTGAGCATTAGTGGCCAAACAAGCGGCGGCGCGCGCAAACAATTTGATGCACAGTTAAAAGAATTTCAACCTAAAGTTGTTATCATCGGCCTTGGTGGAAATGATGGCCTAAGAGGCATACCCACCAACAACATAAAAGAAAACTTGGAACTGATGATCAAGTCATCCAAAGCAATAAATGCGAAAGTCATTCTGTTAGGCATGGAACTACCACCTAATTATGGGCCTGTTTATGCTGATGCATTTAAAAACCTCTATCAAGACTTAAAGGAGAATCACCAAATTATCTGGACACCATCATTTTTACGCCCGCTAACGCTCAAACCCGGGCTTTTTCAAAAAGACGGCATTCACCCCACTGCTGAAGCACAGCCACTTTTATTAGACCCAGTTTGGACCCTTATAAAAGATGCCATCCATCATGGTGCAGCACAATAAAAGCTAGATATAACCTTCACCATCATAAGCACTAACCAATAAACCAACCAATACACTCGCACTGGCGGAATCCAAGGTCCATACTCTCTATATCTGTAGATTTTTTAATCACCATCAACATGGCAATACGCCTTTTTAGAAGACCATTTGGCATTTTCGTATGAAAACATATCGAAGCTTAAAAGCACCAGTATTTGGCCTGGGCATGCTCAGCCTAATGGCATTAGGCGTAATATTTCATCATGCAGCTTTGCCCTATCTACTAGAAACCACTATCACCAATAGGTTATCCGCCATCCACACTTGGGAGCAAAGCCAAGTAAGCTTCACTAAACAACAAATATATTTCTCTGGTGTTCATCTTTCAGCGCAAAACGAACGCAACGAAACAGTGTTTTCTGACGCACTCACAATAGACTGGCAACTGGGTTTAGACCCCTTGATCGACATAAAGAAGATTCAGATTGTTGGCTTAACCGTATCGCTATCAGAAACACACATCAAAGCAACACCAATGACATCAGAGCAAGACACCATTCATTGGGCTAGTCTCACTCAAAATATACTCTCGACAAGTCTTAATTCGATGAATACACCGGCACTGATTGAGTGTGAAGGGTGCACAGTCAAATGGGCCAACACTCGACCATCAGCACAGAACAACTCAAAAGACGCTATGGAAGAATATCTAATAGCTTATGAAGGCGATTTTTCTGCAGAGCTTTTTTTCACAGAAAAAAAGCCTTTGCCTGCTCCCTCCCATACGAACAACTATCCCGCAAAAGAAAAACGGCAACCATTTGAACAGCAAGCACCATTAACTCTGGCTTGGCATAGCGTAGGCAAATTACAGGTTGGGGATGATACCAATAGCACTGAATTATCGATGTCAGGCGCGCTTATAGGCCCTGAAGACCAGGCCGGTACCTGGACATTTCACGCAAATACTACAGAAGCAAAGCACCCTATAGATGTAAACATTCACCCCAATTTGAGAATGACTCTGAAACCCACTTTCAACTTTACTGCTAACTTAAATCAACTAGCTA
>JAYPYM010000054.1:11336-19937 GCA_038135915.1 Gammaproteobacteria bacterium
AACATTATCGCTCACCAGCTGGAAGCTAGCATCTGATCTGGAATATGGTCAATTGGTTGCCAACCCCTCAAACAGGGCACATTCAAGCACTACAGCAATCACACAATGGTTAAAAGGAGACCTAGAAATAAACCATCAATATCAATTGGGCAATCACCCAAAAAGCTCTGAGCGAACGAATCCACTAAAAGCAAAACTGACGCTAATCGAACCAACGCTTGGCATTGAAACCATCCGTTATACACCAACACCAAAGGTGTTCAGATATAATTCACTCGCCGAATCCCTGAATTTAACCTTCAATCATGGGCGCGAGGGTTGGACAGCTAATGACGCAAACATATTTGGGCTACTCACGCACTCAAAAGCTAGCGGATCGCAAGCTTTTGAGGTGCACGTAGACAAAGTATACATGGATAAGGTCTCACTCAGGAAAAGACACGCGTTAAATGTCCACCTAGATGCTCAAGCACATCATCACAAGCTTCACTCACTAGACGCAGAAAAAATTCAAATACTGGGCACCACACTCTTCACCGAGAACCCAAATGTCATTGAGAAAGAATGGGGCAGCTGGATCAACAAGGATATACTTCCCGGCTTGTCTATATCTGCAGATAATTTTTCGGCACTCAATGAAACAAAAATCCTCCTACAAAAAGGCAACCTAGTTGAAACAGAGATATTCATAACGCCATTTCATTTTTCAAATAACAATCTAACGCAAGCCATATCAGTAAGTGCTCGCTCAAAAAACCTAAATATAATGCATCAGTCCAACCAGATTTATTTGTCCCCTATTACACCAATCAAAAATATACCAAAGAATATCTCCTTAGCTGTCCAAAAAGATCGTTGCAGCCTCGGGTCGAAAGTGAGTCTAGCAATGACTAACAAGCCGTTTCTCAACGGCATAAATCTACCCTCTTACCTAACCGATATCATGACATCTAATATGGAAAACCAGGTCAAGCACTTTTTGGAAACCAGAACGTGCAACATCTACCAACCACACCAAGTACTAAACATTATTTCTAACGAAATACCCAAAATGGTAGCCGAAAAAAGTGCCAGCAAGCTAAGCGTATTTAACCCAAAAAAAAATCATGCCAAAGTAGTCAATCGTTTTCCGCCTAACGAAATATTAAAAGAAGTTCAGTTAGGGCAATTCAACTTTTCACCATTATCCAATCGGCTCCCTCCAAAGCAGCAAGCACACCTGGCACAGGTCATAGCTCATCTCAAAGAGATAGTTTCAATCAGCGATAAAATTCAGCTGCGACTGGAAGCAACTGCAAATAAGAAAGACCTTAAACAATGGGAAACTGCACAAAATAAACCCTCTAGCAAAAACGAAAGCGAAACTCTAATATTCCTAGCCAGACAACGAGGGCTAGGCTTAAAAAAAATGCTTACTGATGCCGGCATTCCAGCCGAACAAATATACTTAACACGACCAAAGTATATCAATTCTGAAGATGAAGATTCCAACCTTAAAATATTTTTATAATAGCATCCTCGTTTGCCACAATTAGACTATATCCGCACATACTAGGTTTTCTGCTGGCGCCAGTTGCCGTAGGAGTCTAAAATCATTATTCTAGAGAATAAGATATACAGAATATCAATTATAACTACCAAGAATATATCACTTAAAGCATCTATTTATGTGCACGAACAGCTAAAAAATATGATCAACTAGGAGCTATTTGGCTTATGGAAAGCATCAAAGGCAGTGCACTGACATTCTTGAAAGTTGACTCTAAAGAAGTGCCGATGTCAGTAAGCAAACTATATTTTTTTAATACCAAGCATCAATCCATACCAGGTATTTATGACATACGTCAACGTATCGAAAAGAATATTGCACTGCACCCGCATTTAAGGCAACGCGTCATTGAACCACTATTTAATATTGCAAATCCAGTTTGGCTAGAAGACCCTTATTTCGATATTACCTACCATGTCAATGAGTTAACCTTAGATGAAACATCAAACCACGATGATTTCTCCCACCTCATTACCGATACAACCTCAGAAGTCTTGGACCGTGGTAGCCCTCTATGGAAACTTTATTTCATTTCTTTAAAAAACAATGAACACCTTTTCAATGCGAACTTTGCACTATATTTTGTCGTACACAAGGCATTAGAACTTCGCATGCAACATTCTATACTCCAATTGCTGGTAGACAATTCACAGAACGCACAAAAAGAGCACCATAACAACACACAAAAATTGCAGAAGAGTATCGCTGAAAAAAGAAAAGCGCCGATTTATATCTCAACATACATGCCAGAAGCATTCCCAACCAGAAATGAAATGCTATCTAAAGCGAAGGATGACATAATGAGCATCCCAACTCAGTTCGGCAAGATTTCGAAAAAAATAGTCTTGTTTTTGACCAGAAAAACGATTGCTAACGGTATAACACCCGCCCAAGAATCACCACCAAATTGGTTCAGCGCACCTAAAAGCATATTTAACCATAGCTTTGGGCCTGAACGAGTTTACGATAGTATATTTTTGCCAACTGACAATATAAGTCAGTTAAGCATGCGGTTTAAAAATACCACCAACATAGACATTCTATTTCTCATTGCAAGCTTGGCACTTAGAACTTACCTCGATCAACGAAACCAACTACCATCACAGTCACTCGTCGCATTAAGCATGCTAAGCCAAGGTCAAGGGGTTGAGCTCAAACGATCTCATTATCTAGTACGCATACCAACTACCACCAAAAATCCAATGAGAGCACTACGCGAATTGAGAGAACAAAGAAAGCTGCTTGACGACTATTTCAAAATAGCATCACCAGAATCTATGCTCAGCCAACTACCTCCGAAGCTTATCGGTATAGGGTCACAATCTTATATTACTGGGCGGATGCACAGGTTTCACCGACCTGCTTTCAATATTTTTATGACCTATCATGAACAGCGTTCAGCCTCGTATAAAGCATTACCCTGGCAAATGATGAATGAAGCAAATTACGGCGAGCTTTACCCTGGTATCGGATTACATCTAAACTTCAACGTGAACCCAGACCAAGTTTCGATCAACTACACAACGGCAACCGCTTTGGTTGAGCCAAAATACTTCAAGAAATCGTTCTTACAGGCCAAGCAAGTCGTGGAGCAGCTTATCCAATCCCAGCCTATCAGCATCAATAGCGCCAAAGCAAAAGGGCTTCAAAAACAAAAAGACACGAATGGCTTAGCAGGAAAAGTTGATCAACCGCTGCTTTTGGGCTAGGGTTTAAACTCCAACCTCTTCCAACTCTAAGCATTTATTTTCAAAGCTATTCAGTGGCAGGTAGGCGGCCGAAAGGAAAGGGTTGTCACCTTGATTCAAACGAATACTCAAACGCTTTTCCGTATACCCAATATCTTTAATCACATCAATCATATCAGGCGTATCCACAAGCATGCCAAACGCTTTTTTCAAAAAAAGGTACAACTCAGCCAGCCCCGCTTTTTCTGCAGGCACTCTTGCCAATTTAAACGCCTTAAATAGCCATTTCTTATTGTTATGCCTGTCCAAAGTCTCAGCCAGAGCAAGACTTAAATCAATTTGCCTTAATCTCAATTGATGTATATTAGCCTGCTTATAAATGCAAGTATAAACCTCAGTGGTAATACGCTCACCCACACCAGCTGCACACAACGCCTTAGATAAGACTTCATCGATTTCATGTGTTAACACGTGTAGGTCCAAGGCTGCTGCTGCAACCTCTAGGAGCCTCACTGGAAAAATTCTAGACACTGCAGGCAGTGCACGCTCTATTTGCTGCGCGACCAAAGGCATATCGGCATAAAAACCGGCATAGATATCATTTAAGATAAACTCTGCGGCAGCTTGACAGCTTACTTGATTTAATAAGACATGATGAGTAATACGTAGACGATCTAAATTCCAAACCCTAAGCCAATAACGCTGGCTTTGCTCCGGGCTCCTAAAAGCTCCACTACCACTCAAATCCAAGTATCGCTTAGACTTTTCTAAATCTATCAGCATGTGCGTCAAGAGGCTGTTAGACACTCCATTTTTTGCACTATGATATTGATTAGTAATTGGCATACAGCATCATCTCTTAATAAAAAAACCTTGATCACTAGCGCTATCTATTTAGAGAGCATGAAAAGGCCACATGATAGCACACATTTTTCTTTAGTAGTCGAGGTATTTCCAAAAACTTAGCTTTAAGCTACTACTTTTGGCTCGAAGCAAAGCGCAAGATTAGCACCGATAATAATACCGGTATTTTAGATAGTAAATAGGAGTAAATCCCTATAGATTAATAAATTAAATGCGCCAGAAAAAAGCTAGACAATGCGCGCAGAGGCCTCTGGCACTAGCCGATTCAGCGCCCCCATTAACTCCTGACCTCGGATAGGTTTTCCCAAATAATGCTGAGCACCAGCTCTTATAGCCAAATTTTTCTCGAATTCTGACTCATTGGCTGACATCAGTACAATCGGCATATTTTCAAATCGTTTTCTTACCGCCTCGCATGTCGCTAAACCATCCATACCAGGCATGTGAGCATCTACGATAATCGCATCGGGGTTCTCTGTGGATAAAGCTTCTAGGCATGCCTCTCCAGATAAAAAGCACTTCACATCATATTTTTCTTCTAAAAACCCATTGATTAGGGTAGAAATAATTTCTTCATCATCTACTAGAAATACTTTTTTTTTCACGGGTAATCCTTTTTCATTCACTTGATTTGCTTTGATGGAACCAAGACTCTCAACAAGAAGTATTCATTCCCTATACCATAAAATTTAGCCTTTCGATCAAAAATTGCAAAACTCCTAATTTAGCCAGCCAAGTTACGCCATTAAATTGTCAGCTTTCACGCTAACAAGATATCAGTTTGGAATTTAATCCATATGATTCTATTATGATACTTAATTGCGGTGTGAATCTTATGGATAACATCTATTGATCATGCAAACTCGGGATAGTCTCATGCCAAAAAATGCTCGCTTTTTTTTACCCAATTTCAGCTCGACCCTATGCTTGGCTCATAGATTAGCTGCACTAACTATCTTCTTGGCAGTCACTTTATCTGGCTGTGGTGGCGGTGGCGGTGGCGGCAACCATGCTGAAAGCATGGATGAAAATACACAGAGAAAAATCTCAGGCCACGCCACAAAAGGCGTTCTAAAGCAAGCCAAGGTAGACTTCTACCGAATAGAATCAGGCATATTCGACACGCTACTGAGCAGCACCTTTACTGATAACGAAGGTCACTTTGAAGTCTTACTACCATCTGGTGAAACGGGCCCGGTTGGCATTGAGATCAGCCATGCTGGAGGAATAAGATCCTTAATGGTATGCGATGCCAGCATAGGCTGCGGAAGTAGCAACCAAGAAAGCGAACTGGATACCAATCAAAATGGATTAATAGACTTCGGTGAAAGCTTCAACTTACCTCAAAACTTCGTACTTAGAGCGGTCACATCCTTAGATAAACTTGATAACGAAGTTCATGTGACCCCTCTTACCCATATCGCAACAGCCTATGCTGAACATTTCCCTCTAGGCATCCACCCAGATAGTATAGAAATCGCCAATGCTCAAGTGGCGGAAATATTTGGTCTAGAAAGACCGATTGATGAAATCAAAGCGATAGACTTAACTGACACAAGCGCTGTTTCTTCAGCTAGCACAGAAATGCTTAACTATGCGCTATATAACGCATCTTTTCTAGAAATATATACCCCAGACGAGCTAATGGGCGGCTTGTCTCTACTGGCAACGTCCTTTGCAGAAGCTCAAGGTCAACTGAAATGGAACTCAGATGAAGACCGCGAGGTGACACTGTCAACATTAGCGGAAAATGCGGCAAATACTGCTAACTTTCTTTCACTGGAAGCTTCTCAGGTAGCAGCTTTATCTCTCGCAAATCAAGCCAAGATAGCGCCCATTGACTCATACACTAATGCCAGTGTCTACGCCCAAGATACACAAGGGTTAGTCAACACAAAGAATCTAATTGCGAACATCAAGTCTTGGAATGATGAGTTTCAAATAGAAGGAGATTCAGGCGAATTTTTTAATGCCTGGCAACACACGTTAGAAAAAGACGTGGCGCCAAGATGGAACAAAATTCTCGCCCCATTGACATTGGCCGCTCAATTTGGAGTCTTGTCTGCGCTACCAGACCTAGCCCTACAGGCTGTGTGCAATAGCTTCAACAACAGTGCCGCAACAGTGCTCTGTAATTTAATTTTAGACACCGATAACCTTCACCTTGTTTGCAGAGAACAAAGCAGAAGCATTCAGTTCTTTCGGCAAAATTTCTGCGATATTATCGCAGAGGTCACACTCATCAAAGCAAAGGACTTAACCGTCACTTATTATTTTTTTGAAGAGCGCATTTCAATTATCGGCACATTAGATCAAATAGTTGAAGCAAATCTTGAGTTCGTCGCTATACCCAACACTGCAAACAAATTTGGCTTTCTCATCAATGGCTGGATTTCAGACAATCAAAGCCGAATTGAGTTTGAATCATCAGAAGCAACGCTTTCTTTTCAAAGCGATGTGACGCTATTTGAACTTAATTTGCCGAACGAACTGCATCTCAACTTTAAAGGCTTGCTACAAACCCTAGACCTAGAAAATAACATTAACATAGCAGGCGATCTAGATTTCGACCTAGACTTAACAGGACTAAGGAATGATATTTTAGCTTTGGACCGTCCAAACCTAAAAACAGTCATTGCTACCATTAAAGAACAGTTAGATGCTGGAAAGGGTTACTCTGGCGCATCCACATTTATAGGCAATTTTTCTGACGAAAACGGCAGAGATTTTGACTTAGACATTTCGGTTAGCTATGGGGAAGATACCAATTTTTTCAACACCAACCTTACCTGGTTAAGTGCTACCGGGCAGCGGTCAACAGCACTGAGCGGTGAAATCCGATCGAACACAAGTAAAGTTATTCAACTTGTCCCAAACAAACTAACCTTAAATTCACTGATATCAAACTTGACTATAACATCCATTGCCGGAGGCGGGTTAACCATTACCAGCGACAACCACACCACTCTTTCCTTGTATAGAAATATCGACGGTCCAGACACAGGGGTTATCGCATCTAACCAGCTGAACCAGGCACTCATAGAAAAAGAGGAAAACTGGATTTATATTAACTATGCAGACGGAACAACTGACGACCTATACTTTGGCCACCTTCTGTCATTTTAGCGTCTAACTATTCAAAACCAGACTTTATAGAGGAGGTGTAAATTTTACTGACACCTGAAAGCATTTTTTGCGCAATAGAGAAATATAGGTTAGAGTATCCTCACAACAATTCTCAAAGGCTTGTCGAGAGATACAAATGTGATAGAACCGGAAAACCAAACAGCACAAGAAACGACTGATAACAATAACGCTCCCGATACCCCATCATTCGACTCATTTAACTTATCGCCCTTACTTCTCTCTGCGATACATGAGCTTGGTTTTAATCAGTCGACACCTATCCAAAGTGAATCTTTACCCTTTACCCTACAAGGTGCAGATATCGTTGCACAAGCACAAACTGGCACCGGAAAAACGGCTGCCTTCCTAATTAGCTGCATTCAGCACTGCTTAACCAAGAACATAGAGCAGGAGCGTTACTGTGGCGAACCAAGAGTGCTAATACTAGCCCCAACCAGAGAGCTCGCACTACAGATTGAAGCCGATGCTAAATCGTTAGCAGCCCTAACTCAACTAAATATACTGTCACTAGTGGGCGGCATGGATTATCAAAAACAGCGTGACAGGCTTAATACGGAAATAATAGACTTGCTCATTGCTACACCTGGTCGACTGCTTGATTTTGTTAATTCTAGCGACGCCGTACTCTGTGAAGTTGAAATCCTCGTGATCGACGAAGCAGACCGCATGCTCGATATGGGCTTTATTCCAGACGTTAGAAAGCTAGTCTATCAGACACCTAAAAAAGAATTCCGCCAAACTTTATTCTTCAGTGCAACTTATAACCCCTCTGTCACCAGACTTGCAAAACAATGGACGCTCTATGCCGAAGAAGTGAAAGTATTTCCCTCTCAAGTAACCAATCAAAACGTCAAACAACAAGTTTATCTAATTGATGAGGCTAACAAGTTCACACTACTGTTCAATTTATTGAAAAAACAAGATTGGCAGCGCGTAATTATATTCAATAATCGTAGAGATGAAACGAGATACTTATGCGAAAAACTAACGCATTACGGAATTTCATGCTCAATGATTTCAGGTGAAGTTGAACAAAAGCGAAGGTTACGTACGCTAGATGGTTTTAAAACAGGGAAAATACGCGTGTTAGTTGCTACAGATGTTGCCGGCCGAGGGATTCATGTCGATAAAATTTCCCACGTCGTTAACTACTCACTACCTGAAGACGCTGAAGATTACGTCCATCGCATTGGCCGCACAGGTAGAGCCGGGCAAGCTGGTACATCGATTAGCTTTGCAAGCGAAGATGATGCATTTGAACTTCCAAATATTGAGGCACTGATAGGCGAAAAACTCGAGTATATGACTGCTGATAAAGAGCTACTCGCACCACTGCCAAACCCCGTTTAAGCC
>JAYPYM010000054.1:20036-20649 GCA_038135915.1 Gammaproteobacteria bacterium
GATCTAAATAGATATTTTAGCTGAATCCTTCAGGAGCAGGAGTTATACAAATGGTTAACAAAAAAGTATTAGCAGCTTGGTTTTCAAGTTTCATAATGGTTATCGGCGTCGCTGCTCCTAATCTCGCCTCTGCAAAAAAAGTTGTCGAAAGGCCTACGGCAGCACAAATGACCGCAGATGCATTAATTGCTCGCCCTGTTATGTTTGGCGCAACAGTAGTTGGAACAGCAATTTATGCGATCACACTACCTGTTTCCTTAGTAGGCGGAAACGCAGAAGAAGCCGGAAAGAGCCTAGTAGTCAGACCCTTTAAGTCCACCTTCGTCAGATGCCTAGGTTGCACACGAAAAAATGTAAAAAACCCTGACCACTACTACAAAAAGAACCAGTAGAAGCCCACAAAATAAAAGGCGGTACAAGCTGGATCGAAACTACGTGTTATCAGGTTGTATCTCCTTAGCCCTAAAGACCCAATAGAATTTGCAGAAAGCCTAGCAGCAGTAGTGCAATCATTGGAGTAAAGTCAAGCCCCCCCATTGGCGTAATCACTTTACGTATCGGCCCCATAAACGGCTCTATAATTTGGTTGATTAAATTGAGTACTGGATTATAG
>JAYPYM010000055.1:0-20629 GCA_038135915.1 Gammaproteobacteria bacterium
GAATACAGCTCACCGCATCAAGCAAGGCGATTCAAATTGATTTTAATCGAAAACGTATGGGCAGCCGCCATATGCATTGACGGATTCATCCCATCTGCGAACATCATTTGCCCTGCGCCATCTGCTATGAAAAAACTCCATTAAGCAGGGGCCTTGTTCCAGTTCGATGAGAATGGTGTCCCCTTCCTTGACTTTTTCATACTCCGGGTAAGTATCAGTTTTTCCCCAGGTCAGACCGCCATTTGAGCTTGCGTAGCGATCCCAAAAAGCCTCGATATCTGTGCCTTGCTGCCAAGTCACTGCTGGTTCATTTGTGCTAGATTCAAGCTGTTTATTTTTTCCAATGGTGCATGCTTGTAAAAATATTAACGAAATTGCCAATGCAGTTATATTTGAGAGTTTCATCTTATTATTCCTTTAAGTCAGTACCTTGCTAATTTGTATGACAGGCTGTGAATTAGTGTAATTGGGTATATCTTCAAGTATTTCGGCCGCGTGGGGCCCAAAAGCAGACTGAAATGAATCGACTGACTCAAAGTAAAGGTGGCTGCTGGCAATAAAGGGTGCTTCTGAGCCGCTGTCTATACCGCTGATTCCTGATTCAATCGCCATTTTTTTGCAAGCGTTTCCTACTTTTTTCTTAACCATTATCATTTGATTGTTGCAATAATAATCTTCATTGAAGGTGATATCTTTTCCATTTGGATATAAAACACTGACTTTTATCACTATAGCCCTCCTTTTGTGTGTTCATTTGTTAATCATCTTCTTAGACTTCAATTGTTTCTTGCAATAGTTTACAACCTATCGATTGTTTTTTCTTAGTAATCTAAGCCACAAATTTAACACGCTTTCCTTTAAGGCTTTGAATCGGTACTGTTCGACTCTGGCCAAGCAATGATGCCTTCCTCGGTTGGAATATTACCATTGCTTACCAGTGTTTGTAGCAGCTTTAGCTCATCCTCTTCAAACCTTGTCGAGTTTCTTTTGATAGCTTCTATATCTTTTGTTGCGAATGAGAGCGGGCCTGCTGTAAAACGTTCATATTTTTCTATTTCGTCACCTTGAAAGCCAGATACACAGGGTACAATACCCCCTTTTTTAATCTCGGTAAGCGGCAGCTGCTTGTATCGGTATAGTTGGGTGGCCCAGATGGGTCCATCCGTATATCCAGTGTTCATGTTGGCTAGCACGACAACTTCTATGGGTTTTTCTGTTACGATGATGCCTGGTGTTAATAGTGCATTCTCATATATTTCAGCCTGTTTGGTTGTGGCGAAACGAAGTAACCAAATTTCGCCAATCAGAAGTATCCCAGTGAGTATTGCAAGAATCAACCAGCTTAGTGCTACAAAGGTTACTGCCGCTAAGAGCGTACACAAGGTTATTTTAAATAGCAGATTTATTTCTGGGTGGTATCGTAGTAGCCTGCCACGGCTCGCCTTGATTTTTGGGCATCTAGTGCTGAAAGAGTCATTGATAATTTTGCCTTCAGGTTCCATTTCGTCCTTTGTCATCATCGATTTCCTTCTTATAGTTTGCCGTGTTTAAGTTGATATTTTTTAGGTGCAGCGTACTAATTAATGGAAGGTGATCAGATCCAATATATGGGCCTGTACTTAGGTGTTTTACATGAAAATCATTGGATACTAGCAGATGGTCTATTGGTATCATGAGCGGAAGCAGTTTTGCAGGCCAGGTGGGTAGGGTGCCAAATCCATGCCTCGCATTTTTCATTCCAGTGTCTTTTTCTAACGGGTTATAATCTGAAGACCAGGGTGTAATATTCAAATCGCCGATAATTAATTTCGGGTCATCGATTTCTCTTGCTCGAGCAACCATATCTGATAGTTGAGCATTTCTCATGCTGTAGTAATTTGCGCTAATAGGTGGTACGGGGTGTGTAGCAAGTAAGTAAAAAGTGTGGTCGCCTATTTTGAATTGACTTTCAATGGATGGAATATTTGTTTTTCCCCAATAAGCAACTGATGCATTAATTGGCGGAAGTTTGCTTAAAATTGCTATGCCAAAGCTGTCACTTCTTGTTTCAATGACTTGATATGGGTAATGCGTGTAGAGAAGGTTGATGTTCTTCATCCATTTTTGATCGATCTCTTGAAGCACAAGAATATCGGGCATTTCTTTCAGAACTAAGTTGATCAACTTTTGATAGTCTCTATTGTGAGTATATACATTGGATAATATTATTTTCAAATCTTCTGAGTATTCATGGGGTGCGCTATCACTTTCCGAAAAATAGAAAGGCAATACAAAGTGTATGTTCATGATGAATGCTAAAAAAGCTAATAAAGTACTAGAGGTTTTTTTTAGGAATAGACAACATAGAAATAATATAATGGAAGCATAAAGATACTGGTTTTTAAAGTGGCTTAACAATTCTAGGTGACGATCAAGCCCATCCAATAGTGATATGGTCGAAGTGGTTAATAATAGAATAGTTGCTAACGAAATCAGGCGAGATAAGGTGTGCTTTTTTTCCACTGAGTTCTAGTTACCTCTTTTGCTAATAAAGATCAGTCAGGCTAACTGTATAAGTTAAGCCTTGATGCGTATAATTGCCAAGGGAAAGCTTTGTAACCCTTGCATATATTGATAGAGATAGAAGAAGTGTTATATTGTTAGTTCTTTCTTTTTGGGTGAACACTCGGCAATGCTAATCCGAATAATATTCTTCATATAGTGATTGTAGTGATTCTGCAGAGGCTTGTTGAAAGGCTCTGATATTGTGAATGGTATCTACTAATATTTCATCCAGGTGTTGTTCACCATCTGCTCTTACGAAAGCGGGTATTTTGTCGAAATCGACAGCATCGCTTTTGATTTTCATGACATCATCTGTCACACAGTAGTGTTTCCCGCTCCATAGGTCATACCACTCTCCTTTTGGTAAGTAGATATCTTGGCTCTCTTCAGTGTGGTATCGTTTGGTAATAGGGGATACCAGTATATCTGGTCCCAACATAAACTGGAGTTCTGTTTCTTTTGATCTGAAGATGGGTTCTTTGGGGTATTCGTAAAACATGGGGCGTATTGTATTAAGCCCTGTTTCTTGGCCTTCCAAGTTGTGTTGGCTTCGGTAAGGCTTTAGTAGCGCAAATACTTTTGCCCAATACAGTGTGATAGCTCTGGTGTAAGGGTTTGTGTAGGCCTGTATATTTTTGTGGGGTAAGTTTCCGCCGTGAGTTCTAAATAGGTTTCCGAAGGCTTGGAATGCTAGCCAGCGGTTGTTAGTCCAAATATCTCGCTGGATAATGTTGAAGTAAATATTTTGGTGTTTATCGATGGGATCTTGGTAAATGGGTAGGCCGATATAGTAATAGCCGGCAATATCTGTATGAGTTTGTTGATAACCAATCAAGGCGGCGTTGAGTGTAGAATAAATAGCGGCTTCTAACCCATTTGCATGTACGCTTTCCGTGGCTGCTTGATCGCCGCTCCAGCCTGCTGAGATGTGTTGAGCAGTTTCTTTTACACCGCTGCGCTTAAACACAAACAGTGGTTCTCTTCGATCGTTAGTATTTGGCCTACCAGTCTGTAAATCCGCTAGAATCTCACTAATAAAGTTGTCATATTCTTGTATATATGCTTGATGGCCAAGTACTCTGCCATCCCAGGTGTAAACGGTGTTAGGTGGAATGGCTTCACCAAAGTCTGCCATAAAACCACTAAACCCTTTGTTGACTATTGTTTCTCGAATGATTTCTTTTAGATAAGTTCTGACTTCAGGATTAGTGATATCGTAGAAAGCAACCTTCCCATTAATGCCTAGAGAATCTGTGTAAACATCATTGTCTTTACGTTCAGTGACGCCCTCTGAGGGTGGAGAATGAGTTAGCAAATAGCCGCGATCCCTTGCAATTTCATAGAGTGTTGGAGGCTCGCCTTCTTTAGAAAATTTAACAGCTATGTGTGGATTAAAATAGCTTAGTAATCGAATATTTTTTTCTTGTGCTTTATCGACAAATGTATTCCAGGCATGAGCTGGGTAATGTGTATTGTTAAATACCCAGTCATGATTAACAGCCTCCAGCACGGGTGTCGGGTTTAGTCCTGTTGTGTCTTGAATAAAGAGTCCTGTAATGGCGTCGCTGTTTTCGTCGGCCATTAACATATCGAAATCATCTTGGATTTTTTCCATTCCGCCTTGCAGTGCGATGATGGCGCCCTCTTGTGTCCAAGCATGCGGGATGGGCATGCGCCCAATGTCGTGGGTAATTTCTTCATGAATGGATTTAGGCATCCCATGGTAGAAGGTACCGCTGATCTCAAGTTTTCCATTGTTTGCGCCGACAAGTATTGTGTCCTGGAAATATTGATTGAAATTAAACATTACTGGCTCAATTTGTTTAAGCATAACGCCCGTATAATATCCATTTTCTGAAGTGCCCACATACATCGGAATGGTCTTTTGAGCCACGTCATGCCTCGCAGCAGAAAAACGACTGGCAATTGCGACGGGTACCCTTGGTATTGGATGTCGATTTGTGATGCTCTGTTGCTTGGAGTAGCTTTCATAGCGTTCACCTTCTCGATTGAGGCCTTCATTGAATTCCCCTAAGCCGTATTTGAAATGGTCATTATCTGTTTTATCTGACACGAGTGAAATGGCAAACGTATCTTTTTCAGTGAGCGATTCTTTGTCGGGCATTGAAACTTTGATTTCAAATTCTATTTGGGATTTGCTTTCATTGCTTGTCTGTATGTGTTTTTCGGTAAATGTTGCTGTATAGGCTACAACCTGGTTGTGAAGCTTGCTGAGTCGTGACTTGTAAGTGAGCGTTCCTTTGATAGTAATGTGTTGATCTGTCGCTTCTATCGCTTCAATGGTTTGTTCGCTATCTCCGTAGGTTCGCATGTCTGTTCTGCAAAATAAATTTGCAGCACTGGCCTTTATCTTTAAGCGATTTAATTTTAAGAAATCTTCACCGACCCGTTGGAATATAGGTTGGTCGGGTTGCTCTGGGTGGGTAATTTGTACCACTTTAGTGTGCTGATCGATAACAAACTGATACTCGCCTAGGCGCTGAAAAACTGCATCTTCACTTAAGTTATTTAAGCGAGCCTGCCTTTTTTGTGGCACTCTAGATAAGGCGTGCCATTGGCTCTTTATAAATTTATTCAAAGGCTTAATGATTTGCTCTCGCTTATTATACAATCCGCCACTTGCCCTGCCTGCCAGTAATGTCGCTCTTCCAAGATGACGCTTAACTGTATTTTCAATTGATTTCCTAATGCCAATGGGAGTTGTCACTGTTGATTCCAAGTGAGCGCGTGGCAGTGCCCACCCTTTAGACCGAGCACTTTTTTTGCCGAGTTTGGTTTCAGGGCTGTCCGCTGTAATCGTGTCGTCAAGTACTTGTTTACATATATAGGTGGTAGGTTCTAGGAGGGAGACTTCAATACCTTCTTCCTTTTCTTGAATTGGTGGGAGGCGACTCTTGTCCGAGTGGCTGCGCATACTTCTATTCGGTATGATTCTTTTAGGTTGTTCTGGTGGCTGGTGTTTACCAAGAAAAGTGGTGTTGATCACCAAAGAGGTAAACAATAGGTTTCGAAATGATAATTTCAACGCGAGGATCTCAAAGCATTTGTGTTGTATCAGGCCTAAATCTAATATTTTGTCGTTCTGTTGTTATGCCAATACTACCAAAAAGCAATTGAAGAAAGAATGTTTTGCTGCTCATTTTTTGATGGTTTTATGTGCTGACACTTAAGCACTGAAAAGTCTTAGTAGGCTCTAAGTCAATTCCTCTATGATCTATAAAGAGAGCCTGCAAAGATTTCTTCCTTATCTATAATTCTATATGTGCATAAATGTTTGCTTTATTCTGTTTTGATATTATTTTGATTTGTGTGGCTGCAAAGTGACAAGCATGGATAAGAACTCATGAGTAAAAAAATGGAGATTCTGGCGGTAGATGATTCTAAGATGAATCATAAAGTGATTGCGCGTACTCTCTCCGATCATTATGAACTGTCCAGTGTTTTTTCGGGCCAAGCCTGTTTAGATAGACTTTCAGAATCCTGCCCAGATTTGATATTGCTGGATGTCACCATGCCTGACATGGATGGCTTTGAAACTTGCGAAAAAATAAAAAGTCAGCCTGAATACCGGGATTTGCCGGTTTTGTTTTTGTCCGGACGTTGCAGTATAGAAGAGAAAGTCAAGGGTTATGAAGTTGGGGCTGATGATTATATTACAAAGCCTTTTGTAGAAGAGGAGTTATTGGCCAAAATAAAAAAGAATATAACCTTCAAATTAAATAATAAGTCTTTGTCTGAGCAGATGAAGCATGTGGCGAAGGTGACACAAAATGCAGTCGCGATGGCTTCATCGATAGATGCATGTATGCGATTTCTAGGTTCTTCATTGCAAGTAAAAGATATTCAGGGTTTGGCAGATTTGTTTTTTGAATACTGTCGGAACTTGGGGTTATCGACAACTTTGAGAATTCGGCTTGAAGATAAAGAAGTACATACTTACTTTGAAGACGGTATTGAAAGAGAGCTTGAGGTTGCCCTCTTGTCAAAACTTGAGACTCAAACACGTTTTATTGCCGCCGGCCGGCGCGTGATCATTAATTTTCAGGATGTAACTGTTCTTATCAAAAATATGCCAAATGAAAAGAGCAAAGATTATGAAATGATTCGAAATTTCGTTTTAACCCTCGTCGAGGCGTTGGAACTGCGGTTAAAAGAGTTTTATGCCGAAGATTCCGAGAAGAAGCAAAAGGGTTTGTTCAATAAGCTAAAAAAATGTACCCATAGTATTTTGGAGCAATCCGGTAAGACAAATCATCAGCTGATTTCTGAAAGTGGCTTGATTGTTGAAGATATTGTTCAGCAAATGGAAGCGGTAGTACCGAAGCTGAATTTAGATGAATACCAAGAAAAAGAAATTTTTCGCATTTTAGGTATTGGTTTGGATCGGATTGAGAAACTGCATTCTTCATACTTATCCCAAGAAGAGAAACTGGCGCAAGTGGTTCTTAAGTTAAATGCTCTAGATGGCGATGATGTCCAAGATTAACCAGCTTATGCTATTTTGGTGCTTTAGTTTCTGTTTGAAAAACAAGCTTTACACGCTTGCTTACTGTTAGTTTTCCAGGTACATTTCTTGCCCATTAATGAATATTAATCGGCATATCCTTTTTAAATATAAAGACCAATATTGAATTGCCAAACTACTATTGGGATTTCTCCATGGACTCTCTGATAATTTCTGGTTTTAAGCTGATGGGCGTTGGAATGGTCGCAGTGTTTTTATTTCTTAGCCTTCTTGTATCTTGTACGCTGGCCATGTCGTCTGTTCTAAGAGCGATATCTAAAAACGCCAAAGATCATTTCGGAACTCATGCTGGTTCGCAGGGAGATACTAGTAGGATAGCCGCTACCTATGAGTCTGAGGAGTTGGATGAAGAGGTGGTTGTTGCTATTAGCGCAGCTATTCGTCGTCATAGATCTAAGGTGGAAAATAGATTGTAAGGTCATTCGCGTCTGTTTGATGGTTAACAAAGTGTTCGGAGCAATGTGATGAGTCAACAACCAAAGAAAAAAATCGGTATTACAGAAGTCGTCCTGCGAGATGCGCATCAGTCTCTCTTTGCTACTAGAATGCGGGTTGAGGATATGCTACCTATCGCAGAAAAGCTTGATCAAGTCGGCTTTTGGTCTGTTGAATCTTGGGGTGGCGCCACTTTTGATGCCTGTATAAGATATTTGGGCGAAGACCCTTGGGAGAGGATTCGAAAGTTAAAAGCAGCGATGCCTAATACTCCGCAGCAAATGTTGTTAAGAGGACAGAATTTGTTGGGTTACCGGCACTATGCTGATGATGTGGTGGAAAAATTTGTTGAGCGGGCGGTTTTCAATGGTGTTGATGTCTTTCGTATATTCGATGCAATGAATGACCCTAGAAATCTATTCACGGCGGTTAAATCAGTTAGGGCTTGCGAAAGACATGCGCAGGGTACGTTATCTTATACTCAAAGCCCTGTGCATACTATTGAGAAATGGGTGGATCTTGCGCAGAGAATTCAAGATCTACAAGCGCATAGTATTGCGATAAAAGACATGGCTGGTTTGTTGAAACCTTTTGAAGCTTTTGAGCTCGTCTCTAGGCTTAAAGAAAAATTAGAGATTCCTCTTCATTTACATTGTCATGCAACCACGGGGTTGTCTTTGCCTACGGCGCTAAAAGCGATTGAAGCGGGCATTGATACTGTGGATACGGCTATTTCCTCGATGAGCATGACATACGGTCATTCGCCCACTGAGACGTTGGTATCTATGTTGGAAGGGACTGAGTTTGATACTGGTTTGGATCTAAACTTGCTGGAAGAAATCGCAGCCTATTTTAGAGCTGTTAGAAAAAAGTATGCTGCATTTGAAGGTAGTCTAAAAGGTGTAGATGGCAGGATTCTAGTTGCGCAAGTACCCGGTGGCATGCTTACTAATATGGAAAACCAGCTGAAGGAGCAGGGCGTGTCCGATAAGCTGGATGCTGTTTTAGAGGAAATTCCTAGGGTGAGAGAAGACCTAGGTTATATCCCACTGGTAACGCCTACCTCTCAAATTGTGGGTACCCAGGCTGTAATGAATGTGCTGACAGGGGCTCGGTACGAGCGTATTTCTAAAGAGACTGCTGGTATTTTGAAAGGTGAGTATGGGGCTGCACCTGCAAACTTTAATAAAGCCTTGCAGCAAAAGGTTTTGAAAGGCGAAAAACCAGTGACGGTTCGACCCGCTGACTTGCTGGAGCCGGAATTCGACAGCTTGACCAATGAGTTAAAAGCTATGGCGAAAGATGCTGATGTAAAACTTTCTTCTGTGCAAGCCGGAGGGGAAGAGATCGATGATGTGTTGATTTATGCGCTTTTCCCGCAAGTTGGCTTTAAGTTTCTAAAGAATCGACATGACCCTGGTTGTTTTGAGCCTGTGCCGGTTCCCCTGGATGAGTTGGATAACCAAAAGGAAGTGCGTGACAACAATGTGTCAAATCGTGGTAGTTCCCATGGTGCAGAGGGTGTCCAGGCTTATTCGGTGCGAGTTAACGGTACACTGTACCAGGTAGAGGTGTCGGAAGGTGATCAAATTCAAGATATTAGAAAACAAATGACTTCAAGTGTCTCAAAAGTAGATCGTTCAAAGACACCTGGAGCTGCCAGTGTAGAGGAACAGGTAGTAGCCCCTTTGGCAGGTACTATTGTTAAGTTGTATGTTCATTCTGGTCAAGGTGTTCAGGAAGGTGATGTGCTTGCTGTTATGGAGGCAATGAAGATGGAAACTGAAATTCGAGCGACTAAAGCTGGTACAGTTAGTCAAGTGCTTGTACAGGCTGGAGAAAATGTGGTTGTAGGTGGGGCTTTAATGACAATCGCTTAAGCATCGGGGATTTACCTGAGGAAAAAGAATAGAATGGAAGAATTGTTGAGGCTTTGGCATAGCTCGGGATTGTACAACTTTGAATTCAGCCAATTTATTATGATTGCTGTGGGCTTTCTTTTACTTTTTTTGGCGATAAATAAAGGCTTTGAACCACTTTTGCTAGTGCCAATAGGTTTTGGAGGTATTTTATCAAATATTCCTGTGGTAGGTTTGGCAAACTCTGCTGTAGATCAAGCGCTCTTGTTTGCTGATCAGGAAACGTTAATGGTGCTGAAAGAAGCGCTGGGCGGAGTGAGCTATGAGTCGGCATCTGAGTTAGTGAAAATAAAAGCGCACGCAGTTGCTATAGATGCAGGTTATGCCGATGGTATCCTCTATCTAATTTACAAAGCTGGCTTAGCCACCGGTCTATTTCCTTTGCTGATTTTCATGGGGGTAGGTGCGATGACTGATTTTGGGCCTTTGCTTGCTAATCCGAAAACTTTGTTTTTGGGTGCAGCTGCTCAATTTGGTATTTTTGCTGCATTATTGGGGGCGCTAGCCTTGTCTACCTTAGGTTTAGGGATAGAGTTTACATTGAAGGATGCAGCATCTATTGGGATTATAGGTGGTGCAGATGGTCCCACGGCAATCTACGTGGCGTCCCGATTATCGCCTGATTTATTGGGCGCAATTGCTGTGGCTGCGTATTCCTATATGGCTTTGGTGCCCTTGATACAACCGCCTATCATGCGGCTTCTAACCACTCATACAGAAAGACAAATTACGATGACGCAATTGCGCACAGTTTCAAAAACAGAGAGGGTTGTCTTTCCATTATTATTACTTATGTTGGTTGCGTTATTCTTACCTGATGCGGCCCCTTTGCTTGGCATGTTTTGTTTTGGGAATCTCATGAAAGAATGTGGCGTTGTTGATCGTTTAAGTGATACCACGCAAAATGCACTGATCAACATTGTCACCATAGGATTGGGCTTGGCAGTAGGTTCTAAACTGAGTGCTCAACAATTTCTGAATGTGGAAACCCTTGGGATTCTTTTGTTAGGGATGGTTGCTTTCTGTATTGGCACTGCCTCTGGTGTGCTGATGGCGAAGTTGATGAATAAGTTATCTAAAACGCCTGTTAACCCGCTAATAGGTGCTGCTGGTGTGTCTGCTGTTCCGATGGCGGCCAGGGTTGTTAATAAAGTAGGCTTGGAGTCAAATCCACATAATTTTTTATTGATGCATGCGATGGGGCCAAATGTAGCTGGAGTGATAGGCTCTGCAGTTGCCGCTGGTGTGCTGCTAAATTATGCTAATTGATACATAAATAAAGTATTTAATCAAAAAAGCCCAGCAAATTTGCTGGGCTTTTATATGAATCACCTACTAGTGATGGTGTTATTAGGCATTCTCTAAATTGAGGATTTCTAAAAGAGCATGCCTTTTTGAGATGGACATTTGTCGAAAACGGTTAATGATAGCTGCTTCTTGCGGATTTACTTCGAAGCTTGACATGCCGCCCTCTTCAAGCGCAGCGCGCTCATCTTCTGTCATGAGTGTAGGCTCAGCTCGTAGGCTGCTTTCAAGGCGAGATACGATTTCAGAGTTCATGCTTCTGTGGTAGCTTCTTGCTACCTGTGCAATCTTCTGTCTCATCCCGTCTGGCAAGCGTACTACAAATTTGTCAGCTGTTCTGCTTCCTTGTTGTTTAGTTTCAGTGCTCATAAAGTTTTACCGTTTTCATCTGAGGTTAATATAATACTAAATTACTTAAATCGTTATGCCGTCTTTGGCTTTTTGATTATTTAGTAAGTTAGCACTTAATCGGGTCATCCTAAGAAATTACTTTCTTTCAAGCCTCTTTCTATCGCGCAAAAACTGCGATGAATCAGTTCAGGTGTTACCTACCTGTGAAAGTGCTCTCACGTTGGTATAGATTAATACTAATTTGGCTACAGTCAAGAAAAAAGTAATATTATTTTCGCTTTAATTTAGCAGGGATCAAAAAAGAGATGGTTTTATGGTATTAATTTTTTGCTGGGGTTATTTTTTGAACATGTTTTGGTCCTGCTGAGTAGGTTTTGTGCTTTGTTTTGGTGTGAAAGCTTTGTTGAGGTCACCTGATTTATCGCAATAACAGTTATTTAATAAACAGCACAAACAACTGTCTAAAGATTGGCTAGACTTAAAGTTATCAGCAACTTTTCCCTCTGTTTTTATGTTTTAAGTTTTCGTTAAATAAGGGATATCACGGAAAAATAAAGGATGATACGTGACCAGTCAGCACTATAAAAGCAATTCTCTAATTGATTTGAGCTGGACTTTGAGTGAGCTTGTTAGTGATCAATGGCTGGATCAAGAGACTGCCAATCAGATTGCTACTGCGCCACGAGGCAAAGAGCAAGCCCTTTGGCATCCACTTCAAAAAATTGCAGAGGCAAAAGCTAAACGGGAGACTTTGCCGGCGATAGATCTCACTTTAGAGGTGTTGACCGAGTGGTTGGCTGAGAAAGCTGATCTACCAGTATATTATATCGACCCATTAAAAATTGATGTAGCTTCTGTTACTTCTGTTATGTCATACCAGTATGCTGAAAGACACCAAATTTTGGCCGTTGAGGTGACTGAAGACGAAATCTTAATTGCAAGTGCGCAGCCATTCTATACCGAATGGGAGCAAGGCCTAAGGCAAGTGGTTCGCAATAAAACATTCAAGCGAGTGTTTGCTAATCCAGCCGATATCCACCGTTATAGCATTGAGTTTTATAATCTATCGAAGTCTGTGCAGGGTGCGACTGGCAAGCAGGAGGCTAGCTCCAAGGTTACAAATTTTGAGCAGCTGTTAGAGTTAAAAGACATCAAGTCCGCTGATGCGAATGATCAGCACATCGTTAATATCGTCGATTGGTTGCTCCAATATTCTTTTGACCAGCGGGCCAGTGATATTCATATGGAGCCACGTAGGGATAAGGGTAAAATTCGGTTCCGAATAGATGGAGTGCTGCATGATGTATATGAAATGCCGGCTGTTGTCTTGTCGGCGGTAACGAGTCGTATAAAGATTCTTGGCCGTATGAATGTAGCTGAAAAGCGGAAACCGCAAGATGGGCGCTTGAAAACCAAAACACCTTCAGGAGAAGAAGTAGAGCTGCGTTTATCTACTTTGCCTACCGCTTTCGGTGAAAAAATGGTGATGCGTATATTCGACCCAGACGTATTGGTACGCTCATTCACAGAGCTTGGTTTGACCAAAGATGACTATATTTTTTGGCAAGAAATGGTGACCAAAGCAAATGGTATTGTGTTAGTCACTGGCCCGACAGGCTCCGGTAAAACTACCACCCTGTATTCAACTCTGAAACAAATTGCCACTTCAGAGGTTAATGTTTGTACTGTTGAAGACCCCATCGAAATGGTTGAGCCAAGCTTTAATCAGATGCAAGTGTTGGCTTCTATGGACTTAACATTTTCAACGGGGCTAAAGGCTTTACTTCGTCAGGACCCAGATATTATTATGGTGGGTGAGATTAGAGACCTGGAAACTGCTGAAATGGCGGTTCAAGCTGCTTTAACGGGACACTTGGTCATATCAACGCTTCATACCAACGATGCTGCATCTGCGGTAACACGTTTAGAAGATTTGGGTGTGGCACCTTATTTGATTTCAGCCACGTTAAATGGTGTTATGGCACAGCGTTTGGTTAGGACATTGTGTCCGCACTGTAAAGTTTCGGAAGAAATTCCGGATGATGTTTGGTCCATGTTAACATCGCCTTGGAAAGCGAAAAAGCCGAAGAAAAGCTATCAGCCTAAGGGCTGCCTAGAATGTCGTGAAACCGGCTATTTAGGGCGAGTGGGTATTTATGAGATTATGCGTACCACGCATACTGTCAAGGAAGCGATCAGTAGTGGTGTCAGTTTAGAAGAGCTGCGTAAGATGATTTACAGGCAAGGTACTCGAAATTTAAGGTTGAGCGGTGCTAGAAAAGTTGGGGCTGGTTTAACAACAGCAGAAGAAGTATTGCGAGTGACGCCTGCGGTTGTGATTTAGCGATCAATAACAAAATAATATAGCTTATTGCCAAGCTGTTTAAATAAAGAGAAAAGTGTGATGAGTACAAAAAAAATAGCTGAACTATTGGCGAAATTGAAAGAGGAATTAGCAAATACATCTAATGACGATCAGGCGCATAAGCTTGTTCAAGATCTGGAGGTTTATATCAGCTCGGTAGAAGATGCTGAAGAACCATCTTACCCCAAGCAATTATTAGAGCATGCTCAATTGCTGGAAACAAAGTTTGCAAGTCGTCATCCTAATATTGAGCTGGTTCTGAGAGAGCTGGTTGATATGTTGGCTCGTATGGGGGTTTAGGATAACCCTATGGTCATAAAAATCTAAGCATGTAATTTATTCTTTGTAGGCAGTTTTGGTCTTTTCTATTGTCGATTAATAGATCAAGAGAGCTAAGTAAAGACTGCAAATTTGATGTTTCTTGCTGCAGGCGTGAGGAAAAAGCGATGGAAAGTGGTGTTGTTGTAGTCTTATTTTTTGTTTTTGCCTTAGGTATGGTTTTCTTAGGTGTGAAACGAGTACCGCAGGGGTATGAGTATACGCTTGAGCGGTTTGGCCGATACGTGCGTACTCTTAGTCCGGGGTTAAATTTTATTGTCCCTATAATGGATCAGATTGGACATAAAATAAATATGATGGAGCGGGTTTTGGACATTCCGCCGCAAGAGGTGATCAGCCGGGATAATGCCATGGTGAAGATTGACGCGGTTTGTTTTTTTCAGGTTATTAACTCACCTCAGGCTGCTTATGAAGTTAATTTTCTAGAGCATGCGATTAGAAACCTGACTATGACAAATATCAGAACTGTGCTTGGATCGATGGACTTAGATGAAATGCTATCTCAACGTGATCGAATTAATGGTGAGCTGCTGTCTAAAGTGGATGAAGCGACAAACCCTTGGGGTGTTAAGGTGACCCGTATAGAAATTAAAGATATCCGGCCGCCTGAGGACCTTGTAGATGCCATGGCAAGACAAATGAAGGCGGAGCGTGAGAAACGAGCGTCTATCTTGGAAGCTGAAGGAAAGCGTCAAGCAGAGATATTGACTGCAGAAGGGGAAAAGCAAAGTAAAATACTAGAGGCAGAAGGTGAGCGACAATCAGCATACCTTGAAGCTGAAGCGAGGGAACGGTTGGCAGAGGCCGAGGCCAAGGCAACCGATATGGTTTCCCAGGCGATTTCGAAGGGAGATATCCAAGCAATCAATTATTTTGTTGCTCAAAAATATATTGATGCGCTAGGAAACTTGGTCGCGAGTGACAATTCAAAAGTGATTATGATTCCTCTTGAAGCATCTCAAATGCTGGGTTCTTTAGGTGGCGTGCAAGATATTATTCAAGCGATGAAGCAAACTAATTAGCCTGTTTCATTAGGCTAATTTTATTTCGGAGGAAAGTTTGGAGATAGTTGGTTTTAATATCGATCAATTAACCTACTGGGACTGGTTTGGGTTGGCTTTAATTTGTTTGGTAATTGAGTTAGCCATTTCTGGTGTTTATTTTTTTTGGATTGCCAGTGCTGCGGTGGTGGTTGGTTTATTGTTATTGGTGGTTCCAGCCATGAGTTGGAAATGGCAGCTGCTTATCTTTTCGGTTGATGCGATTGCGAGCATTTTTGTATGGAAGTATTTTTTTTCAAAGCAAGGTGCGCAACCGGATGTGTTGCTTAATAAACGAGATCAAAAATATATTGGCTACTCTTTTGTGCTGGATGACGATATTGAGAGTGGTTGTGGCTACGTCTCAATAGATGATACACGCTGGCAGATACAGGGTGATGACCTGCCTGCAGGTACGCGAGTCAAAGTAGTTTCGGTGAAAGACCAAATCCTATTTGTAGAAAAAGAAAATTAAAACGAACGAATTCGTACTTCACATCTATTGTATACCATTGTAATGACTGTTAAATAATACGATATATTATGCGATATTTATCTGTTAAAACTTTACTTCCAGAATCTGATACTCAGCAGCGGCGAGATTTAGAGGAAAAAGTAGTACCGATTTTTCATCTATTGCCAGAGCAAGGGAAAGAATTGCAGAATAGCTTTTATGAAGATCTTTTGAGAACTTTATGGTTAAGCGATTTTGCAGCCGATATTTTGCATCGCCTGGCGTCTAAATTATCTGAGCAAACGATCCGTTTTTGGTATCAGCCTTTAACGAGTGATTTGATCGAAGCCCAAGTTGTATCATGTTTTAAAGCAGTAAATGATCAAGTAGGAACCCCTGATGACCGGCGTTTAAGGTTGTATAAGTTGGTTCGAGATTATCGTAACCTCTTTTTATTGCGTCTTATATTCAGAGATGCTAATGCGCTTTCCACCTTGGATGAAACGATGAGTGAGCTGTCTTGGATGGCAGATCATATGATTCATGCAAGTATTCAGTATTTGTATCCGTTACTTTGTGAAGAGATGGGGGAGCCCTGTGTTGGTGGTGAACCCCAACACCTGTATGTGCTTGCGCTAGGAAAATTGGGAGCGTTTGAATTAAACCTTTCTTCTGATGTGGATCTCATGTTTGGTTTTTCTCAGCCAGGAACGACGGTGGGCGGTGCTAAAGAATATACGAATCAGGAGTTTTTTATACGTTTAGGGCAGCGCTTGATTAAGTTTTTATCTGAAGTAACGGAAGATGGTTTTGTATTCCGTGTGGATATGCGCTTAAGGCCTTTCGGCCAGTCGGGCTCATTAGCTTGGTCAACTGATGCGATGGTTGGCTATTATCAAGAGCATGGTCGAGAGTGGGAGCGCTATGCGCTCATCAAGGCTAGGGCAATTGCAGGTGATAGAGCGGCCGGGAATGAGTTTTTGGCGCAAATTAGACCCTTTGTTTTTAGGCGCTATATTGACTATGGCGTGTTTCATGCTTTGCGTGAAATGAAATCGATGATAAAGCGGGAAGTGGAGAGAAAGAAGGCTGACGATAACATTAAAATTGGCCAGGGCGGTATTCGGGAAATAGAATTTGTTGCCCAGGTTTTCCAGTTGCTTCGAGGTGGTAAATATAAAGAGCTTCGTAATCAACACCTGGTGAGTGCTTTGAATGCATGCTGTAAGTTGGCGCTATTGCCTGCTGAGGTTGTGTCAGAGTTGCTTCAGGCATATGTTTTTCTGCGTCAGCTTGAGCATCGTTTACAGGCTGTGGGTGATAGGCAAACTCAAGTGTTACCTATGTGTGCTTCTGACCGATTTAGAATTGCTAGATCTATGTCATTTGAAAATTGGACCGAATTGACAGATCAGCTACTTGTGTGGCGAGATAAAGTGCATGGGCACTTTAATGATTTAATTCGTGACAAACCCTCCTCTAAGCAGGTATCTGAGTCTGATCTTCGTTGGGTGCGTTTATGGCAGTCATCAGTTGGAGAGAGTGATGAGGAACCAGAAGAGGATTTGCTGGACCAGTTGAGTTCACAAGAAGCCCGTGATTTCGAAAGCCTAATACGAACATTTCGAGAGGTATGCATTAAAAAAAGGTTGCAGTCGATCACGCTTGAACGACTTGATGTGCTGATGCCTATGCTATTGCAGAAAGTCTATGAGGGAGAAATAAAGGTCATTGCAGAAAATACCTGGGCAAGATTGGGGCCAGCTTCATCAATAGCGGCGCCTGAGTTGAACGTGCAGTGGGCAGGTGTTTGTGAGACATTTCGAAGAATTCAAGCTTTACTGGTTGCGATTTTGCGTCGCTCTGCTTACCTTGCTTTATTTATAGAAAATCCGAGCGCATTAAACGAACTGGTAAAGCTGGTAGGTGCTAGCCCTTGGATTGCTGATCAACTTGCGTCTCACCCTAGTTTGCTAGACGAGCTATTGAATGAGTCATTACTCTATCAGCCGCCTAATAAAACCGCCCTAAAAGAAGAGCTAACACAACAGTTACTACGGGTACCAAGTGAAGATCTAGAGTTGCAAATGGAGACGTTAAGAACGTTTAAGCAGGTGCATGTTTTACGCACGGCAGCCGCTGAAATTACCTCCCGGTTAGCGCTGATGAATGTTAGCGATTATTTAACCTATATGGCTGAAGTTTTGCTGGAAGCATCTTTATCGATTGTGTGGCAACAAATGGTAGATCGTTATGGATACCCAACCTATGGTGATGGTTCACCAGCCACTCATGATTTAGTTGTCATTGGGTATGGGAAGCTTGGTGGTATTGAGTTAAGTTATAGTTCTGATTTAGACCTTGTGTTTTTATATGGTGTGCCCAGTAATGCGCTCACGACTGGTGAGCGGCCGGTGGAAAACATGGTCTTTTATACGCGATTAGTGCAGCGGCTAATTCATGTTTTGTCTACTCATACAGTCGGCGGTGTGTTATATGAAGTAGACCTTCGGTTAAGGCCATCTGGATCTAAAGGCTTGGTGGTGAGTTCCATTGATGCATTTGAAGACTATCAACAGCGATTAGCTTGGAATTGGGAGCATCAAGCTTTGGTTAGAGCCAGGGTCGTTGTGGGGACAGAATCATCAGTTGCTGATCGTTTCCAGCAGATTCGTGCTGATATCCTGCAAAAACCAAAGAGTGGCGATACGCTAAGGGAGAAAGTGCACGAAATGAGGGACAAAATGCGCGCCCACTTAGGCTCAAAAAAGGCTGATAACTGCTTCCATTTAAAGTATGATGCTGGTGGCATGGTGGATATTGAGTTTATTGCTCAATATATGGTCTTGCTTCATGGGCCGTCTTTTTCTGCACTCTTAGAGTATACGGATAATATCAGGATATTTGAGTGCTTAGAGAAGCTTGGCTTGTTGGCAGATCTTGATGCGAGAGGCCTCAGAGAAGCTTATCTAGTTTACCGCGCGGCGGTTCACCGCTTAACGCTTCAGAATAGGTCTTCAGCTTTGGGCTCTGAAGCCATGCTTGAGCACCGAGCATTGGTGCAAAAATGCTGGCTTTCTATTTTTGGGGGTGAGGGACCAGCTGAGCACAGCCCTTAAGTGTTGGTATTAGATAATATTTATATGTTGATTGGGAGTTGATTTTATGTCCATGGCAGATCGCGATGGTTTAATATGGTTTGACGGTGAAATGGTTCCTTGGCGGGATGCAAAAGTGCATGTTTTAACCCACACACTGCATTATGGTATGGGTGTATTTGAAGGTGTTAGAGCCTATGAAACGGCTAAAGGAACTGCCATCTTCCAGCTTAATGCGCATACAGATCGCTTATTTCGATCTGCGAAAATCATGAATATGGCGATGCCTTTTACCAAAGAAGAGCTCAATGAAGCTCAGTGTGCGGTGGTAAGAGAAAATCAGTTATCCCATGCGTATCTAAGACCTATGGTGTTTTATGGTTCTGAAGCCATGGGGCTAAGGGCAAAATCCTTGAGTGTGCATGTGATCGTTGCTGCTTGGCCTTGGCCTGTTTATATGTCTGAAGAAGCTTTGAGGAATGGTATCAAAACTCAAACCTCCTCTTATACAAGGCATCATGTTAATATATCAATGTGTAAGGCAAAAGCTAATGGCCATTATATTAACTCTATGTTGGCATTAGAGGAAGCCCTTGCGAGTGGCGCTGATGAAGCAGTGTTGCTGGATCCAGAAGGCTATGTTGCTGAGGGAAGTGGCGAAAATATCTTTGTAGTTCGGGATGGCGTGCTTTACACGCCAGAGCTTACCTCTTGTTTGGATGGAATCACTCGGGCCACAGTTATTCAGTTTGCAAAAGATTTGGGCATCAAAGTGGTTGAAAAAAGGATCAGTCGTGATGAAGTCTATATTGCTGATGAAGCCTTTTTTACTGGTACAGCGGCAGAGGTGGTGCCAATACAATCCCTTGATCGACGAGTCATTGGTCAGGGTGTTCGTGGTCCTATGACGGAAGTGCTGCAAAAGACTTACTTTGAGCAGGTAACTGGCCAGAGAGATGTTTATCCAGAATGGAACACTTTAGTTAAGTAATGGCTGCTAACTTGGTAAAGAAGACCCTCATTATAGGCCCTAGTTGGGTAGGCGATATGATGATGGCTCAAACACTATTCAAAGTGTTGAAGCAGCTATCACCGACCCTGATGATTGATGTTGCTGCTCCTCAGTGGAGCAAGCCTATTCTTGATCGGATGCCTGAGGTCAGAAGAGCTATTGATATGCCGCTTGCCCACGGCGAGCTCGGTATTAAGAAGCGGCGCAGTTTAGGTAAACAACTTCGTAGCGAAAAGTATTGTCAAGCAATTGTGCTCCCTAATTCGTTTAAGTCTGCTATTGTGCCTTTTGCCGCTAAGATACCCATTAGAACCGGTTGGCGGGGTGAAATGCGTTATGGTCTGATCAATGACATGCGCTACTTGAATAAAGATATCTTGCCTTATATGGTTCAGCGATTTGCCGCGCTTGGTTATCCTGCGGATATTGATCGTGCTAACTTACACATGGATAGGTTGCCAAAGCCTGAATTAGATGTGTCTGGCCTCGATCAGTTTAGGCTAATGGAGAAGTTTAATATTGGGCTTGATAAGCCTGTCTTAATCTTTTGTCCGGGAGCTGAGTTTGGTGAGTCGAAATGTTGGCCTGCGGACTACTTTGCTTATGTTGCTGAACACTATATCCAGCGGGGTTGGCAAGTGTGGGTAATGGGTTCCCAGAATGATCGGCAAATCGCAGGGGACATTACCAATAAGGTAAAGCCTCCTTTTCGGCACGATTTGCATGCATTGGCTGGCAAGACATCGCTAGCAGAAGCCATAGATCTAATGAGTTTGGCGCAATCAGTCGTTACCAATGATTCAGGTTTAATGCATATTGCTGCAGCATTAGATCTGCCCATCGTTGCGCTTTATGGTTCAACATCTCCTGAATTTACACCACCATTGTCAGAGCAAGCCAAAACCTTATTTGTGGATCTTGAATGTAGGCCGTGCTTTGAACGTAGTTGCCCGCTTGGCCATCTCGATTGTATGAAGCAGTTGGAACCAGAAAGGGTGATTTCTGAAATTGAGTTGATTCAGCTACAGGCGTGCGCTGTGGTTTGAAAATAGATTTATACTACTGCGCTGTATTATTCCTATAAAGTCTCATTCTCCTGTATAGCTTTGAACGTTCATCTTTAGGTAAGCAGGCTCGAACTATGTGAGCATCAGCTGGTGTGCGCTCTGAATAGAAAAGAGAGTGTAACGCCTAACATTAAAGTATTAACACCATTATAAG
>JAYPYM010000056.1:0-13368 GCA_038135915.1 Gammaproteobacteria bacterium
GTTGGAAGGTTTTTCAAAGGAAGACACTAAGTTAGTTCATTGTAAAAATGAACAGCAGTTGATGTCAGAAGTTAGTCAGCAAGAATGCGATCTCATACTGCTCAGTCATCAAGCAGACTCTCTTCCTGATTTGCAGCTGTGTTCAAAAATCAAAAAAGGAAAAAAATCAAAAAGAATACCTGTTATATACTCCTTAAATCGATCTGATTCAAATGAAGTAGCTAAAATCATCCAGGCTGGTGCGAATGATGTGTTCACGCCAAGTTGTGGTGAAGAAGAGATTCACCAGCGAATCACCTCAGTTGTCAATTCACATCAATTTCTTAAAAAATTAGAAAAGAAAAATAAGGAAGCAAAGAAGTCGGCATTAGAAGCGATGGAAGATGCCAGTAGTTTGGGTAGAATTAACTATTTTAGCAATGAAAGCACAAACTGCTATACGTTGGAAAGCTTAGCTAACTTTGCTTTCAAAGTACTTAATGAGTTTGGGCTATCTAGCAGTATTTATTTTCATACACAGTCTGAGAAAAAATATTATTCGAATACGGGGCGATTTAGTGAAATGGAAGAAATTCTTCTTAAAAAATTTCGCGAGCATGCTTTGTCTAATACTAATACCACGGGTCGGTTTAAGACATTTTCGAATAGGTTGTTGATTGCAGCCCCGTGTGCATCTTTATTGATCAGAAATATTCCAGTAGATGAATCTAAATCAGGCCGTCTACGAGATTTGTTAGGGGCATTCATTAATGGTTTGGATGTTAGAGCGGATTACATTGATAAGCATAACAGAGAAATCCAAAAAATGGAGTTGGCTCAAAGGATATTAGCGACTGCTCAAAAAACTATGGCAGAGCTTGAGCAAAGCTTTAATAAACATGAGAAGGAAACCGTTGATGTCATGGATACCCTTATGTTTAGTACCTCTGAGGGTCTGATGGTGTTGGGCTTGACTGACGAACAAGAATCTTTCTTTCTTGAGTTATTGGAAGAGGCAATGAGACGGTTAGCTGCTATTTATACTAGCGGTGTTACGATAGATAAAAGATTCGATGAACTAAATAAATTGCTCAGCTCATTCACTGAGAGCTGTGTTGCTAATCAAAGTAGTTTGCAAGGAAGCGATAAGGAGTAGCTATGGCTAATATATTAGCAGTCGATGATTCTGAATCTATTCGTCGACTGGTTGAGCTAACGCTGGATGAAGAAGATCATGAGGTAACTACAGCAGTTGATGGTGTAGATGCATTTAATAAGGCGCAACAAGAAAGCTTTGAAGTGGTGATCACCGATATTAATATGCCGAATATGGATGGTTATGAACTGATTGCTAAACTCAGGAGCCTGCCTAGTTATGGGTTTACTCCGATCATATGTTTAACTACTGAGTCTACAGATGCACATAAAGCGAAGGGAAAGGAAGCCGGTGCAACCGGATGGATTGTTAAGCCGTTCAGTCCTGAAAAATTAATTAATATCATTGATCGCGTTACTTAAGGAACGGTTCTAGGTAATCCAAATACTCACTGATGATAGAAAAAGTAACGAAAAAAATGATTGGTAGGGGTTTTTACATATTGGACACGATTGGAGCATTTTAAAGTATGTCTGCTGCGAACAAGATAGCAAATGAAGCTGAAGACTCTGTGATCCGTATTAAAGCGGGTAGGGTAGAACAGCTGATGGATATGGTTGGTCAGCTGAGCTTAGCAACAGATGCAGTGTTACATCACCCAAAGTTGAAAGGTTTGGATACCGATGAAATTAACAATGCGGGTGACAAACTACATGCAATTATTCGTGAATTACAGGATTTAACTTCCAGTTTAAGATTAGTTACCATCGAGTCTGTATTCAGAAGAATGCAGCGTTTAGCTAGAGATCTCTCCAAGCAGACGGGTAAAAAATTTAATTTCGAGATACAGGGTGAGAACACAGAGATAGATAAAGTTGTTGTTGACACACTCTCTGATCCTTTAGTTCATTTAATCCGAAATTCTGTTGACCATGGTTTAGAGACTAACGAGGCGCGTGCAGAGTGCGGAAAAACAGAGCCTGCGAAAATTTCTTTGTCAGCAAAGCAAGAAGGTGGTGATATTTACATCAGTATAGAGGATAACGGAGCTGGCCTTAATCGCGAGAAGATACTAGCGCGAGCTATAGATAAAGGCCTGGTGAGAGAGAATGAAAATTTATCCGATGATCAGGTATGGAACCTGATATTCCACCCTGGCTTTTCTACTAAAGAGGATATCTCCCAGTTGTCTGGTCGTGGTGTGGGTATGGACGTTGTGAAGACCACCATAGACTATCTTCGGGGTAAAATAGAAATTAAAACAAAACTTGGCCAAGGCACACGAATCCAGCTCATCATTCCATTAAGTGTTGCCTTTATGCACACAATGGTAATAGAGAACGATAAAAAACTATTCGCAATAGCTGTGGATAGTATATTAGAAGTTTTTCAGCCGCCTGCTGAAGACTACATACAATCGTCAGCCGGGCAAATTGAGCAAGTGAGGGTCAGGGATAAATTGATACCTATCCAACCTTTAGCGAGCTTACATCGTAATACGAAGCCATTTGAAAATCACTCATCATTGGTTTTTGTGATATTGAAAACTTTTGAAGGCGCTATTGCAATTCCCGTGGAGAAGGTACTTGGGCAATACCAAGTCACTGTTAAAGCACTTACAGGTTACTTGAAAGATATTCATGCGGTCTCTGGCTGTGCGTTACTTTCAAGTGGAGATGTAGCTTGGGTCTTGGATCCGACAAAAATGAATGCAGGACTTCAAGTTAGGGATATGGCTTCGTGAATGGTTATGCGTTAAAACCTGAGCTTGTTGATAAAAATCTTGTTTGGGTCAAAGAATGGATTGAACTTCATACAGGAATTCTGTTTCCACCTCAGAAGCTGCCTTTACTTCAGCAACGGTTAGGTGCGCTATGCGTCAAAGAGGATATTAAGAACATTGGGCAGCTGGTCGAAGAACTCAAGTGTAATAAAACAGCTGGTCTTATCAGGCAAGTGATTGAAGTGGCTACAACAAACCACACGCATTTTTTTCGAGAAATGAATACAATCACATTCTTTATTGACAAAATATTGCCTAGTTTTTCTGGTGCTCAGACGGTTAGAGTTTGGAGTGCGGCTGCTTCTAGTGGTGAAGAGCTGTATACGATCATCATGACGATGGCCGAGAAGCTAGGGTTGGCAACAATCAAGAGTAGGTATTCGTTCCTTGGTACCGACGTAAATCCGAATGTCATAGAACAAGCGGAGAAAGGCATATACTCTAGTCATCGCTTAACTGAAGTATCTGCAGATAGAAAGAAACGCTGGTTTAAACCGATTGGTTTGGATAATTGGGCGGTTATTGACGACATTACAGAGCTCTGCTTGTTCAGAAAGCTGAATTTGATGGATGCAAATTGGCCTTTCGCAAACCTTTTCCATGTTGTTTTCCTGCGTAACATTCTTTATTACTTCCAGAAAGAAACACAAGAAAAGTTGTTGAACCAAATCTATGAAGTGACCTTGCCTGGTGGCTGGTTAATTACCAGCGTGACTGAGTCAATGAACCAGATGAATATCAAATGGGAACGTGTTGATGCTGGGATATATAGGAAGAAAGCTAGGTAAGATAGAGATAACAGTAGGTGGGTTAAAAATTAGATCATTAGAACGGTACCTATAAGCTTATGAACAAGAAAGTTCGAGTATTAATTGTTGATGATTCAGCGACTGTGAGAAAGGTGTTAACCACAGTATTGGAAATGGATGATGGAATAGAGGTGATTCATGCTGCCAAAGACCCTTATGAGGCACGTGATGTACTTGTCGAACAGAAACCTGATGTGGTCACACTAGATATAGAGATGCCTAGAATGGATGGTGTCACTTTTCTTAAAAAATATATGCGTATTTTGCCTACGCCAACCATCATCATTAGTTCATTGGCGGAAAAAGGGAAAGCTATTACTGTTGAGGCGTTGATGTCCGGTGCTGTGGACATCATTACTAAGCCTAAAATGGCAGTGGGCGATTATCTAACACAAATATCAGATGACATCATTCGGCGTGTAAAGTCTGCTGCTAGGTCGAAAGTGACCGCAATTAACAGTGAAACCAGTGTTGAGACTGTTGGTAAGTCATCTGATTTTACAAATTTAGAAGAAACTACAGATAAAGTAATAGCAATCGGTGCGTCCACTGGTGGTGTTGAGCATCTGGCTCGAATTATGCCAAATTTTCCAGCTGTGTCACCAGGCATTGTGATCGTACAGCATATGCCGGAAGGGTTCACCGCTTCTTTCGCTAAGCGGCTTGATTCGATTTCTAGCCTTCGAGTAAGAGAAGCTAAAGACGGTGATAGAGTGTTGCCTGGGGTGGTCTTGCTGGCTCCGGGTGGTGATAAGCATATGGAAGTAAAACGGATAGGTGGGCAGTACAGGGTTAGTCTAAAAGAGGGTGAAAAGGTCGCATTTAACCGTCCATCGATCGACGTATTACTGGATTCAGTTGCTAAGCATGCGGGTAAGAATAGCGTATCAATTATTATGACTGGGATGGGGAGAGATGGTGCCCAAGGTTTGCTTAAATGTAAGCAAGCTGGAGGGAGAACCTTCATCCAAGATGAAGCGACTAGTGTCATCTTTGGTATGCCGGGGGAAGCGAAAAAGGTAGGTGCGGCTGACATAGAGGTACCTCTAGAAAAGATTCCCAAAACCCTGCTCGATGCTATTGTTAGTATATAGATGAGGTATTTGGTTAGGTTAAATTTGAGTGAAGATCTGTACACTGCAGAAACGCTTAGGTGAACACTCAAATTAGCTAAAACGATTAAACTTGACTCTACTGGGAGAAACAACGATGAGCGTGGCAGAAGAGCTGACTGTTGATCAAGAAGAAGAAAATTTAGAAGATATGTACTTAATCTTCACTGTCAATGGAGAAGCCTATGGCGTACCAATTGGTTTTGTGACAGAGATTGTTGGACTTCAAAAAATAGTAGAAGTACCTGATGTGCCAGATTTTATCAAAGGTGTGATTAATCTAAGAGGTCAAGTCATACCCGTGATGGATGTGAGAATCCGGTTCTCCATTAATGAAGAGAATTATGATGATCGAACGGTTATTATCGTTATAGAACATAACGAGATCAAAACTGGCTTGATTGTTGATGGAGTAAATGATGTTCAGGAACTCAGCGATAAAGAAATATCAGCACCACCCAGGCGTGAGGTGGGTGAAGAAAAGGGATTGATTACGAGTATCGGTCAAAAGGAAAAGCAGATTTATTTTCTGTTGGATGTTGAAAAATTGCTTTATTCGGATTGATATTTTTAGGGTTTTGTAGTTTTTAATACGATATTTTAACAGTATTACTAGTTTAAAACAGGGAGCACGAAAATGAAGGAATCATCAATTAACACTGCTAGCAACGATGTAATTAAAATTGCTATGGATAATGCAAACGTCAATCTGATGATTGCAGATATCGATAGAAATATTACCTATGTTAACAAGTCTGTTGTAGAAATGCTGCAGAAGAATGAAGCGGACCTACGTAAGGAGTTACCTAACTTTAGCGCGTCTAAATTAGTTGGTACAAATGTGGATCAGTTTCACAAGGATCCAAGCCACCAAGTTAGTATGCTAGACAACCTGACGGATACCTATAAAACACGTATCAAGGTTGGTGGTATACACTTTGGTTTAATCGCGAACCCTATTTTCAATGATGATGGTACCAGAGCAGGTACTTCTGTTGAGTGGGAAGATTTAACAGCTCAAGTTAAATTCGAAGAGGATTCTGCAAGAGCCCTAGTCATTAAGACGGCACTAGATGGTGCTTCCACGAATCTGATGATTGCAGATATCGATAGAAATATCACCTATGTTAATCAGTCTGTTGTAGAAATGTTGCAGAGCAATGAAGCAGACCTTCGTAAAGAATTACCGAGTTTTAGCGCGTCTAAATTAGTTGGTACAAATGTGGATCAGTTTCATAAAAACCCAAGTCATCAAATCACTATGTTAGACAATCTAACAGACACCTATAAAACACGCATCAAGGTTGGCGGCATACACTTTGGCTTAATCGCGAACCCTATTTTTAATGATGATGGCACTAGAATGGGTACGTCTGTTGAATGGGAAGATTTAACGGCTCAAGTCAAATTCGAAGAGGAATCGAAAAAAGCACAGGTTATTAAAACAGCTTTAGATGGCGCTTCTGCGAACATGATGATGGCAGGCCCTGATAGAAGGATTATGTATATCAACGAAGCTGTGCAAAAAATGCTGAAAAAGAATGAGGCTGATATAAGAAGGGAATTACCTAATTTTTCAGCCGATAATTTAGTGGGCACTTCTATTGATGATTTTCACAAGAATCCAGCCCATCAGAAGAACATGTTGGCTGCGTTGAAAGATACTTATAACACCAGCATCAAGGTTGGTGAACTTCAATTCGACTTAATTGCTAATCCGATTTTTGATAAAGACGGCGAGCGTTTAGGTACCAGTGTTGAATGGCAAGATGTAACCGAACAGCTGTCCGCAGAAGCGGAGATTGAGCGCTTGGTAGGCCAAGCCAGTAAAGGGGAGCTGTCAGAAAGGTTAGATGCTGATCGCTTCAGTGGTTTCTTGGGAAATATTGCATCTGGGCTCAATCAGTTATTAGATGCAGTGTCTGATCCCATTCAGGAAATTATTCGCGTCACTGAAACCCAGGCTAAGTTTGATCTGACTTCAAACATTACCAAAGACTACGAAGGTTCCTATGGTCAAGTTAAGAATGCTTTAAACTTAGCCAGCGATAATATTAACTCTGTATTAAATCAGTCCGTAACGGCATTAGAAGAGGTGGCCTTATCTGTCGAGCAGTTACGGATTAGTAGCCAAAACTTGGCCACCGGTGCGGAAGAGCAGTCAACAGCGGTAGAAGAGGTGAGTGCCAATCTTACTGAAACAGATAGTCAAGTTAAGGCCAACTCTGAGAACGCCAATATTGGTAATGATCTCGCCAGCGAGACTGCCAATATAGCTGAGTCTGGACAGAAAAAAATGCAAGAAATGATTGAGTCTATGCAGGGCATTTCAAGTTCTTCAGATGATATTAAAAAGATTATCAAGGTGATCGATGACATCGCATTCCAAACGAATTTGCTTGCATTGAACGCTGCAGTTGAGGCAGCTCGAGCTGGTCAGCATGGAAAAGGGTTTGCGGTAGTTGCGCAAGAGGTAAGGAATCTAGCAGGTCGTAGTGCCAAGGCAGCAAAGGAAACTGCCGACCTCATTGAAGATTCGAGCAAAAAAGTGAAAGAAGGTGCTGAAATAGCAGACTCTACGGCTGAGGTGTTAGGCAATATTGTTGGTAATGTGCTGAAAGTCAAGGATGTGGTGGTTGAGATAGCCGCTGCTTGTGAAGAACAAACGAAGGGAATCTCCCAGATAAATACTGCTATTACTCAGGTCAGTCAAACAGTAGCTTCATCCAGTCAACAAAGCATGGAGCTAGCCAGTGCTGCAGACCAATTATCTAGTTTAACCAGCCAGTTAAAGGATGAAATTGGTAAGTTCCAATTACAGGATCCAGTACTTGGGGAAGCTGGTGAAGGTCTACCCTCAGGCATTACGCCAGAAATGTTAAAACAAATTATGTCAATGATTAATAAAGAGAAGCAGAGGGGCGTGCCTGCTGGTGCTCAGGATGCTCTCAAGGCATCTAAGGTTGATACTACTCAGACAAAAAGCAGTGCCAAACCCTCAGATGTATTGCCGTTAGACAAAGATGAGCGAGGGTTCGGTAGCTTCTAAGTCATGAGCGTAACTTGTAATTGAGTTTGTTGGATTATGAAGGCTTCCGAAAGGGGTTAAGCATGCCTGGTAAAAGGATTATGATCGTTGATGATTCTACGATCATGCGAAAAGTAATCAGCCGGTTTCTCAATGCTAATGAGGGTATTGAGGTTTGTGCAGAAGCGAAAGATGGTTCAGATGCACTTAAGCAATTGCGTCAGTCAAAGCCAGATTTGATTTTGTTGGATTTGGAAATGCCCAATATGACCGGTTTGGAATTCCTAAGGCACGCGAAACTAAAATCTCGCGCAAAGATCGTGATTCTCTCTTCTGTTGCGGGCCTTGGATCCCAGAAAGCACAAGATGCCTTGCGACTGGGAGCCAATGGTATTGTGTCAAAGCCTTCAGGGGCAGTGTCCATGAGTTTAGATAATGAATGCGGTAAAAATCTTCTTACTGTGATAAGTCAGGCGCTTTCCTAAGGTGAGTAGCCTATCTAGAAGTTGGTGAGAATTTATGGCGAAACAAAAGAGATCTAAAGAGTCGATACGCGAAGAGCTTTGGTCTACTTTCATACAAGAAGTTGAAGAGTTAGTGGAAAAGCTGGAGCATGATCTGCTAACTATCGAGAATGATCTTTCTAATCCTGATCTGATTGCAGCGCTGTTTAGAACCATGCATACCGTTAAGGGTGTGTGCGGGATGATGGGCCTTTCTAACATCCAGCTGTTGGCTCACACCGCCGAAGATGTGATGGACAAAGTTCGGGAAGGCTCAATTCAAATGAGTGTTGAGCTATTAGATACGCTATTTGAATCATCTGATGCTTTCAAGGTTGGCATTGAGCTCATTATTAAGGAAAAATCAGATGAGAATATGGTGGTTGATGATGCGCTACTCAATTCCTTAAAGTCTTTCTTGAATCCAGCCTCTACAGTTGAAAGTGTTTGTACAGGCGCCACCAGTGACACCTCCTTGGATGAGGAGGATACCACTGATCAGGACGAATCTATATGGCAGCAGCTAAGCGCAGAATGCTTAGAGCAATTGAATGCAGCTGAAGCATCCTGTTTGCAGCTAGAAGTAAAAACAGATGATGATGCAGAAATTGATCGACTGTTCCGTATATTACACACATTAAAAGGAAATTTTAACCTAGCCGGTTTTAAAGAGTATACACATGTATTGCACCTGGCTGAAGATCTCTTTGGTTTAGTAAGGGATAAGAAAACCCAGCTAAACCCTAAGATCACAGATCTATTGCTAGAAGCAATTGATCTGGTGCGTAGCCACTTAGAAAAATCGAGTGCTGAAAAAGTGGACTTGGTTACTGAGCAAGCTCAGCTGCTCAATGACCGATTGATCTCATTGATACAAACGATTGACGCCAGCTATATGGACCAATATAACAATGGTGATCATCAGGTACACACAACGGCTTCAGGAGATATCCAGCTTGATAAAGATTATTTTGATGTGTTTTTTGAGCTGGTTTGGGATAACTTAAAGCTAGTCAAAAGTACGCTAGAAGGTAAGTCTGATCTGCCATCTAAAGATGAAGTGCATAAAGTAATCGAGGCGGTTGAAGATATTCAGTTTGCTGGCTCGCAAATGGGCTTAAAAGTTGTAGATAACACACTCAACGAATTTATGGACGTGATTTCTGGTCCGCAAGTCACTTTAAAACAAATATTAGAATGTAGTCACGAGATGTGGCAGTTTTTTTGGGACCTAGAAGAAAAGATACCAGAGCTGATCAAGCTGTCTAATCAAGTTCCAGAGAGTCAAGAAAGCCAAGTACTACCAGTGGACAGCTCAGCGGAGTCTTGTCCAGCTGTATCGAATATCGGTGAGGCTACAGATACTGAAGAATTAGCGGCTGAAGATTTTTTTTCTAGCCTATGGCCTTTGTTGAAGTCCTTTCGAAAAGGAGCTGAGTCCTATAAAGGCCTAGATTCAGAAAAAGATATCCTAAAAAATTATATTAATGACATCGCTGATTTGGTTGATGGAATCACTGAGATTGATGCGCATAAAGTGATTGATTCATTGAAAGCCTATTCCGAGAGAAATGCTGCTGAATGGGAGTCGCAACAACTGATTACGATGATACAAGATTTGTATTATTACTTTTGGGATTTGGAAGACCAATTTAATACCAAAGAGTTACACAAGTTAAAGAAAAAATTGCCAGCGGCTTCTTCTAGTTCTCCGGCTCAGCAAAGCACAGAAGATTCGGCTAGCGCATCATCTGTGCCTATTGCTCTGGATACCAGTGAACAACAAGGCGAAGAAGGTATTATCAGCATTATTGACGAATGCTCTCATGCATATGATGTTGAAGCAGGAAGTCAAAATGAAGGGATCATGGAAGGGCAAGACCCGCTTTTTATAATTGACTTTATCGAGAAAGCTCAGCAGGATATGGCTTCATATCAAGTGCTAAAGGGTGCTTGGGAGGAAGGTGACTCAACGGCTATCCAAACACTAAAAGAGTGTTTAAGCGCCTTGCTTGATAGTGCTAGTCGGTTAGGTCATACACGTTTGGCAGATGTTATTCACTCATTTCTTTCATATAACGAAGATAGCAATTGGCGCTATGATGCATTATTCAGTCAAAAGTTTGAACTAAAGGTATTTGAACAGCTTTTCCGTTTTGAAAGCTTACTGCCTGTCCATTTGATGGAGAGGCATGAAAAACGATTGCAGGCTAGTAACATATTTAAACAATGGCATGCTCGCAATTGTTTTCTGGTTTTAAATGATTCATATGGATTGTTACAGTGGATCCAGAAAAGTGTATTTGGTGAGGTCGCTGCAGAGTTGACCGAAGAGCAGCAAGATAAATTTAGGCATCTTCATGCTAATCTGGAGTCTTTAATTTTTACTAGTCAATATTATGCACTCCCTGAAAGTGAAAGAGCCCTTTTGTTTATTGATGATTTATTGTCGAGATTTAAATACGATCGGTCAATAGTTGAGGTGGGCATCATCTCTAAAATAGAGGCCTTGTTGAGAGTGTTTGCGCAGACCATTAATACCTTTAATGAAGCTGAAATTCTCGACGAATCTGAATTAAAAGATGCTTATCAAGCGCTGACAAGAAGTGTAGGGCATGATTTCGATGAGGATAATGTTAAGGTTGCTAGAGAACTATTTGATAATCTTCGTTTGCCAAGTTGTTTGGTAACCAATCTAACCAGTAAAGTGTTAGATGAAGTAGGTAAATATGTTCGGTCGGATAAATATTTATACTTGCTTTTTTTGGATATTGAGGTCGAGGGGAGCCCAGCAGATGCTGCGTTTGAACTCTTGGAGTCAGATCTTTTGCTACCTATATATAGTGTGACGGACTATATTGATTCAAGATCTGTATTTTATTTCTTAGTTGTAGTGGAGCCCGAAGCGACCGGGTTTGATCAAAAGATAGAAGAAATCGATCCAAGTAGAAAATACCTTCGAGTAAATCGACTTTTTCCCGAATTGAAAGGCTCTGAAAAAGAAGCGTTCAGTATTAGTCAATCAGTCACTATAGGAAAAGATGAGGGCAATGATGATTATTTGTCTGGATTGGCTTTGTTGAGATCGACAGTCGGAGAAATTATTTCAGTCAAATCAAACCTGATTCAAATGATTGAAAGCGTTCAAAGTATTGAGACATTTAAGTACGTTGACAAAGAAATGCACAAGCATGAGGGCGACTGGTTGTCTGCAAAAAGCGCAATCAGGCAGCAGCTTCAGGATCATGATGATGAGATTAAAGGTTTATTGCAGGCGCAGGAGGATGTGAATTCTGTACTTGATAAGTTACAAATGAACTTTAAAGACATCAATGAAGTACCTTTAAAAAATATGTTTAATGAAGTTGATCGTTGGTTTGAAAGTACAAGTAAACATTTTGACCGTGACCTTCAGCTGACGCTTGAGCCCCGCAATCTGGTGGTCGAACGCTATAGTTGCGAGCTATTTTTATCCTGTTTGAAACAGTTACTATATTTGTTTTTGGTAGAAGGCAGTCATAACAATACCGAAGGTCAAGAGGTGCCGAGGTTGGTTATCAGAGCTAGTGAAACGGATGCTGGAAAGGTTATTCGGGTCTCCTCTGACGTTGTGTTGGACCAAGATGGCCTAGGACTTGAATTGGGTGATGCAGAAGTTTCTAGTCTGGATGTCGTTGAATGGTTGAGCTCTGAGAAAGCAGTAAACCTTGGGAAAAGGAATGGTTTTGACGGCGTGAACCTTGTAGATTTACGAGATCGTTTGAAGCAACAGAGTATTTTGTTGGAAGCTGAGGGTGATGCCAAAGCATGTAGCGGTTTTAAGATTTCAATTCTGTCAAATTCACAGGTTTTGGATGGAATCGTTGGTGTTTCTAATAGTGGATACTATGTGTTTCCACTACAGGCAGTGCAAAGAATCGTTCAGTTAGAAGAAGGCCACAATGTTAAGGCATCTGCAGATGGCTATAAGAACGAGTTGTTGGAAATAGAAGGGAGAGTTATTCCGCTATTACAATTAGAAAAGGAGCAAAAAATTTGCTACGAAAGCAGACAAATTGTGCTGATATTATGTTCGAACGATGAATGGCGTGGCGTGTTGTTAGATGAGTTAATTGGGCTTCAGCAGGTTTTAGTGACTCCGCTCATGGGCGAGTTACAAAATAGTAAGTATCTGAGAGGGTGCGCAGTCCTTGCGCGAGATAAAATTGGTATGGTTGTAGACACGGGTACTATTTTCAATCGGCTGAAGAAAACTGCTTAGATGCTTAGTCCTTAGGTGCTTAGTCCTTCCTTTAAGATTTTCCATACTAAACCCTATGCCAAAAATCAAATCACTTTAAATCATTCAGATTTTTGAAAGTTGCCAGTTATGAAATGCTAATTTGATATAACTTTGTAGTATTTCATAACCCTCCCCGATAAATGTTTGGAAAACAATGCCAGTAGATAAATTTAATTTATCTAGTAAAAGCTTAATTGCTCGCTTGTGGATTAAATAGTATTATCCTCTCATTCTTAAGTGTTTATATTCTAATTTTTTCGGGAAAAAAATGAACTTAATTCCAACTAAAGACTGGTTTTACACCACAACCGGAGAACCTCGAGGGTATATACAACCGAGCTCATTACGAGAGCTTTGGTTTCATACAGGGACTGCCTGCAATCTAGCTTGTCCTTTTTGTTTGGAAGGTTCCAAGCCAGGGGATGATCGGCTAGAACGTATTACGCTTGAAGACGTGAAGCCTTTTATGCTTGATGCCGTATCATTAGGAGTTGAGCAGTTTTCTTTTAACGGCGGAGAGCCGTTTATTGTAAAAGACATCATCCGTATTTTAGAGTTTGCATCGAGTTTAAAGCCATGTTTAGTGCTAACGAATGGAACAGAGCCTGTTCTTAGGAGATCAGAAGGCTTGCGTGCGTTGATGAAGTCGTCGTACCCTATTTCATTTCGAGTGAGTATCGATTATGTAGATGAAGAACGTCATGATGCAGGTCGTGGCGAAGGTTCATTTAAAAAGTCGTTATACCAGTGACGATAGAGATTTTGAGTCCGTTCGC
>JAYPYM010000056.1:13402-15395 GCA_038135915.1 Gammaproteobacteria bacterium
AGATGGAATAAAGCTTTTAAGCGCAATGGGTTTTAAAGTGTCTTTGGCGCGGCAAATGGATAAGGGCGAAAATAAAGTGCGTGTAGATGAAGATTTCCGAGCGCTGCTTGGTTTGCACGACATCGATCCGAACATTAATATTGTAAGCTTTCCAGACTTTATGACGCCTTTATCTTCTGCAGATGTTCCTGAAATTACTCAGGGCTGTATGACGAAATTCCAAACTGAAGAAGATCGTCAGGCATATATGTGCGCATTTAGTAAGATGCTGGTCAAGGAAAAAGGCCAAATGAAAATATATTCTTGTACCTTGGTTGATGATGACCCAAAATTTGGATTTATAGGTACATTGAAAGAAAGTATAGATCGGCGCGTGATGCTTGCTCATCACCGGTGCTACTCTTGTTTTTCCATAGGGTCATCCTGTAGTGAAAAGGTGTAAGTATTTGCTTGCTAAGTATCAGGTTGCTTAAAAAATTTGTTGAACGAGTAAAAAAGTTAGTGTCATCATATCCACAAAACGATTACATGAGTTAGAGTTACTCTTTCTAAATTAGCCCCGATTTAGAGTTGCGGCCTAATGCTAGGTTCGACTCATTTGTATAACCAAAAGTAATTCATAATATTAATGATATGAATTTGTTTTATAGCACTGTTTTGTTTAACATATAATGATCGCCAATCAAATTCTTCTAGGAGTTGACTATGTCCGGGAACACCTTATATGACAAGTTGTGGGCTGCTCACCTTGTTTCTGAAAGAAAAGATGGTACGGGTGTCATCTACATTGATCGGCAGCTTGTGCATGAAGTCACTTCGCCGCAGGCCTTCGAAGGGCTTAGGCTAGCAGGGCGGTTGCCTTGGCGAGTTGATGCAAATCTTGCTGTTCCAGATCACAATGTTCCCACTCAAGGGGACCGTGAAGACATTACTGATCCAACATCGCGTATCCAAATTCGAGCATTAGAAGAGAACTGTGCAGATTTTAAGATTCCAGCTTTTGGTCTTAAAGATATCCGTCAAGGCATTGTTCATGTAGTAGGACCGGAGCAGGGGGCTACTTTGCCTGGTATGACAATCGTTTGTGGTGACTCACATACTTCAACTCACGGTGCTTTCGGTGCACTTGCTCAAGGTATAGGGACCTCAGAAGTTGAGCATGTGTTAGCAACTCAATGTCTCGTGCAGAAGAAAATGAAGAATATGAGGATCAGTGTAAAGGGTGCTGTGCGTCAGCATGTTACTGCTAAAGACCTTATTCTTTATGTTATTCGTCAGATTGGCACAGCGGGCGGAACGGGCTATGCGATAGAGTTTGCTGGTGACACGATCAGCGATTTGAGTGTTGAAGGGCGTATGACACTCTGTAATATGTCTATCGAAGCAGGTGCTCGTTCTGGAATTGTCGATGTTGATGAAAAAACCATCGAATATTTCAAAAATAGGCCTTTTTCTCCAAAGGGTGCACTATGGGACCAGGCAGTAGCTGCTTGGAGAGATTTAAAGTCGGATGAAAATGCGGTATTCGATAAAACGTTTAATTTTGATGCTCAGGATATAAAGCCGCAAGTGAGTTGGGGTACATCTCCAGAAATGGTGGTCACAGCTGATGAGGCATTGCCGGAGCTTAACGATGCAGAAAATGCAGTGCAAAGTGAAGGTTGGGCGCGGGCTTATGAGTATATGGGATTGAAGCCAGGCATGAAAATGTCTGACGTTTCCCCTGATCGAGTTTTTATTGGGTCCTGTACCAATGCCAGAATTGAAGATCTTATAGAAGCCGCAGCTATGGTAAAGGGTGTTAAAGTTAGCGCTAAGGTAAAGCAAGCAATGGTTGTACCGGGGTCTGGCTTAGTTAAAAAAGCTGCTGAAGAGGCGGGCTTAGATCAGATTTTTATCGAAGCTGGGTTTGAGTGGAGAGATCCAGGTTGCTCTATGTGCCTAGCAATGAATGCGGATAGATTATTGCCGAAGGAACGCTGTGCTTCTACGT
>JAYPYM010000056.1:15405-20627 GCA_038135915.1 Gammaproteobacteria bacterium
TGGCCGTACACATTTAGTGAGCCCAGCTATGGCAGCCGTTGCAGCGATTGAGGGTCACTTTGTTGATCTTTAGCGCAGTTTATCAACCATTGAACCAATGGAGTTAACAAGAATGCAAGCTTTTAAAACCTTAAGTGCTTTAGTGGCACCTTTGAATCGGTCAAATGTGGATACAGATCAGATTATTCCGAAACAGTTTTTGAAATCGATATATCGAACAGGTTTCGGCCCGAACCTGTTTGATGAGTGGCGCTATTTAGATCAAGGGGAAATTGGTAAAGATAATGCGTCTAGACCTTTGAACAAAGACTTTGTATTGAATCAGTCGCGGTATCAGGGCGCTGAAATATTGTTGACAAGAACTAATTTTGGCTGTGGATCCAGCCGGGAGCATGCTCCTTGGGCATTGTTGGACTATGGCTTTAAGGTGCTGATCGGCCCCAGTTTTGCCGACATTTTTTACAATAATTGTTTTAAGAATGGAATTTTACCTGTTGTTTTAGCAGAGGATATTGTCGATCAATTATTTTCTCTAGTGGAGGAAACAACTGGGTATCGTCTTGAAGTGGACTTGGTTTCTCAGGTGATTAAGCTAGAAGACAGTACTGAGATTGGTTTTGAAATTGACCCTTTTCGAAAGGAGTGTTTGTTGAAAGGCCTGGATGATATAGGGTTAACACTTGAGCAGGCTGAAGAGATTAGAGCCTATGAAGAAAAACGAAAGATTGATGCTCCCTGGTTGTTCGGTGTGGGTGTTTAGCATATAAATCCTTTTGCGTACAAATAAGTTAAGGAGTAGTTTAGATGGTGCATAAAGTATTAATATTACCTGGTGACGGTATAGGCTTAGAGATTATTGCTGCTGCAGAAAAAGTCCTTTATAAAACAGCAGAAATTTTTTCTATTCAGTTTGAAATTGAGAAGGGAAATCTGGGCGGTTGTGCTATTGATCAAGAAGGGCAAGCTTATCCGGAAACGACTGCGCGCTTAGCAGAGGATGCTGATGCGATTTTATTCGGTGCAGTGGGCGGGCCTAAATGGGATCATCTACCCTCTGCGCAAAAACCAGAGAAAGGGTTGCTTGCGATCAGATCTCATTTGGGGCTATTTGCGAACTTGCGACCAGCTGTTTTATTTCCGCAGTTAGCATCTGCATCCTCATTAAAACCTGAAGTGGTGAGTGGTCTTGACTTGTTGATCGTTAGAGAATTAACAGGTGGAATTTATTTTGGTCAACCACGTGGGGTAAAAACACTGTCTTCTGGAGAAAGAGAAGGTTTTAATACTGATGTGTATCGAGAAAGTGAAATTAGGCGTATTGCTAAAGTTGCCCTTAGATTAGCTGAGCAAAGACAAGGTAGGCTGTGTTCGGTAGATAAAGCAAATGTATTAGAGGTAACGGAGCTATGGCGTGAAATTGTGACGGAAGAGGCTAAAGCTTTCCCTAATGTTTCATTATCCCATATGTATGTTGACAATGCAGCGATGCAGCTTGTGAGAGCCCCTAAGCAGTTTGATGTGATCGTGACAGGCAACTTATTTGGCGATATACTCTCTGACGAAGCAGCTATGTTGACTGGTTCAATTGGCATGTTAGCGTCTGCTTCCCTCGACGTAAATCAAAAGGGACTATATGAGCCCTGCCACGGTTCGGCGCCAGATATCGCAGGTAAAGATCTAGCGAACCCCTTAGCGACAATTCTTTCTCTAGCGATGATGATGCGTTATACGCTAAATGAAGAGGAAGCTGCATCAGGCATTGAAGATGCTGTTTACAAAGTGTTAGACCAAGGCTTTAGAACTCAAGATATTTGGTCTGAAGGCTTTAAGAGAGCTTCTACGCAAGGTATGGCCGATGAAATATGTCATGCGTTAGAACGATAATAGTCAGCTTAATCATTCAGTACGATTAAGCGGTAACTTTTTCAATATTGGATTGGTTGAATTAATTTGAATTAGGGTCAGAATATGTCTAAAGAATATGATGTTGCTGTAGTTGGTGCCACTGGTGCAGTTGGTGAGACGATGCTTTCAATATTAGAGGAGCGTGGATTTCCTGTACGAAATCTTTATCCGTTGGCCAGCGAGCGATCTAAAGGTAAAAAGGTTCAATTCAAGGATAAAATGCTGACCGTTGAAGACTTAGCAACCTTTGATTTTTCCAAGGTTCAGATAGGGCTTTTTTCTGCCGGAGGCTCGATATCTGCTGATTATGCGCCAAAAGCTGCTGCTGCTGGATGTGTGGTCATTGATAATACATCTCACTTTAGATACGTTGACGATATTCCGTTGGTGGTACCTGAAGTTAATCCGCATGCTATAAAAGACTATAAGAATCATCATATCATTGCTAACCCCAACTGCTCGACGATTCAGATGTTGGTTGCCCTAAAGCCTATTTATGATGAAGCAGGCATTAAGAGAATTAATGTCTGTACCTATCAGGCAGTATCAGGTACTGGAAAAAATGCGATAGAAGAGCTTGCATCGCAAACAGCGAGTTTATTAAATGCTAAGCCCATTGAGAGCAAAGTTTACCCTAAGCAAATTGCTTTTAATGTATTGCCTCATATTGATGTTTTCCAAGAAAATGGATACACCAAGGAAGAAATGAAAATGGTGTGGGAAACTCAAAAGATTTTAGAAGACGATAGCGTGGCAGTTAACCCAACCTGTGTCAGAGTGCCGGTTTTCTATGGTCACTCTGAAGCAGTTCACATCGAAACAAGTGAGTACCTCAGTGCTGAACGAGTAGCTGAATTGTTGGAAAAAGCACCTGGTGTATCAGTCATCGATACAAGATCTGATGGTGGATATCCGACAGCTGTATCTGAAGGAGCTGGCCAAGACCCCACCTTCGTTGGCAGAATCCGACAGGATATATCTCACCCTAATGGTATTAATATGTGGGTTGTGAGTGATAATGTGCGTAAAGGTGCAGCACTTAATTCCGTACAGATTGCAGAGCTATTGATCAAAGATTACCTCTGATTATCATGATTTAGAAAAGCTATTGTGTCCCTGCTTAGGCTGTTTCAAAGGTCTAACCAGTTGATGCTTTTTAGCTTTTCGCTTCACATTTTGCTGTGAGGCTGTCGTCTTAGCGATGCAAATAATGTCCTAAGGCCATTCTTTGGCCTAAAAAATGCTTATTTTTTCTACAAATTTTGGTCAATGGTTTAGATTTTAACTAGTATAAAGATGGTGGAGAAATAAATTTTTGTTTTTTAATAGATACTTAAAAGCCATCAAGTCTCCTCGGTAGATATTAAACCAGAGGGCTGAAAAAAACTTTGAGTATCAGTTTTAAGGAAGCGGTAATGTTAAGGAAGCTTGCGGCGGTTGTTGTTGGACTTTTAGGCTTGTTCCCTCTCTATGTGCAAGGCTTGGGTGTTGGCTCTATTGAGCTGGAATCACATCTTAATCAACCATTGCGAGCTAAGATCGCATTATTGCAAGTGAGGGACCTTTCTGTTCAGGAAATATTGCCTAGCTTAGCGAGTAAATCCGCTTTCCAGTCTGCTGGTGTAGAACGAAATTATTTTGTGACACAGCTTAGATTTTCCGTTCACAAAGACTCAGAGGGACAAACCTATATTCTGGTGAAATCTCGACAGCCTGCCAGAGAGCCTTTCTTGAATTTTTTACTAGAAGTACACTGGCCAGCAGGTAAAATACTAAGAGAATTCACGGTACTGCTGGATCCACCTGAATTCAAAGAAGAATTGCCGCTAGCGATTGCTTCACCAGTACTTAAAAGTGCTGACCCAATAAAGTCAGGTACAACGCAGACTTCTGAAGTTAAATCTAAACCTGAAAAACCTCAAGCTAAGCCTGAACAACAGGAAAAAAAAACATCATCGCTAGGTGATAGTTTACCACCCTCTATAGCTGAGCCGCCTAAAAAAGAAGAAAAAAAAATAGGAGCAAGACCAATACCCAAAGTAGGTGAAGTTGATTGGCAAGCTTTAAGCAAAGAAAATACCTCGAAAAATGCGAATGCACCTGTTAAAGACTTGAAACAAGAGAATCCAGCCCTTTCAACTCAGTCATCGGATAGAACTACCTTTTACCAGCCAGATGAAGACGAGGACTCATATAAGGTACAAAAGGGTGATACGCTTTGGAAAATTGCTGATAGATTATCAAAACCCTCAGGTACGAGTGTTCAGCAAACAATGATTGCTATCCAGCAAGTTAATCAAGACGCATTCATTGATGGTAACGTTAACTTAGTTAAAGTGGGGAAGGTGCTAAGGTTGCCCTCAGGCGAAGATATTCAACGGATTTCCCGCTCAGATGCACTTAAAGAGTTCTCTCGTCAAAATAACGCATGGCGTGCAAAGCTGGCAGCTAGGAAAAACAAGACGCTAGCTGAAAAACCTTTAACCGAACGTATCGATGGTGCTGGGCGTGGAATAAACACAGAGAAACCAGTTGTTACGGAAGAAGGAACACTCACGCTTGTTGCCCCCGGAGATAGTGACGCTTCAGAAGGCGGTGCTAGTATCGGCGAAGAAGCTGAAGAGGGAGGTGGTAGCGGCCTGTCTAACAGCTCTGCATTACGTATAGAGGAAATAGAGAAAGAAAAGCGTGTTAATGAAGAGCTTTCAATGGAGCTCATGGAGTTGCAACAACAAATTGATACTGCAGACCAACTGATTAATCTGAAAAATGATCAATTAACAGCTTTGGTAAGCCAGTTAGATGAAATAGAAAAGCAAATTAATGAATTAGAGGAAAGTCAGGCAGAGGGCTCATTAGGTTTAGATCCAGAGGTTGTGCCTGGAAGCGAGGGTGAAGGTCTCTTGGGTGAAGGGTTTGAGGAAGGTGTCGAGGAAGGTGTTGAGACTGGTACTGGGCTAGAAGGAATAGAGGAAGAATTCGAAGGCTTCTCTACGCAAGGCGAATCAGGTGAAGAGCAGTCCTTAGAGGCTAATGAACAAAATTTGGGTGAGCTTCTTGGTGGTGAGACTGAAGTTGAAGAGTCTGTTGAAGAAGGAGACATAGGGGGCATAGAGACCTCTGGTGATCAAGGGATAGCTGGTCTATTGAAAGACCCTAAAGTATTAGGGGCGTTAATTGGAGCAGCTGTCTTACTCTTAATTGGTATTGTCTTGCTTTTTAAGAGCAGAAGAGATGATGACGATGATGATGACTTCGACGAAGATTAAGATGAAGATGCAGATGAAGACTAAGATGAGGATGAAGAAGATTAGGAT
>JAYPYM010000057.1:0-8720 GCA_038135915.1 Gammaproteobacteria bacterium
CACCCACTCTTACTGGGGCCATGCCCAAAATAAATACGCTGCATAATATCTGCAGAAGCGCTTTGCCACATTAGCATCCTTTTATTGAAGGAATGGATTTGGGTTATTTCCTCGAACCCTAAGTTTGTAATTAGGATCATTAACTGTTTAACACGCTTAATATTCTGGTCATACTGATACAGGGCTTGATAGATATCATCCCCAAATAACGTAATAGCACCTATTACCGTGAATATAAATAAAGCCACTCGGATAGCATTTTTTAATGAAAGTGTAACAAGTACTGCAATAACTAGGGCCACTAAAATAGCAACGATTGAGCCTCTACTTCCAGAAAAAATTATCTGTAAAACACTTAGAAAAAAAACAGTTGAAAAAATTAAAAAGGTATTTTTATTCTTTAAAATATTTGTGCTTCTATTAAACCAATATAAGATTCCCACCAAAAGAATCACAGGCGCCCAAACATAGTTTACCGACGCCATCACACCACTAAACCTAGAGCCCCTAGTAATGTACATATCGTATCCAGGCAGGGGTCTACCATTGAATAACACCCAAAGAAAAACCAGCCCGAAAATCAGAAACAGGTAAATGTACAAATGATGGATATTAAGTTCTAGATTTCTTCGATGAGCAAAACGTTGACCCAATAAAAAAAAGGCACCTAACCCTATTACCCTAATCGTTTCAGCAATATCTCTAGCCACACCATTTTCGAAAATAAAATAAGCTATATTTCTCAGTAACAAATACGATATCAAGCTCCAAAAAATGACTGTTAGAATATTAAAATTAAATCTTATGGATTTTGCAAAATAAGATAGTATAGCGAACCCTGAAAAAATCATTGCGGCGGTAGATATTCGTTTACCAACATCAGATCCACCAGGAATTAGAGAGTTTGGCCACATCAAAATAAGGATTAGAAGACCAGATAAGCAAGAGATAAACGAATGCTTATATTGATTGTAGATTGCTAAGCTTGACGGCATAGGGCTTAAAAAGACTTGAGCGTGATTCTGTTCAGCTTCCTCTGCATATTAACCACATATGCTTAATTGATGTTAAACATCCTAATTAATGACACAATCATTTGAAAAATTCCTCTGTATTATGTTTCTCTTTCAAATCTGACTCGAAAGCACGTATTTGTAACAAGGTAGTATCCAACATGTTTTGATGTGGTTTCTGATAAAAAGACAGATACCACTCTAGCGTATATTGAATAGTACGTTCTATATCCCAGGTCGGACCCCAACCAAGTTCTTTCATCGCTTTACTGGAATCAATCTTTAATTGACTATTTTCATGGGGCTGATCAATAGGCTCTCGATCCCATCGAGCATCAGAACCCCAGTCCTTAGATAAAGCCGAAACGAACTCTTTAACACTACACTCCTGATGCGTAAGTGGTCCAAAGTTCCAGCTATTATCAATTCCTTGGCCCGAATCATTATACAATTTTTCCATAAGCATTAAGTACCCATGCAATGGCTCTAGAACATGCTGCCAGGGCCTCGTGGCTTCCGGGTATCTCAAGAAAACAGTCTCCCCTCTCGCCCAAGACCTGAGGCAATCAGGAACCAACCTATCATATGACCAGTCACCGCCACCAACTACATTTCCAGCTCGTGCAGTCGCAATACGTACGCCACTTTCAACTTCAGCAGAAAAAAAAGAAGCCCTAAAAGACTCTGTGAGCAGCTCAGAGCAAGCTTTACTACTGCTGTAGGGGTCCTCTCCTCCTAAACGATCAACCTCCCGATAACCCCATGGCCATTCATTATTTCTGTAAACTTTATCTGTAGTAATGTTAACAATAGCTTTCACGCTGTTCGTTCTTCTTATGGCCTGGAGTAGTACAGCCGTCCCGAGAACATTGACACGAAAGGTTTCAACTGGTGCTTCATAAGATGATCTAACCAATGGTTGCGCTGCGAGATGAAAAACCAACTCAGGTTTAAATTCTTCTATAGTGTTAACTAATAAGCTTTCATCGCAAATATCTCCAATAACACTGGTGACTCTTCTTTCAATATTTGCTGCAGTAAAGAGGTTAGGACTTTCTTGTGGCTCTAATGCATACCCAATGACATTAGCTCCCAATGAATTAAGCCATAAGGTTAACCAACCGCCTTTAAATCCTGTATGGCCCGTTACCAAAACCACTTTGTCTTTCCAGAATTCTTGTTCAACCATAGTTTAGCCTCCCATTACGACCATGTTTTCCACGGAGCTTTTCCAGCATCCCAATACTCTTCCAGCTGCCTCTTATCAATTAACTTATCCATAGGCATCCAAAAACCTTGGTGCTTATATGCAGAAAGCTGCTCTTCTTCTGCAAGCCGCTTCAGTGGCGACTCTTCCCAAACTGTGGCATCATCTTCTATGTAATCTAATACTTCAGGTGACAATACAAAAAATCCACCGTTCACCCAACCACCATCTCCCTGTGGTTTTTCAACAAACTTCATCGCTTTATTACCTAGTAGCTGCAACATCCCATACCTTCCACCGGGTTGCACAGCGGTTAAAGTAGCATAAGTACCCTGCTCATGATGGTAGCCAATTAACTCGCTGATGTTTACATCACTCACACCATCACCATAAGTCATGCAGAAGGTTTCATCACCAATATATTCGCGAACTCGCCTCAACCGGCCACCCGTCATTGTAGACAAGCCAGTATCAACAACAGTCACCTTCCACGGCTCTGCATTTTTTTGATGCACTGTAACACTATTATTCGCTATGTCGAAAGTGACGTCTGTCATATATAGAAAGTAATTTGCAAAATATTCTTTGATACAATAACCCTTATAACCGCAGCATATAACAAATTCCGTAATGCCATGAACGGTATAACATTTCATAATATGCCAAAGAATAGGCATCCCACCAATCTCAACCATTGGCTTGGGTCTCAAATGTGTTTCCTCACTCAATCGGGTACCATACCCACCCGCTAATATGACCGCTTTCATAATAATTTTCCTTCCTTGCAAAAATATCAAATATTATTCTTTATAAAACGAAGACAACTGTTCCAACACATAGTCAACTTCCTCATTTGAAATATCTGGATATAAAGGTAAAGATAACATCGAAGGATACACCTCCATTGCAACCGGTATTTCATCTGTACACCCTTCAAATAATGGGTGCATTGGCAGCGGCATGTAATGCACGCCAGTCGCTACCCCTAATTTTTTAAGGTGCCCGATTAACGCTTCCCTGTCATGAGTTCTAATACCAAATATCCAATAAGCATTTTCACCCTCTGGTCTATAGGGTAATAAAGGCTCTAAATTATCAATGCTAGATATACCATTACAATATCGAGCAATAGCCTGCCGCTTATTCGCATTAAAGGTGTCTAACTTTTTCAATTGAGTGAGCCCTATAGATGCACTCAGGTCATTCATATTGTACTTAAGCCCAACACTAGAAATTTCATAATACCAATGCATTGAATTAATCTGTCCCTCTTTCAGAGAGGACTCTCTTTTCCAGGTGTCTTTATCAATACCAACCCAGCGTAGCGCTCGAAGCGGTTCTATTAAATCAGCATCATCGGAACAGATCATACCACCATCACCCGTGGTCATTCCTTTTTTCTCTTCAAACGAAAAGCATCCTATATCACCCCAGCTACCAAGTTTCTTACCTTTGTAGCTACCACCTGTACAGTGCGCACAATCCTCTATGACTTTCAAGCCTTTATGCTGTGCAATATCCATTAATTGATCCATAGCAATGGGGTGCCCCGCCATATGCACTGCAATAATAGCCACTGTATCACTCGTGATTTTTCTCTGTAAATCCTCTAGGTCCATACTAAGCGTAACTGGGTCTATATCAACGAAAACAGGCTCCAAATCATTTAGCATTGCAGCCAGCGCAGATGAAATAAAAGTAAGCGCTGGGACAAGCACCTTAGACCCCTTTGCAAACCCAAATGCTTTTACTGCCAAGTGCAATGCAGCTGTGCCAGAGTTCACCCCTACTGATGCTTCTACTGTCAAGTATTCAGACCAGGCTTTTTCAAACGCTAAAACTTTAGGGCCTAACCCAATCCAAGCGTTTTCAAATACCTCTTGAATTGCTGCAATTTCTTCACTTCCTAAACTGGGCTTGAATAATCTAACTTGCATTTTAATATCCTTATTTAAGTAGATAGTTTTTACAACTTTACTCACATCACCAAGTGTTGCTGTACTTATTCTTAAACAAACGATAACCGTTCAAACATAGCCATATTCACTTAAATCGATATTTAACATCTCTGAAAGCCTACTATTTGTTTCTTTGTACATATAATCAATGTTCTCCGCTAGCTCTTTTGGAAAACTATATAGCCCACCCCGATCAATAACTTTCATACTTCTTTTACAATAGGACCGAGTCACTTTCTTTATCATTTTAAATATACTCATAGCTTCCAGTCGTTGTATTGTTCGCTTATTACGTTGATATATTTTCAAAATCATTAAAGCGATAATTCCGCGCTTCACATCTCTTATTCTATGCACCCCATCATCCGAATTTACATTGGTCGCTTGTGTGTAATCTAGCTCCTCAATTTTTTGACTCGTCCCTATATAATCTAGAATATCTTGGATATAAGAACGTATATCTTTTTTCATCTTCTCGTAAACAAAGAACCGAACATTATCCGCTCCATAAATTTTTTTCATATCTTCCAATACAAGATCATAATGATACCCTCCAAAAACAATTTCATGCTGATTTTTCAAACCGTATTCGATGAACTTTTCAAACGAACTAAACCTTTCTTTTAGATGTGTATAATCATATGCATACAATGATTTAAGCGAATCTTTTTGGTTTCTTATAGTCATCATTACTTTAAATTGTATGGGATGATCACAATTGTCCTGTAGATAACTAAACAACCGCGCTAATAAAAACATATTTAGTTCCGCGTTATAATTAGCGTAATCTATCAAGCATTCATTTGACAGCAATAGAATTTCCTTTTTAGTTTGCTTGATTTGATTTAGGAGAATGTCACCAAGACATGAAATTAGTGGAGCTGAATTTCTGGCTCTTACAGTGGACTTTGAAGCAGATAGAGAAGGAAATATGCTTTGATAGCACCTTTTAAACTCAGGCGAAATCATTTTTCCTCCATGAAGCTTACCTAGATATGAAACGTCAGACAGTTGGGAGAATATTTTATCCTGCAAAAATGTTGTCGCTGTTTTCACGTAGCCACCATGAACAATAACTCTAATCATCAACTACCTCCACTTCTATTTTAAACCCCTGTTGCTGTAACTAAAGAACAAACTCTAACTATACATAGTTCTTTGAATCTGGTGATCATAGGAACTACACCTAGCTTTCGATCCAATTCTCCTAAGTTGGTTATTCCACTCTTATATTGTCTTGAAATTACCCACGATTCTATGTGATCCAAGTAACAAGAAATCAATCCGAAACCGATGCCAACCTTTGTTCGAAATTTTGAATAACCGGCAAGTTACGATCTTTATCAGATATTTTTGAAACACTCATTGGCCATTCAATATTGATTTCTGGATCATTCCAGCGCAACCCCCGCTCAGCCTCCTTACAATACGCAGTAGATACTTGATAAAAAATTTGAGAGTTTGGCGCTAAAGTTTGAAACCCATGAGCAAAACCCCTCGGTACATACATCATCCGCCAATTACTCTCTGTCAACTCAGCACCGAACCAGGATAGATATGTTGGCGAATTCTCTCTGAGATCAACTATCACATCAAAAACCTCCCCTCTAAAACAACGAACCAACTTTACTTCTTGGTGAGGCTTTACCTGGAAGTGCATCCCTCGAACGGTGCCTGCATGATAACTGCCAGATGCATTACATTGAACGTAATCAACTTCAAGGCCATGCTCCAAAAAAGATTGTCGACACCAAGCACGGGCAAAATATCCTCGCTCGTCCTCATTGGGCTCCATTTCTATAACAAATGCCCCTTTTAATTTTGTTTCTATAAATTTCATTATCGGGTTTCCTTCTAATTAGATTATAGAATGAGCGAAGTGCTCTTTAGCCTGAACATGATTTTCGAGAATTTACTAAAACACGCTACCTTAGGGGGCTAGCACCAAAGGATAAGCGTAAATGTTCATACACTCGAACTAATCGTATAACAAACAGAACCGATAGTACTTTCATAAATTTCGGCAGGCCCGGTTTTGCCTGAATCAACTCTTTAATGGGCCGAATAGGTGGCCTAAGCGGATAAGCAATAAAAACAAATCGCATGAAAGCGCTACGCTCATTCCAACCATATTTAACAAACCACCCACCATAAGTTCTGCGATACTTTCTACAGATTTGGCTTAAATTATTTCTAGAAGGATGCCAAACCCTAGCCAGGGGCTCATACAACAGTGGCACACCATGGCTACTCGCTTTAACGTTCCAAAGCTTATCTCCGCCAGATTTCAATCCTTCTTCGAAACCTCCGATGTCATCAAGTATAGTTTTAGTTACAGCCATATTTGCAGTTACAGCTGTTCCACCTTCAGCGCTACGTTTCTGACGAAATTCAAACACTGTTTCGTACTGGTAACACCAGTCAACCTTAGGTGCTGTGGGTGGAATAATAGCAATCTCTCCGGATATTCTAATAGGTTCCTGAACCCGGCTAAATTGGTTCAATAGTACTTCTAGCCAATTTTTATCCGGTATACAATCGCTATCTGTAAATGCAATATATTTCCCTTTCGCCTTTTTTATACCTGTATTGCGAGCAGCATAACTCCCAGGTTTAGGCTCTTTTTCAAGGTATATATTACTGGTATTACCTACAATCTGAAAAAGGATTTCCGGTATAACACCTTCATTGTGCACCACGATAACTTCGTAGCGCTCTTGATCTAATGTTTGGTGCTTAAGCGCGTCTATACATTTTTTTAAAGAATCCTGTTGATCAAAATGAGGGATAACAACTGATATTTCTACCATGAAAAGTCACCCAATATCCAACACGACTTTGGCTAACTCGTAGCCACGGCTATGCAAGGTAACATAATCAACATCTTTACCATCTTTATTGTTCAAACCTTGAAAAAGCGGCGCTGATCTAAATTGTTTGTCGATTAGTTCTTCAGTATTCTTCTTGATTTTACCCGGGAATATTGACTGCACATAAGCCAACTCAAAACCAACAGGGTTATACTTGCTACCATACTTTGACGAATAGAATACTCGATTGAACCCCTTTCTGTTACACACTTTGATTTTTTTTAGAAACTTCTCGCTTTGAAAGTAATCATGATACAAACCAGCGTTATAAAGCCCAGCATAGGCATATAAATTAAAGGGATGGTATGCGATGGATTTTCCTATCAAGGTGATCGACTTTATAAACCTTTTGATCGCTCGTATTGGATAACTGAAAAAGAGTTTTATCCACCCATTTCTCCCCAAAATCATATTGTGAAGAATAACGCCACCTAATACTGTTCTCACTTTTATTCCATTTACTCGCATAAATTCGTCTATATGCTGGCTTCTTTTTTGATCATTTGGCAACAAAGCTGAAACATAAGCAAACCAAAGCTGATGATTGAACGTCCCATCTATTTTATTGACGTTTCCATTTAAATCTTGGGTATGCCAAGCTGAAACCTCGGAATCGAATTCGTGAATTCGGTATAAGCGCTCAGCCTCTTGCAAGGCGTTGTTATTTTCTAGATAACGCCAAGCATATATGAGCCCTTCCATTATCCAAGCTTGGCCAATAATCCCATTGGTTGCATCTCGCGTCTTAGATACCCGACAACAATAAGGCTTGTTACTACCTGGCGAATTGTCCAATAAATACTTCAGCTCATTTTCAGCCATATGTTTATATTGCTGGTCACCTGAAATCTTCCAAGCTGCTATAAATATGATGATCCAATGAGCGCTATTTCGAAAATTGGTTTCTTCGTCTTTATAAGGGCCATTGACCCCGCCAGGGTAAGCCCCACCAATCAACTCACCATTATCAGTCAGCTGATCAGGCAAGTGATTACAACGCCAGTTTACTAAATCAAGAATAATCTCATGAATTCGATTAGCGGACTTGCTCATCAAACGCCTCTCTATGCATGGAAGCCGTAAAAGCTTCATTACCCCAAAGCACCCTTAACATTCGTGACCTGTATAACTTAACATTAAAGTTTTCGTTGTATTTTTGTACTAATCCACATTGCAAGTCTTCTATATATTTACTGTTTTCTCGACACCTTACAATGATATCTTCTATTTCATTCTCAAACGTATTGTCAGGATCAACAACCTTTAATCCGTCTCCTATTAAATTAAATTCATTCAATGCCGTAGCAGCCTGCGTAACGACGGGCGCGCCCAACGCCATAGCTTCAACGACTTTATTGGGCACTACTGTCATACCTAGCTCTGTACCTCCAAACACACCCAGAACAATATCAGCCTCATCTGATAGGTATTCACCTAGGCCTGTCGAAAAAGTCATATCAGACCTAACGTCAAGAAAATCGCCAATATCAGGCTCAAGACCCATATAGCTTTGCTTTAGGTATTCAGCACGTTTCGCATCATCTTCAAATATTGACAATTTAATTTCCGGATAGTTATGGTGTAATTTTTTCACGCTACCAATTATTTTATCAATACCATGCAGACGTGAAGCTTTTCCCCACCAACATATCCGTATCAATGGTCTTTCTCC
>JAYPYM010000057.1:8730-19294 GCA_038135915.1 Gammaproteobacteria bacterium
TCTTTCTCCAGTCAACCCTTTTAGTTTTGCAGGTTTAGGAGGGGGCGGTATAACTAGCGGAACCACTTCTATCTTTTCACTAGCCATAGGTGTTCTGGGTTCACATCGGTTGAAGGTAACTGGTATGTCACTTTTGGTTAGAAAGATAACTTTAGTCGCAGCATCTATCCTGGTTTGATCGATCTTCTTAAGCTTATTATTCTTTTTTTCATTTTCAGACCTATCCTCAAGGTTAATTTTACGATCTTCAACATCGATATGCATTCTCGGGCTATAAAAATCTACAATGACATCCTTACCTAATATTTTTGCAAGCTTTAAACACCAGAGGTATTGGTAATTCATCGCGAGATAATAGACCTTTGAGCTCAATATTAACCAAAAAAAATAATATAGATGAGCATAGATTCGTTGAAATTTACGAAAGACCCCTCCTTGCTTGAAATCAACGCGAGAATACTTTAATTGTCCTTCGGCAGCCAGCTCATCTAATAACGAAATAAGTTGCTGGTTTCTATTTCCGCCCCTCATCATGCCAACAACCAAAATCCTTTCTATCATCGTAATGTACCTATATTCCTGGGCATCCATTTGCTGGTTCCAGCCTCATAATTTTTAAGAGTATGAACCATCGTTAATTTTTAGCTAAGCCTAAATAAGTCACAAAATAAAATGAAAGCTAAGCACTAAGTGTAGGCATCGCTTCTGTTCCAAATTCTTCCAACTCAACTTTTTCAAATAGTCTAAGCCACTCCTCATTTATTTCATCTTTATGCACCATAAATATCTCCATAACTGACTTTGGCATACCTTTTAAAACTTCCGATTTCTTCTTTCTCTTTTCAACTAACATACAGTAATCCAAGGAGTTACAATACAGCTCTAGGTCATAAAAATTAAAGTTAGCCGCATTCATCGTGTTGGGATTCGCTTCCATTTGTACAACCGGTCTATCCGAATTGATAAGCGATCTTGCACCTTTCAAAGCGTTCATTTCATAGCCTTCAATATCTATTTTAATAAAACGAACTGTCTCTTGGGGAACGAATATACTCTTAAAATGATCAAGACTGATAGAAAATGCATTGGATGAAGATAGCTCTTCTTCACAAGCGGGCGATAGACCAACAGCACTAATCCGACCGGTACTTTTACGATTATCGCCCTTTAGATTTTTCGTATATGTTGGGAACGATAGCTTTAATTGTTCAGACACCTGACCAACGCCAAATGGTACCAGATGAATACCCCAATTCTGAATATTCGCGATAAGGTATGGTAGATTGGGCTTATAAGGCTCAAAAGTAAAAACTTGAACCTTGGCAGGCAAAAGATACCGAAACAAAATAGCGGTGTAACCAATATTTCCACCAACATCAAGTACTGCACCGTCGCTTAGACCAAAGAGCTTAAAGTACTTCTTATAAGTATCGAGAGATTCTGGGCTTAGCTCACGATGCGCCGCAGATAACTGCCGCCTTGTCGGTGACTCAATAAAAGCCTCCACCGTCTTTTCATACCCAATATGTTGCCGCTTTAGAAAATAACGAAAGGCAGCATAAATACGCGCTTTAAAACGCATCAATCGATCAATATATAATTTCAGCTTTAAGTACTTAAGCATATCGTCCTACCTTTAAGTATTTTTTCCATTAACACTCTATCTTAAAACCGAAAGAGAATACTCCTCATTCGATGGTTGCTTTTTTCCATCAAGGTTATCATAGAATTCTCTGTAGGCATTTTTTACACCCATTACAGGCCCATAAAATCTATCTAGTAAACCTTTAGCATTAGCCATATACTCATTATGGCCATCTAATGAATCCAAAGTTTCAAAGTGCTTCATTGCACTCCCATAGTCTTCTACACAATCTTGCAAACCAGGAAATTCATCAAACAGCTCGTCTCTGTAACGAAGACACTTTATACCTGACGCTAATAATTCGTAATACAGTGTACTGTGGTAACATATGCCAAGCACGGCACTTTTTTCCCCAAGTTCCATATTCCTTACGAGCAACTCTTCATCTGCAATACCTAGAAGACTATAATCCCGCACATTCAAACTAGGATGCGGTTTTACTAGGAGAGCCACCCCCTTCTCTTTCGAAATCGCAATGCCAAGCTCAATCATTTTTTTGTTCTGGACGTTCCATCTTCTTTGAGACAAGCACACTAGTAGTGTTTCAGTCTGAATGTATTGCGGAGCCCCAACCAAACGTACATCTTTATCACTGCAATTTAAGTAACCAAGGCTGTATACCTGGGAAGACTTAATACCGGTAGCTTCTACATGCCGTTGCTTTGCAATCTCACCCCATACCAACCAATAATCAACAGCAGTATAAAACAGTAGAACATTCGAAACAGACCAGTCATCTTCTTTCAGCTTTAGGGGCATTCCATGCTGTACGCAAATTGTTGGGATACGAGCTGATTTTGCTTGATCTCTTAATATACTATCCAAGCCCACATAATCCATAAACAAGGTAACCGATTTAGCAAATTCATCTAACCGTTTCTTCTCAAGTGTAGCTTTAAACTCGCCTAAAATTCGATATTGTGTAACAACATATATAGCTGAATATAATTTTTTGTATTTTACCTCAATTAATCGGTACACTTTAAAAGCTGTTAATAGCTGTTTAAAAAATTGCCCCAAGTGCTTCAACGTACTAACTTGCTTTTTCTTTCGATCTGGTTCAATCCAAATTTTCGGTTCACCACATTCATTAAAGATATTATTAAACAGTTCTTTTTGATCGATACGTTTTCGTGAGAAAAAGAAAATATGCGCCTTACCAGGCACTCGAGGTATATGTAATGAAACAGTGTGTTCTAATGATCGGTATAGATTCAGCAGCGCACGAAGCGTTAGTTTGATACTGCTTTTTATTGTGGCACGGTAATCTTGGCTTTTTAACTCGACTAAGTCAGCCACTAAGTAATGCACCAATGAAGCATCAAAACCACATGCTGACATGCTAGATACTGTGTCGTCCGCAAAGGCCTTCAGTTGACGACCCCGATTAGGAATATTTAGTTCAACCATAAGTGATTAGTGCTCGGCGCATGAATAAATAATTAGAATTTGATAGTCCATATTTATACTATAGATATTGAGATATCCTAGTCAGTATTTGAGCTAATGAGTCTTGCAATGCACCGTCATTAAGAATGACCGTCTTTTCTTTTGCCTTAGGTGTCATTCCTTCAATACATTTATGACGGAAAAGTATCGCCTCTTTGGATTCTTTGCCTTTTTTGATTCTCTGTTCATTACGTTCTACAGCAACACTCTGCGAAACTTTCAAGATAAAGGCATGATCACAATATGGGATTTGGGAGTAAAAATATCGTTCTAGCTTAGAAAGCCAAGAAACCAGCATAGAGTTAACACCCCTGATCCTGGCACCATCTATCTCTATCTGAGACGTATGTGAATAGCGGTCAAAGATAATCAACTTCCCTAATGCCGCTCGTCGATTTCCTCGAATACATATATTTCTTCTTCGATACGCTAGAAAGCAAAGAAAAAGCGCTCGTATTAAAGGGGTCTGCTTGCCCTGCCGTACTTCATGCGCATTATCTTGCTTAGCTTCACGTATACTTCTTTGCTCTATAAACCTCATTATTATTCGATCAATTATGGTTGCATTCGGTATTCCATACCCAAGAATTTCTGTACTAAGCTGCGGTGAATAGAGCTCATTAATAGCATTACAAATTGAGCTCTTACCTGAGCCGTCACTACCAATAATTGCTATGGAAACGCCCCCGTTGACTGTAAGTTTCTTTACTCCAAATAATTTTCTCCACACCTGTCTAATAAGAGCAACAAAACTTCCAAACGCTTGCTGAACCCAGGATGCACGTCGATAACTACTCAACATACGGCGCAGTTTCACGCCTGTTACTAGGCTACGAACAAAACCACCTCGATTATAGACAGCTTCCAAATTTGCTATTTCATGATTAACCGATATCTCAGAATCATCAGAAAAATTGGGGAAATACTCACCGGCTTGTTCTGGTTGATCAATAGCTTTCCATTCTTTCTTAAAACAATCTCGCTCCCGAAAATAGAAGATAAAACCCGTCAATGAAGTAACCTTAATAAAATGTCGTAACAAAAAAAGGTACTTTGCTTCCTGAAACCCAATCATAGGAATAGACTCAGTTAATTGGGTGCTGATACAAGGAAACTTTTCTTCGACAGGAAGAAGAAATTCTTTAGTATGACTTGCCCCCGTAACAAACTGGTAATAAACATGAAAATGTATCAGCCCATTCACAGAAGCAAAATAAAAGTGTGACACATACGGAAACGCATATGTGAACGCAAGTTCAAAATATCCAAGCTTCCGCATGATGGCCTCAAACTTTCTTCGGTCCGATTTCCTAACATAGATATCTATATCTCTTTGACCAGCAATACTTGCAAGAATCAAATGGTTATTCTTCCAGGAACAACAGAACACCTTTTCATTGCTCAACTGTTTGAATGTATCCAAGATAATTTGCTTGAGCGGAGGCTGTTTGCTATCTTGCTCTTGCTCCAAGCACATATGGGCACCAGTCATATATAACTCACAACTCCTCTGTAGAACTTACCATTAGTTGCATACGACATTTATCCGATAAAAATTTCCGTAGTAGTTGCTTAGGTTGTTGGCATATATCGAACTCTAGATATGCGTCTTCCATCATTTTAGACTTTAAATAGTTTGCATACTGTTTCCCACACTCCCTATTTTCCCTCACAAAGTCCTCAAAGCTAACACACCCAGTTTCTAGCCTCCAATGACTTCTGTTTTGTAGATTATTTTTTATGAATTCGCCAGAGGCCGAACAATAAATCGTCACAGGTCGGTAGTCGACTTGGTCAAATAAATCCTTTACCAGACTAAAAGCTTTTGGACCTAAATTAAATATGATATGTGTAAACCCTTCATCCACAACCAACCTGTGCTTAGCTAAATCAATCATCGGTAAACGATAGGCCATGCCTATTTTCTGAAATACATTCAGAATAACTCTAACCCGCCCAATAACATTTATACTTTGCAACTTGGTAGCCCTAATAATCGCCTGAATAGTTGACCAAGGGGTATTTTTCATACCAAAGAACATTAGAAAAAGCCTGCCCACCTGATTTAACAAAGGAAAATACAGCTTATGAGAATATCTTTTAGCTGTGTTAATATCTTTAGAGATCGCCATTATTGGGAAAAATAATATACAACTACCATTAGCTGTTAAATCTAAACTAAGAGTAGACTTCCCGACTCCAGGCTCACCAGTAAGCTCTATAATTTCACGCTGCATTTTCTGCTTTTTATAGATAATGATAACCTTAGTATTACAGGGATAAATTACTATCTAATAAACATATGCTGAAACTTTTCGAAAGTTTTCCCATGTATAATTTTGACAAATATATTCATGGCTTGAAGAACGATTCGAAGAAGCAGAATCTACTTTAAATTGATCAAGCTTTTGAGCAAATTCATGAACACTATCATTCTCTAGGAGAAACCCAAATCCCTTATGTTTAACGAATTGAAATTCAGGCAAATCTCTAGCAACAATATACTTATTACAAGACAAATACTCATAGGCTTTAATTGGAACACCCCAGTATGCCACATCTGTGTACGCCCACATCAGGTTACAGTTTTCAATTAAACTTGGAATATCTTTTTGCTCTTGAACACCTAAGAAAGCAACTCGATCTTCTACCCCAATACTTTTTGCATATTGTTCGATTCTGTCCCTTTCAACACCATCACCAATCAAACATGCGGTGTAGGTTTCGTTGCTGGCCAATATATCTAAAAGAAAGTCTAGTCGTTGAACAGGCCGAAAGCTGCCAACATAGCCAATACATATACTATTTAGATTCACGTTCTTTTTATCCTTGGTAGGAATAAACAAAGATGTATCTACACCGCAAGGTATGATTTCTTTATGGCATTTTTTGTTATATTTTTCTACCCATGATAAAGCCGATGAATAAGCAACGAAAATGGAATCCGCTGTTTTAAAAATTCTTTTAAAAATCATTTCACCAAGGTAAACGACAGACGGACCACCTAATGTCTTAAGCGTCCTACCACCATCTCCCTCGACAAGCACAACTTTCTTAAACTTCCTAAACCATCCCGCCACGACAACGGAAACCATATTTGGCTTAACTGAAAACACGATAGTTTTAGGGGATACCTTAAGAATATAATAAACAGCAACGCACTGAATCCATAAGTGCCTCAACACATCTCTTCGCTTTTTTTTCGGTAGCCAGATAACTTTATCTGAAATACTTTCAAGTTCCTTATGGTGCTTTTCATCTTCAGGTCTGGGGGCCATAAATATCCTTTCACTCTTCTCCGCATCCAAATTGCCAGCAATCTGCTTTAGCACATTTTTAGCATAAACACCTTGCCCATTTGCAAAAAAAAGATCAGTGGCTGAAAAAAAAAGGACTCTATCTTTATCGTTACTCATGTCGAGCTCCTAAATACCTTACATAGGTTGCATAACTTGTGCTCAGGCTGATAACTAAACTTTTGACGCCCTAGGTAATTCTTGCGCATCTCTTTTATCTTGAAGACTGGCTTTACCTGCCTTAATTTCTATAATCTTATCGCATACTTCAAGAATCTCTCGACTATGTGCGATAATGATAATCGTTTTGCTCGACCCCAAGCCCTTGAGTGTTGACACAATTTCAGTTTCAGTTGACCCGTCTAAAGCACTGGTGGCTTCATCCAAAACCAACACCTCTCTATCAAAATAAAGCGCTCTCGCTAATGCAATTCGTTGTTTTTGACCACCCGACAGGTTTACACCACCCTCTCCCAGCGGCGAATCTAATCCTAACTTCATTTTATCAATTACCTTCCCTAGCATCGCCGCTTTCGCCACTTTTTCAACTTGATCTTTTTGAATTTGATCATTCGGAAGACCAAAGGCAATATTTTCGACGACCGAAGCATCACGCAGAAAAGTATGTTGTGGCAGATAAGCAACGATACTTCGCCACTCAACCAAACAATCAGAAATAGGTTGACCACCAATCAAAACTTCACCCGAATCTGGTTTTAAAAACCCAAGCATCATATCAATTAAAGTAGATTTCCCAGCACCTGATACTCCGACAACGCCAATAATGTCACCTTTGTTTATACAAAGGTTAATATCACTAAATAGCGCCACATGCTTATCATGACTAAAACTAACGCTCTTAAACTCGATTAATGGCTTGTGCTGACAGTTAATTAAAGATAATTTTTCTTTAGACGGTCTGAGTAAGTTTTGGTCTGGTACAACAAAATTAAGCTGCTTATTTTTTGCACTTAATTCATTGTACAACCTATTCGTAGAATCTTTACCGAAACGAATTGAGACGAATGATCGCAATACTATACTCACCATCGGCAATAACCGTATCGTTGCGACACCAATTGCTGCCAAAGCGGGTGTTAACGCTGCAGGATTCTGCATAAACCCAGAAAAAACAACCACAGATGCAATAAATATGACTAAAACCAACTCAAATAAATATTTAATAGAACTAGATAAGAATTGTGACCAAAGCTTACATTTAGAGTCTTCTAGCGAATGGTGGTATACGCTCTTTACAAAATGATCCTCAATTCCAAATATTTTTGCAGACCTGAATGAATTAATCCCCTCTCTCATATAGGTTAAGGCACGTATGGCGTGATCGTTTGCAAGCTTACCGAACCTAGTATTTTTTTTTCGGAATATTCGATCATAAATCAGGGCAGCAAAAACTACAAAACCAACAAATACGCTGAATATTTTACCGTACATTACTAAGAGTAAAGCTACTACACTCACAAAAACGATACCTTCACTGAAAACTCTCAAAAGCGGAAGCATTGCGCTCTGCAAGTACTGATTTACAGCAGCTAGCATATTGTATATGTAATCCGAGCTGTTCTTCTTCTTAAGCTCCTCGTAATCGGACCCCATGTAATGATGCATTAGTTTTCTTCGCAGCCCTGCTTTATGATACCAACAAAACCTTAAAACATAATAGTTAATGAACAATCCCACAAATACCTTTATTGCAAACACTGCCAGAATAAAGAGGCCAATACTAGCAGGTGTAAAGCTATCAAGGTTAAGATTGAAGAACGGAAGAGAAATGGGTGGCACTTCTATACCGGTATCTTTAAGTGTAGCTACTGCTAAAGGCCCAACAGCACCAATTCCTAAAACATCCAACAAAGAGGCCAATAATACACAAAACAACAGAACAGGCAGTTTTTTCTTCTCAGATCCTAGGAGCCATATTATTTTTGATAAATATGATGTACTCATCTTGGTGCGCACCGATACTATCCCTCACACCTTAGATAGTCGCTCAACAACTCCACAGCTCTTCCATAAGCAATTTCTTGCGCTTCTGTTGTCATGCCGCCGATATGCTGAGTAATCACCAATTGGTTTGAAATATCAGAGTTGAATAAAGGGCTAGACAAACGATCTTGTTGTTCATTGTTAACCACATCAGTTGCATACTTTGCATTAGGGTTATTTACAAGAAATTTAACTAAGGATTCTTCGTCAACAATTTCACCACGAGCCGTATTAACTAATAGAATATTTGGTTTCCCCGCTTTGAGCACCGCTTCGTTGACCATCCCGGTCGTTTCCTCAGTGACATGGCAGTGCAAACTAACATCATCACATGCATTAAACAATTCCTGTATAAACTCTATTCTTTAAAAACCAACCATTTCATTTTCTGAAACATAAGGGTCATAAACCATTACTCTGGCACCAAATGCACTGGAATAATGTGCGAACTTTTTACCAAGTCGTCCAAAGCCCACAACGCCAATAGTAAGGAAATTAATCTGTCTACCAATATAGGATTCATAGTTCCACTCTCCTTTTAAAGCATTATTATGAGAAGAAACTACGTTTCTGATAGCAGACATCATTAAGGCAAACGCATGCTCTGCGGTAGAAGAAATCTGGTTAATGGTGTCGAATTCTTTCGTGAGAGACAATAAGCTGATAGATCGAGTTTGAAGATATTGTTTGTCAATATGCACTGTGCCAGTTGATGCGGTACAGATAACTTTTAGATTGTTTGCATCGGCTAATACTCGTTCGCCCAAAAAAACTTTAGACTTGTTTGGGTTCGTAAAAATAACATGACAATCATGAGCTAAATCTATTACTTCTTTTTCCGTTGGGTCCGGCTGATAAACAACCTCACCCATTCGTTTTAGGGATTCAAGAACGCCCTTAATATGAGATACGGGTGTAATGACGAGTATTTTAATATTATCCAAGGGGCTGCCTACCTGTCTTTTTTGAATGCCAGCATTGCTTCCGCAATGTGAAAGTCCATTTCGGTATCAATGTTTACTACGTTGTCTTCATCAAGCACCCAGGCGTAGCTTTCCTCAGACCCATAGCGACGGTTATCTACCATAAGGTGATCCCTACTTAATGCATAGATAGAACCGCTTCTAATATATGCAAACGGCTTTAGATCTTGCCGACGGCTTTCGGGCACCTCTTCAACACAAAAGCTTCTGATTTTGCCATCCACTATTTTTTTGATTCTTGCGGGATGATGATCTTCCAATCGGTGAACGGCAATCACTGAATCAGCCTGCTTCTGAACCAGCAAGTCAATGCACCCATCAATATCTTCTACCGTTTTAAAGGGATTAGTTGCCATAATTTCTACGATATAATCGTATTGAATACCCTTTTCCTTTTCCATCCAGTTCACCGCATGCTGTAGTGCGCTCACCGAACTGGCGCTGTCTGTGGAAAATTCTTTAGGTCTTAGAAAAGGCACCTCTGCCCCGTATTCTCTTGACACTTGTGCAATGTCTTCACAATCAGTTGATACGATATAACCTGTTAAATATTGACTTTCTAACGCAGGCGCGATCGTATATGCAATGAGCGGTTTTCCATCCAACTGCCTGATATTCTTCTGTGGAACACCTTTTGAACCACCTCTAGCCAGAGTTATGCCTAATATATTCAAATTAACACCCATGGTTACTCACTTGTCCGATCTCTTAAAGCATGTTCCATTTCGTAGAAAGGAATCACACCATTATTTTCTTTCAGTGCCAGCTTACACCTGATCACTGAAGCCTTAAAAAATGTACCCAAACCATAGCAGGCCCGATAAACTTTCGGTTTTTCGTCTCTTCTCTTCAGAGAGTTTGATATTTCTTCAAAACCAGTATGGTTTTCTAACCAAAAATTTCCATTATCTACATAGGCAGGAAATACAGAAGAGTAATTAAGCATAAAGAGAGAGCTCAAACACGACATCAATAAATCAGGGCGAGGGTTTATGTAGGTTGTATCAACAAACCCAAGCGCGTCAATGATTCTTCCTTCGTTTTCTTCTATGTCAGTTAACGCGTTGCTGAACATATCACTCATACTCAACTGAAAATCGTAGTCACCATTTCGCTCCAACCAGTGAACATGCGAACCTAGCTTAGGGTTTTCTTCACTTAAAACATACACTGGCTGTCCACTGGAT
>JAYPYM010000057.1:19304-20376 GCA_038135915.1 Gammaproteobacteria bacterium
GGATTGATGAATACTGTCAATCAACTGACTGCTGTTGCGCACACTCTGTTGCTTACCATAAGCCACGAGTATAGGCGCCAAATAATTACGATGATCTAAAAAGCCGGGCGAATCATCTTCTAGCGTGTTATCAATAGATTGAATAATCTTGTTAACTTTGGCTGCGCGAAAGGATTCTTTGGGTCCGTGCTGATGTATGCCATGGTAATGATAAACCTTAGCATCAGCTACATACTTAATATTATAACCATTGCTCATCACTTGCTGAGCCCAAACCCTATCTTCTATATTTGTCACTTCATCACTGAAAGGGTGGGCATCCCATATTTCCTTTCTTATAATACTATTCGCATTATGAAACATGGGATCACGGGTTTGGATCTTATCCTCAACCCCAAAGGTCATCAATAAATCGCGCGCATCATCTGGCGATGTAAAGGCCAAAGGGAGCTGCCTCCCATATGCGCCTGCGATAACCTTATCTTCCATAGCCGCCACAAGGTTTTCTAGCCATGTTTCATCAGCTGGTACACAGTGAGCAGATAACACCACCAAAAAATCACCTGCAGCCAAAGCTGCACCCATATTTATTGCAGCACCAGGTTTATAGTTCCGTATCTCGGTAATTTTTTCTATACCGAGCTGTTTGGCCAATGCTAGCGTTGCATCTTCACTGCCACTGTCCACAAGAACGATCTCATAGGCCTTCAACGACTGTTTCCTAATAGCATCTACACAGGGTCTAAGCCAGGACTCTTCATTAAAAGTACGAATAATAATTGATACAAGCGGTTTTGGTTCTATCATCATCTTAATCTACTACTAGCTACCCCATCGTCCACGATAGTTTTCAACCGTATCAGATTCGCAGGATTGATAATCATGCCCTTGATCAACAAGCATCGCTTCTGCATCACGAATCAAACCAACCATTTGAGTAAATTCATTTTTGTCTAAAGCAAACTTATTATCACGGCCGGGCAGATCTTTATCTGTAGTAAAATGCTTTTCTATAACAGTAGCACCTAACATCACTGCTAATGCTGGAGCAAAAGTACTTTGAGTATGATCG
>JAYPYM010000058.1:0-14845 GCA_038135915.1 Gammaproteobacteria bacterium
CAAAGGGCCCAACGAAATTAGCGAAGGTGGAGATTGCGGTATTATATCCTCAAAGAAAACAGAAATGATCACAGCCATTGTGCAACTTTTAAATAACCCGGATCTGCTGGCTCAGATGAAAAAGAACGCAATCTCACACTCGAGTAAATTCGATAAAGCCGGTATTATGAAAAAACTTACTGAAGATATTGGCCTAGTCAGCACACCAAATACAGACTCTAAGTCTTACACAACATTTGGCTCGAGTTCGGTTGAACAAACGAGCAAAATCATCGCAGCTGAATAATCACAAGTTAAAAGCCCAATCAAAATACCAATCTGACACCCCCTCGTAGACTTGATTGAATGACTTATCCAAGAGAAAATACGCGTTCTAAATGTTACAACCAACCTAACTGATAACCCCAAATGATATCACTGTTGGTGTGGAAGTGAATTTGAATGTGGCAGTAACGGTGTTTTTGACTGCTAGGCTGACCTGATTGTCGGACTTGTGTTTTTAATGATGAGGATAAATAAACATGCATGAAATTATCTGCCCTAGTTGCAGCAAAGCATTCAAAGTGGATGAAGCTGGGTACGCGGACATTCTTAAACAAGTTCGAGATGGCGAGTTTGAACAACAATTACAGGATCGTCTTGAATTGGCTGAGAAAGAAAAATTAAATGCAGTAGCACTTGCCAAAAGTCAGATTAATAACGATTTACAAAAAATTTCATCCGCAAAAGACGCCGAAATTAAGGAATTAAAGGCAAAACTAGAAGCTGGAGACGTAGAAAAAAAACTAGCTGTTACTGAAGCCCTAAGTTCCGTTGAAAAAGAACGTGATACGCTAGCTATTGAGCTAAAGCAGATTAAAAAGGAATACGAAACTGCTTCGAAGCTGACTGAGGCGAAGTTAATCAGTGAGCTTAAAGATCTGTCCTCTTCCAAAGATGCAGAAATTCAGGCACTAAAGGCTAAGCTTAGCGCTAAAGAAGTTGCTCAGAAACTTGCAATAACAGAAGCCGTTGGAAAGGTAGAAAAAGAGCGAGACGACTTAAAAAGCGGACTTAAGCAAGCCGAACTGGAAAAACAACTATCCGAAAAATCACTTAAGGATCGATATGAAATACAAATCAAAGACCGAAATGATGAGATTGAACGCCTGCGAGACATGAAAGCTAAGCTATCGACTAAAATGGTCGGCGAAACACTAGAACAACACTGTGAAACAGAGTTCAACCGTATACGAGCAACAGCCTTTCCAAGAGCTTATTTTGAAAAAGACAACGATGCTCGAACAGGCAGTAAAGGAGACTATATTTTTCGAGACTTTGACGAGGGTAGCACTGAAATTGTTTCGATTATGTTTGAGATGAAAAATGAAAGTGATACAACTACTACTAAAAAGAAGAATGAGGACTTTTTAAAAGAGTTAGACAAAGATCGTACGGAAAAAGGATGTGAATATGCTGTGCTAGTTACCTTACTGGAATCAGATAGCGAACTTTATAATTCTGGCATTATCGACGTATCCCACAGATACCCAAAGATGTATGTAATTAGGCCCCAGTTCTTTATTCCGATCATAACGCTACTGCGTAATGCTTCAATGAAGTCGTTAGAATACAAAGCAGAACTTGCTCATGTTAAAGCCCAGAATATCGATATCACTCATTTCGAGCAAGATCTCGAACAATTTAAAACTGCGTTTGCAAAGAACTATGATATCGCTTCAAGAAAGTTTCAAACCGCGATCGATGAAATCGATAAGTCAATTGATCATCTTCAAAAAACAAAAGACGCGTTACTCGGCACAGACCGTAACCTGCGCCTAGCCAACAATAAAGCTCAGGATGTAAGCATCAAAAAACTAACTCGTAAAAACCCGACAATGAAAGCCAAATTCGAAGAGTTAGCTCATCAAGAAACCTCTGGTGTCGAATAGAACTTAATCAACCCAGCCATTCAACTCTTTTATACCAAGCCGGAGATGTAAAAACATGACATCTCCTAAATCAACTAATCCCTAAAGTCTCCAAAAGCTAGCAACCTATTGTTCTCAGTCGAAGAACCAATACAGGACTTTAAATCTTCTTCTCTAATTGTTCGGATCATATACCTAGGGTGAGGATTAGTTTGGTGCTGAAAAACGCCTTCTTGTTTTGAAAGCTTATAGACCTCCCACTCTGATTTAGCATCATGAGTATGATCCGGGTCATAAACGATATATTCGCTTTCCACTTTTGCCAGCATTAGAACCGAATGAGAGCTATCCTTCGAATACCTACTCTCTAGCGTGGCTAACCCTTTCTCAGCAAATAATTGAACCACCCGCCCTTCTGCTAATGCACTATCCACAATATCTTTATTTTCAAGAAAACTCACTTCAGCTGGCGGTTCAAACGCTTTTTTTTCTGGGCTTCTTATGAGCTTACATAAATTTCTTGCAACCGTTATATGACATTCCTCTTTAGGCTGTACTTTATAAGGGATTTGGAAAGCCAAGGATTGCACTGATTTTGGTAACTGATCAAATTCTTTTTCAGACATATATCGTCGAGCGTAAGTTGCAGGCCAACCCTCGCAAGAAAACCTAATGACCTGCCTTATATTTCTAACATTACCATGAAGTCGCGGCTTAATACCTTCACGAAAAGTTGAGGAAACTTCTGAAAAAACAGGTCGGATACGAGCGCTCGCATGAAGAAAACCACTTTTAATTGAACTATCAATAATCATTCAGAATGTCTCCAGTACTCAATGGGCCAGACATTTTTACCTCCTAACCAATCGTATATCAAGATAAGGTAAGGTACTACTAAACAAAAATAAAGCTAGCTCTCTCACTCTCTTATGATATGACTGAAACCGAATTAGTCGAAGGGAGCTTTATTGTTATAGCTACTTTTTTTTCGGAACAAAATAATCAAACTTATCTATATAGTCTTTATCCGATTGAGCCTCTTCCCCTGCACCCCTTTCTCTTATCGCGGCTTCCCTAGTAATTTTTCTAGTAGACCCAAAGATGGTACTTGAGCGAAGGCTACTATTATCCCCAAGATTAGAATCGCTTTTTTGTTTTTCGATTCGTTCCCTGAGTTTAGCAGTTTTTGCTTCACGCTCGGCTTCTTTTTTTTGACTATGTGTTCTAAGGTCTTGAGATGATCTAGAAGCACTACTCCCCCGATGAGTTAGCAATTGTAGCTGCCTTTTAAGTTCCGCAATTTCTTTCCCTTGTTCCTCGATTGTTTCCCTTTGTTGTTGATTTACAGCTTCAAGTTGTTTCGCTTTATAGTTCGCTTGATGGTACAAGACTTCATTATGAGTAGCTTCAGCTCTCGCATCGCTAAGTTGGGTCGAAAGCGAAGCAACAGTATCTGACAAGCTACCAACACTGGCCTGTCTTTGAATGTGAAAACTACTCACACTAGTCTGCCTTTGAATATGAACACTGCTCACACTGCCCTCTCCACTCAAAGCTGTACCGCGTTCTACCAATCTACCATCAGAAACACCGTGAACCAGTGATGGGACAGGTAACCTCCTGGGTATTTCCCCCTGGGTATTCATGGTAGTTGTGCTCTGAAGGCTAACCTGATTTCCTAAGCGTAAGCCCCTTTGACTCGTATCTTGATCAGCGGAAATGCCAGCAACCTCAACTGGGCCAGTCTCTTCTCTCAACTCTCCTTCAAGAGATTCATTTTCGAAAAGTTCACTGGAGTAATCAGCCGCATAACCGGTTTCATCTGATTCATAGCCACCTTTGGAAGGGGGATTAAAAGTTGGTGGGAAAAACATCTTTAAAATATAGACTTATTAGTTATTAGCGTTTTCTTACGAGGTGATTTAAATACTACACACAAATATATTTTTTGACAATAATCCAAGGTGGGATCCACCTCCTGTCTCATCAACTGTACAAGCCCAGCTAGTTCTCGTAAGTAAGACTCCAAAAGATAAGTTCATCAGGTTACGCATTAGTATCAACCAGGATGGCTTTGAGAAAATTAGCACACTTGCATCGCTTCACAATGTGCTATTGATTGGCTTATAAAGTTTTTTAGACAGATTCGTATCAATAATTATTTCGTTCGCTTTAAAAACCTGCAAGTTTTTTTCTGACCTGCTCGTTGTCAACTCTAGCTTTCGATGTAGGCACCATCAGTACTGGGCACTTTGAAAGTTGAAGTACTTTACCGACAACTGAGCCTAACATTGGGTAAGTACTACAACTGTGACCAGATGATCCCATAATGATTAGATCAATATCTAGCTTACGAGCAGTAGAAAGAATCACCTCTGTCGGATCACCCCGATCAATCACAATATCTTTGATTCTAGATAGATCCAGATCTGCATCAGATAGCTCCATCTTTATCGACTCAATCACCTGCTCTCGAATTGAGCTCATTAGAGCAGGCATGCCTTCAGATCGAATATGAGGGACTATTTCAGGCTGAACATAAGCGTCAATAACTGCATCAGCAAAAACGCCTAAAGGTTCAACTGCATGAACGACAGTGATTTTTGCATCTTCTTTAAGAGCGAGTTGATATGCATTTCGAAGAAGATAAGTGTTATAAACACTTAAATCGGTGGCGTAGAGAATATTTTTTATCATACTGCAATCCATCGCATACATCTAAATCAGCGGGCGTTCGCTATATATTTGTATAACTTGATAGTTTCTAGCTAATACATACAATATATAGACTGGACGCTTAGATATATTCTAGCACCAATTTAAGGACCCAGCTTGGTAGAGATGGATTTAAGATTCCTCAAAACTCGAATCATCAGTAAAGGCTTCATCGTCGAAGTCTAAGTCATCAAAACTATTCACCTTATTCATATCGTCAAACAGGCTACCTTTATCCACTTGACCTTTTTCTGATTGTTTGACTTCTTTTGATTCAGTGATTTCTTGTTGAGCACCTGTTTTAGCCAACCGTTTTTCATCATTCTTTTTAAGCACCATTGCATCATCTTTTAGGTGCTCGAGCGACCAGCCTTCGATTCGTTTATCCCCATAGATTAACAATGGAACACCTCTACCACCTAGGCTTTCAAAATCTTGGAATCCCTTGATGGTAGTCACAGCGTCATACTCATAAAATAAGACATCATTCTCAACTAAATACTTTCTGACCTTATCACAAGGCTTACAATTTTTTGTGGTGTACAGATAAGAAGGTTTTTTTTCATGGATCAATTTAGGGTCTATAGGGCCTTTGGGGTAATGCTGAGCCACCGTGGGTACATTAATAACGACAATCTCTTTCAACGAAGGTGGTAACATCCCTAAATTGCTCGGGCGCTGGTCACTAATATGCAATTGACCATTCTTATCTTTCCATTTATATACATCAGCGTGAGCATGGAGCGGAAGCAAAAATACAAAATAGCTAATCAGGATATACTTAAGACAATTTAGATTATTCAACAACATTAGGCACCCTTACCCCCACGCTTAGGTTTTTACGACTGAAAAAGTATACCTGTAACCAAATAAACTCAACTGTCTAGTTCAGTTTAAGCACCAACTTAAATTATTTCAATATAACATCAGGCTACTTTTAAGGCAGTACACTAGTATACCGGCAAGTCAAACGTTGGAAGAAGGTTTGGATCGTTAAGTTTTGTAGCTAAATTGTAAAAATCAAACGATTTAGGGTCTGCAAGTTGCGATAAGGCAACGTTTTGCAGAGCATTAAAAATAGATGCTACCCTTCCAGGGTGTGAGCGCTCCCACTCAGCCAAAGTTTTCTTCACTTTTTTTCTCTGTAGGTTCTCTTGAGAACCACAAAGATTACAAGGAATAATAGGAAATCCTTTCACCATTGCATACTTGGCTATGTCTTTTTCTCTACAAAATGCTAATGGCCGAATCACGATATGCTGCTTATCATCGGTTAAAAGCTTAGGTGGCATTGCTTTTAATGAACCATTAAAAAACAGGTTCAAGAAAAAAGTTTCAATAATATCTTCTCGGTGATGCCCCAGCGCAATTTTGGTACATCCTAGCTCAGTTGCAACTCGGTAGAGTACGCCTCGACGAAGGCGTGAACAAAGGGAACACATTGTCTTCCCAGCTGGTATCACTCTCTTGACTGTTGAATAAGTATCTTCATCTATAATTTTATAATCAACATCTAACTCTTTTAGATAATTTGGTAAAACATCTTTCGGATAATCTGGCTGATTCTGATCCAGGTTCACCGCAATCAACTCAAAATCAATCGGCGCGACTTGCCGTAGGCTCATTAGCATATCTAGCAAAGTATATGAGTCTTTACCACCAGATAGACAAACCATAATCCTATCACCGGATTCGATCATGTTATAAGCTTCAATTGCTTTTCCAGTTTCCCGCCTCAATCTTTTTCTTAATTTATTGAAGTCGTAATCTGACTTCCTTGAATCTTTCAATTCGCTACGAGTATCCATTATCACCTTATTACCATTCATGAGTTATATAATGACTATACATTTATAAAAACTAGGAAACCCTTGAGTTTCAAACAGAAAACAAATGAGGGGCAAGTACTTGACCGATATTTACCAAAGTGTCGCATGGCATGTTTATCATGCGCTTACTGCGAATCGCGGAGAATATCATTCGGTTGAGATTATCGCTAATTATCGTTAGTTAATGCAATACTCTAGATCAAGTGTTTTAGTGAGGAGGTATGCTACCTTGACTTGATGATCTCATGTGTAAGCGTGCCCTGGCCTGCCTTTTCATAATCACATACTCCGGTGGGGAATATTGCTTTTAGCTTTTTGACATGCGGAATAATATCTATTTGCTTGTACATTCCTTTTTTGATTGCCATATCTACTGTCTGCAAATCACATTTAAATATATTGTCACGAATACTACCACCTGCTACCTGGCGACTAGACTTGAAATTAGGATATATTTTTAAACACTCTCCCTCATCCTTAACAGAGTAATCTGTGTTTGCATCAGGTGAGCGAGGCTTCCACCCCCCCTGCCAGACGGATTCACCTGCAGCGATAACCCCACCCTGCTTATCAAAACACTGGTGATTCAAATCTTTAGGTCTGACATTTTCTACTGGTTCTGCTGGATGTTTAAGCACCTGTGCCATCCAATCATCGATTCGTTTAAATGCAAGTGGCGTCGGGTCAAATGCTTTATGGGCCATCCAAACTACTTGGTTGTTAGCGTGGCCTTTGGCATCAATCATACGCTGACGGGCACTAAAAGTCGCGAAACTATGGTGCATATCCTGCTCTAAATCTAAATAGTGCCTAATATCTATGATAGGAATATCTATTTTACCTAAGAACACCATTCCGGATCGATAAGCGCCTTCAATCGCCTTTGTGTTTGCCCTTGACCTAGGTGCAATGTCATTTTTGTTAGATGCCAAGTGCATATTGTGCTGACTCCAAATGGATATATCTCGCAACTTGGCTGAATCGTTCCCATACCGCCAAAATTCAACTGGCTTCATATCAGCCTGAGATTTCCAGCTACCAATTCGGGCATTCAGATCAAGAAACTGTTCGATACTGATCTTACCTTCAATCATAGCGGTAAGCCCATATTGAACACCTTCATTGTCCCATAGAGAATAAGCGAAGCCATCCTCACCAACACCATAAAAATCTTTTAAATCTTCCCAGTGAGTCCAGTGCACCTGATCTCGGAAGCTTTTATCGTAACGGGTATACCGGTGAGTAAAGCGAGGATTATGTGCCACTTGGGATGGTCCACGCCAACCAAGTACACATTCAGTAATGCCCCTTGGTTTAGTAGGGAAATAACCGTGTACTAATTTTGACCAGCGATACAACTTGTCATAATCATGATCCGAAATATTTTTTCCACTGGTACCCTGAATCCAGGTACGTTGATGCCATTTGTCCCATGTTCGATCATCTCGCGCAGTTATATCAAAGTAAAACTCTAACAAATCGCAATCCAATGCGTGTATGGTCTGGGTCACCATATCGGGATATGAATACTGTGGAATAGCAGCATCAATGATATCAGGGTTATTCTGAGCTAATAGATATTGCTGTATTCCACCACCCGAACCACCGATTCCTACAGTATACAGCGGCTCTCCGTACAAGCTTTTAAACTGTGACTTTAAGCGCAATGCAACTTCTTCCTGCCGCCCAATATGATAATTATTCGACGTTTGATGCGCTGAGGAAAATACCACTGCATAACCATCAAGTAATTGATCGTAACGACGTTTGAGTAACCTAGACAGGCGACTCTTGCCTTGCCGTCTCCCAATGCCTACACCACCAGCAAATTGGAAAATCAACTTGCGATTCCAATGCTGACCATTTGGTTGCTGGATCAACTCGTTTTCGCCTCGGGGCGCCACAATGAGATAAATAAACCGATTAATTGTCCCTGTTTCTACTCTAAGGATAAAATCCTTTAACTCTCCATTCACGGTGTATTTGGCAATGTCTCCATTAGCTTCTTCCAGCGGAAAAAACAACTTGGTCCCCACCCGATTATAGATGTAGTACGCATCCGTCTTCAGTTGGCAGTCCTTACTATAGCCAACCACTTTATTAACGTTCTTCGTGCCATTTTGATCGACTTCATAGACTGGCACGCCATACCCTAGCTGATTATCGACTACTGGCTGCCCCAACCCTGACTCCTCCGTCTGACAAAGGAATGGGTACTCATGGGCACTACTAAACATAGGCTCCAGTGGGCCAAGCTGGCCTATTTGAACAGGGTATTCGAAAGTGTCAGCAGGACGCTTTATGTCGGCAGGGTGTTTACCTGAATAAGGCTCAATTGGCGTTCTGACAAGACTATCAGGTGGGACTCCCTGAACGATAGACTTATCGGATTCGGCTGACGGTGCTTTTGGATACTTCAAGAGTGCACAGCCGACTAAAGAGCTCACCAGCACGCAGAATAACGGGTACAAGGCTAACTTAACGCCAGAGGCTTTTGTGATATTAAAATGTGTAATATCCTGATATAAACGTTTAATCAAGCTAATCCAGCCTTGTTTTATGTCAAACTGATATCTTAACTGCCGCTTACTACCCTTAATACATAGTATAGAATTTTTTTACTATTTCAGTTATTCTAAATTTCTTATATTGAAAAGCGATCATTTTAGTTAGAATACCCGCCTACACCTTGCATGCAATTAATTTCCTAACCAATCATGAATGAGCATTTAAAGAAAGACGATATTTACAACAAGAAGAAAGCGAATATCGAACCCTTCAGGTTTAACCATGAAGTCAGCCAAGTATTCGAAGATATGATCAGCCGATCCGTTCCCGGCTATTTAACAACATTGGAGATGATCAATGCCATTGGCCGATCATTTATTAACGAGGGTTCAAACGTCTACGATTTAGGCAGCTCGCTAGGCGCACTCGCATTTCGATTATCAGCCGATGAAAACATACCAGGTTGCAATATTTATGCAATTGATAATGCACCATCCATGATTGAAGCAAGTAAAAAACAGCTGTTTGATCGAAGAAAGAAAGGACAAATTATTCACCCCATTCATTTTATCTGTGAGGACATAAAAGACCTCGAACTAAAATCAAGCTCCCTCATCTTATTTAACTTTGTGCTGCAATTCTTACCACCCTCGGAACGTGATGCTATTTTAAAAAGGTGTTTCAATGCCCTAACAAGCGGAGGTGCTTTATTAGTATCGGAAAAAGTGACTTATAGTAGTATGTCCAAAAATGAAAAAATGCAAAAACTCCATCACGAGTTCAAACGCATAAAAGGTTATACGGATCTAGAAATAAGCCAAAAACGAACTGCATTGGAAAACGTTCTCATTTCAGACGACATAGATATACTAACCAGCCGCCTACATCAAGCTGGCTTCAAAGAGGTTCACCTCTGGATGCAATGCTTTAACTTTATCTCTCTTATTGCATTGAAATAAAATTAATTTACGAGCTTTTAATGATTAAATCTGAACTTGATATCCACAGCTTTCTGATTCATCAACTACCAGTCTATTTACAAAAGAATAAAACCATTACGGATTCCATCAACAAACTATCCCTGCATGGTCATTTTCAAGAGTGGTTAACCGGCTTATTGTCTATTCGTGACCTCTTACGTTCAAAAGACCTTATTTCTCAAATCGAACCAAATTTAAATACTGACGATATCACTCTTTCACTGCCTTGCATTAGCAATGATGCAGAACCAATGCTTAACAAGCAATTAGAAACAGCTCTTATGAAAATCAGTCCATGGAGAAAAGGGCCCTTCCAATTTTTTCACCAAAGATTAGCATCTGAATGGCGGTGCCAATATAAATGGGAACGACTGAAACGTCATACACCGACAGTGGAGAATAAACGTATACTTGATTTGGGGAGTGGAAACGGCTATTTCGGATTTCGCATGATTGGGTCTGGCGCAAAAAGTGTTATAGGCTGCGACCCAAGTCAATTGTATTGGTGCCAATTCAGTGCAGTTAAATTATTGCAACCAGAGTTACCGATTTTTCAGCTCCCATTGCCTGGCGAATTGCTTAATGACGCCAATCTTAAAAAATTCGATCAAATTTATTCAATGGGTGTCATTTATCATCGAAAATCGCCGCTAGATCACTTGTTTCTTCTAAAAAAACTACTGAAGCACTCTGGTCACCTGATCCTGGAAACACTTTATGTTGATGGCCCTGATGGCTATTGCTTAACGCCCAGAAAAACTTACGCAAAAATGCCCAATGTTTGGTTCATACCTTCTTTGCTTACAGTAGAATCCTGGCTCAAGCGAGTAGGCTTTAAGGAAGTGGCCTGCGTTAACACAAGTGTCACACAAAGCATTGAGCAAGCTGCGACTGAGTGGATGAGCAATGAATCACTGGACAGCTTCCTATCCAAACATCAAACGCACACCGTCGAAGGATACCCACGACCACAGCGAGCAATTTTTGTTGCTCAGGTGTAGGACTAATCTAGCTAACAGTACTAAATGCAAATCGGACCCTCAAAATCCTACCGCTGCAAACTATAGGCAAATACACATCAGTAAAAAGTATTAGCTCGAAACTTTAAGCCTTAACAAAGCCTCTCAAATGCTCAATGCAATTTTTAAAAGAATGTATTTTGTCTATCATTATTGGATAGCGGGGTTACATTCCTTAGAAGGATGGCTTGGGAGAGGTGAATGAGCCTTTATAAAAAAATTTCCACTGCGATCACTAACATGAGTGTTCGCACCAGTATGCTACTGGCTGGTTGCTTAGGTATATTTACTATCAATATGCTTCTATTTGTTGCGGAGCCTGCAGTGAGCACAGCGCAAAGAATATCAATCCTATTCGCATCAGTGATTTCTATTAGCTTGGTTTGCCTTTCATCTATTTTTATCATCAAATACTGGTTAAAAGAGGTTAGCAATAACGTAAAGCTGTTCTTACCAAAAGACCAGGCTGACGCATACGATATGAATGATGATAAAGAATTCAAAAAATTCTATGAAGACATCAAGCAAGCTATTCAAGAATGGCAGGAAGAGGTACAGGGCGTAATATTTTCATTTGGCGCGATCAACGAAGCCACTCAGCGCCTTGATAAGATTACAAATAAAACTAAAAGTTATGCCACAGAGCAGCAGGTAAAAACAAACAACATTGCACAAGCACTCATTGACATGGTAGAAGCCTTACTGGAAATTGGAAGCAATTCTACAGCCACAGCAGAAGCTACCGTCACCGCAAATGAGGATGCAAACAAAGGTAGAGACGTACTAAAGAAAACCGTGCTTGCTGTAAAGGAAATTGAAACCACTGTTCAGACCTCCACAGACTCTATCCAAAGCTTAGAGAAACATGCAAAAGATATTTTTTCTTTTGTATCGGAAATAAAAGATATTGCTAACCAAACGAACCTGCTTGCGCTCAACGCATCTATCGAAGCCGCTAGGGCAAGTGAGCACGGTAGAGGATTTGCTGTGGTGGCCACTGAAGTGAGAAAGTTAGCTGAAGACACTCAAGGCGTAACAGAAAGGATACAGTCACTCATCAACCATTTAGTGCATAAAACTGAAGAAGCAGTGGACCACATGAAATCCTGTGATCGAAAGACACAAGACGCAACAAATCTAATTGACGACGCACATAATGCGCTCCATGCTATTTTTTCCACTGTGAATATGATCACCGACATGTGTCACTGCATTGCCGAGCGTTCTGAATACCAAGGCCACCAAGCAAATGACATCAAAGAACAAATCGTCTGCCTAGCCGAAAGCGCAAAAACCTACTTGGAATCAGCAGATGAAACCGCTGAAGTCAGTGAAATTGTCTCAGCTTTGGCGGAACATTTCCAAGAAGCAGCTGAGCGGTTCAATGTGCCCTCTGTCAAGGGTCTGTAGATCATATCCTTCGAAGCCTGACTAGTCGATACCACTAGGGTAATTAAAGCGTGATACATCGTCATGTAATTAGCCACATTTAAGCCTCACTCTGGGCGGTTTAACAGACAAGATTAATCATTAGTACCATCTTGCGCAGCGGCCACATCCATCGCCTTTTGTACGTTTTGATCCGAATTTACAAATTTTTTACATGCTTTTACAGCCATCTGACCATTGTCAACGTGATTTCCCTTAAATTAAAAACTAAAGGTTATACTTAATCAGTCGGAGGTTCGATGTGAAAACAATACATATACTTTTTATCAGCCTATGGGTCTTCACCCATTCAACCTTGGTGTTTGCGATGAAAACACCCAGAGTCAACATTGCCGGCTACACCTGTCATGGAAGCCGATAAACGACAGACAGCTTTTGTTAAGATCGCGTTGACTGGATTTAAGCAAGATTCAGTTCATGAAAGAATACCAGCGAACGTTGCCATTGTACTCGATAAATCCGGATCAATGGCAGGACAAAAGATTGAACAGGCCAAGCAAGCAGCTATTCTAGCTGTAAACCGTTTAAACACTCATGACATTGTGTCAGTGGTCGCCTACGATACGGTTGTGGACGTGGTGGTTCCCGCAACTAAGGTATCAGATAAAGAAGCCATTGCAAAAAAAATACGTCAAATTAATACTAATGGAAGTACCGCTTTATTCGCTGGTGTCAGTAAAGGTTCGCAGGAGGTGCGCAAATTTATTGAAAAGAATAAAGTGAACCGAGTCATACTACTATCAGACGGTTTGGCTAATGTAGGCCCGCAGACCCCTTCTGAGCTTGGCGAATTGGGTTTGTCCCTGGGTAAAGAAGGGATAAGTGTTAGCACCATTGGTTTAGGCTTAGGTTACAATGAAGATTTAATGACTCAATTGGCAGGATATAGTGATGGCAATCATGTGTTCGTTGAAGATGCATCACGATTAGCTCAAATTTTTCAATATGAGTTTGGTGATGTGCTTTCGGTGGTTGCCCAAGGCGTAGATATTCACATCGAATGTGCTGATGGTATAAAACCTCTGCGTGTACTAGGTAGAAATGCCAATATTTTTGGCAACAAAGTGAGTATGCGACTCAATCAACTTTATAGTGAACAAGAGAAATTCATGATTCTTGAAGTAGAGGTACCGCCACATGCGGCAGGGTTTGAGAGAGATATTGCCAAAGTGAATGTGACTTACAATAACTTAGCCTCAGATAAATCGGATACGTTAAATGCGCTTGCTTATGCCAGGTTTTCAACATCTGAAACTGAGGTTAAGAACAATATCAATCAATCCGCGTATGAAGCTTCGGTTGGACAAATTGTGAACGAACAAAGTAAGAAGGCGCTGAAATATCGAGATCAAGGAAATTTGACAGAGGCCAGAAATGCACTGAAAGAAAGCGCAGGTATATTAAACAAGGCAAAGTCATTTTTACCGAAGCCATCAGCGGCACTTAAACTAGAGGAAAAGGCAGTAGAAGAAGAGGCAGAACTTCTTGATAGTGATGACTGGAGGCGTTCTAGAAAGGTAATAAAAGCAAATCAATTTAAAAAGGATTCTCAGCAAAGTTATTAGTAGCATTGAAACTTGCTGAGATACAATGCTAAAAGGTAACACCAGTGAGAGTAACCAAAACACCTTCTTTAAAACGCGTTACAACAGTGCTTCTACTCTTGCTGGTGTTTACACCTATCGCTTTTGTTACATTTTTCGGATTTCAGTTACAGCAACAAGAGTCGAAAATCATCAAAGCTAACTTCGAGGAGTTAGTCAGCGCTCAACTGAAACATGTTGATGATCAGCTCGCCATATATTTTGAATCTCTCGAAAACCAACTAAATGCAAACTTAATAACCATCAGAACTAAAGATACAGCCCGAATCAGGCAATTACTACAGCAAAGTCGATATATGCAAAACCTATTCATTAGTGATCCGTCTGAGGAAAGGATCTACCCGCCTGATGAGGACCTATCCTCTTCAGAAATTAATTTTTTAGGCCGAACAAATAATCTTTGGCTCGAACAAGAGGTGTTTAGTAATCAGAGTAGAATTGAAGATTCCGACACTGAAATTTCTCAAACCACCAAAAAATCATTTTTACCTAAGATTCAACAAGAAAAACTGAAAACCTTTGATTGGTCATCGAAATATAAATCGAATTCGAAAGTCCAATCTCGTTTCATTGAAAGCAGTGGATGGCATATTTGGTACGTCAACTCAGGTATGAGTTTTATCTATTGGATTCGAGATGATAAAAATTTTTTGTACGCTATTGAACTATTCTCAGGACGTATTATTTCCGATTTGATAAATATTTTACCCAATCAAAGTGAAGTGAAAAAAACCTTATCAAACGCTTCGATTCAATTAATCAATGAGAAAGGTGATCTACTTTATCAGTGGGGGTTTTTCAATACGAAGCAACAAATACCAATCCATAGCA
>JAYPYM010000058.1:14855-20316 GCA_038135915.1 Gammaproteobacteria bacterium
ATAGCATGTATTGAAGTCATCCATTGGGCAGTTGGAAATTGAATTACTTCTCTAAAGGTTTAGAACAAAACCAGAAATCACAGGCTTTTAACTTGATTGTGATCATCATAGGATTCGCATTCATGCTAATCGTCACTGCTATGTATTTATATAGGGAACACTATAAAGAAATCAATATGGCGCAAAAACGCGTTAGTTTTGTAAACAGAGTATCTCATGAGCTTAAAACTCCACTCACCAATATTCGTATGTATGCAGAGCTCATGGCTGATAAAATTAATCCTAAAGATGGGTTAGGCAAACACATTCACGTTATCACCACAGAAAGTCAACGATTATCGCGTTTGATAGATAACGTGCTTAACTTCTCTCGTTCGCAACGTGAAAGGTTAAAATTAAACAAACTAAAATGTAATCCAGATGAACACCTTAACGCTGTGATAAATGTGGTTGAACCTATCATGAAAAGTGCAGGTGTTGAGGTTTGCTTAGGCAAGATTACAAATCAACCAGTATATTTAGATCCAGAACTTTTTGAACAGATCATGATAAATTTACTGAGTAATGCAGAGAAGTATGCCGCTTGCGGTAAGAAGGTTGATATCAGTGCTGAAATAAAAGATCAGAATCTCATTATCTACGTTCAAGATTATGGGCCAGGGATTCAACAGAATCAATCTTTGAAAATTTTTGAACCCTTTTATCGTATCAGTTCAAAACTCACAGATGGTGTATCTGGTGCAGGAATTGGATTAAGTATTGCTAAAGAACTGGCGCTTTTGCATGGCGGTAATCTGGAGCTAGTTACTTCTAATTTGGGCAAAGGTTGCTGTTTTAAGTTGACCTTGAATATTTCAGATCCAAACTCAACTTGACTCGGATATTCATCAGAATACTAATGAGAGATGATAAATATGAAAGTACTTATTGCTGAAGACGACCAATTCATAAGAGAGGGATTGCAGGAACTCATAGAACCTGAGGGTTATCAATGTATATTGGTGAGTGATGGAGAACAAGCATTAGAGATGTTCAATGCAGAAAGTCCGGATTTGATTTTATTGGATATCATGATGCCGAAGCTAGATGGCTATTCAGTTTGTCGCTCCATACGCAAAACTGATGAAAACGTACCCATTATTTTTATAACCGCTAAGTCAGAAGAAATCGACCAAGTATTGGGCCTTGAGCTTGGTGCTGACGATTACATTAAAAAACCTTTTGGAACGCGAGAAGTCATAGCTCGTATTAGAGCGGTCACTCGGCGTCGATTAAGGGATAGCAAAGCTGATTCAACTGACGAGGCTAATACATTTACAATGGAAGGTTTGAAGATATTTTGTAGAGAACTCAAAGCCCAACGCAACGATGAAATCATTGAGTTAAGTCTACGTGACGTCAAAATACTCCAGTATTTATTTCAGAATCATGGGAAAGTCGTAGATCGAGATAGTTTATTCAATCATGTATGGGGTAGAAATTACATACCCAATAGTAGAACACTAGATCAGCATATTTCTCAACTAAGAAAGTTGATAGAGATTGATCCGAAAGCGCCACAAATTATAAAAACGGTTCATGGCGTAGGTTACCGTTTTTGATGAACAATGCCAAAACCTCATATAGAATGAGTTAATAGTCCACATCCCTACCAAATCAGAACGTCATATAAATTACTAAAATCATCGCTCCAATAAATTGGTTTTAATTCATGAAACCACTCATCCGACATTTCATTTAGTTCTCTTTTTTTCATAAATGTTTGATTGTCGGTAATCAATATCCACTCACTATAATCCGCCTTACTAAAAGTAGGCTCATCGTCAACAATATAAAACGCAGATTTATTCATTTTATTAGCCAAATTGCGAACCACATCAGTTAAATCTACATAAATGTTCGTTACATGAATGGCTAATATCCCATCTTCTTTCAAGTGTTGCCAATATATATCAAAGACTTCCTCTGTTAATAAATGAATAGGAATCGCATCCCCACTAAATGCATCGACTAATAAGACGTCAAATGCCATGGAGCCTTCGGATGTCAATTCTCTCTCCATCGACAAACGCCCATCACCCATGATAATGTCTACCTGGGCCTGAGTATCATTCAGGTATGTAAAATACTCTTTCGCGATGGCGTGCGCCTGATCATTGATTTCATAAAAACGTATCTTATCCCCAGCTCGACCATAAGTTGCTAGGGTGCCAACCCCCAACCCAACCACACCAATATTCATCGTTTGATTATTATCAAACCTAGGATGACTATTGATGGCAAGGCCTGCTCCGGAACTTCTTGAATAATAGGTTGTCGGCTTAGTTGGCCGAGTCATTAGCTGCGCGCCATGGCGAATGCGACCATGGTACATGGTCCGGTAATGTTGCCGAGTTCCCAGATCATCTTCATAAACATGGAGAACACCATAAAAACCTCTCGTGTTATAAATCGATGCATCCCTTTGTAGGGCCATATGTTTGAATAAGGCAATCGTTAATAAAACAGTACCACATACACTTAATAGCCCCAAACGAATGCTCCATGTATTTTCTAAGGATTTCTCGCGATTTTCCAACAGAACTGCAGAAATAATGCAACCAATAGAACCCAAGGCAATGTGGAGCTCCCAAAAGCCATCAAACAAAATGGGCGCCAGTATACTGACAAAAACACCTCCTAACGCACCTCCCAATGCCACAAACAGGTAAAACAGCGTCAGTTTGTCGCTAGTAGGCTTACGCCTCGTGAGCTCTCCATGGCAAACCATGACACCTGCAAACAAGGCCGAACAATAGATTAACAGCTCAGCAATCAAGTTAAACTCATCTTCATAATCGTCTAACAGGAGATACGCCAATGCTGAAGCTGAAACTGCATAAAAAGGAATCCATATTGAACGCACGTACCAGGCATCCCTCTCAAAACAAATAATAAATGAAATGAGATAAATACTAAGGGGTAATACCCAAAGAAAAGGAATCACTGCGACATCTTGGCACATTTGATTGGTCACTGCTAGCAATAGCATTGAACCAAAAGCTGCAAATAAACACCATAAAAAAGGTTCTCTACGATCTAGGGTACTATGATTTGAACTAGGTTTTTCAGGCAACGCAGGTGCAACATTCAATCTGTAGTACTTAACAGCACACAAGAGACTCATGGCACTAAATAAACCGAACCCAATTGACCAGAACAAAGTTTGCTCTGTCACTTTTAAATTGGGCTCAATAACGAAAGGATAGCTAATCAAAGCTAGTAAGGAACCCAGATTTGAAAGCGCATAGAGGCGATAAGGTGATTTTTCAGGGTAGTTTTTTGAAAACCAACTTTGTAGCAAAGGCGCTGTTGAAGAAAGTAAAATAAAATGAAACCCAACCGTTACAAAGAGCAACTTAAGAATAACCCATGTTTGAGATTGCCCTTGAGTAGCGATCATATCTTCAACTGGCTTTTCAGGCATAATAGGAAGAACCAGAATAGCCAGCACCAACAAAAAACAGTGGATCAATGCCTGTCGATTTTTTGGCAAATAACGACTGATTAGATACGCATAATAATAACCTGCCAGCAACCCGACTTGAAAGAAAAGCATACAAGTCGTCCAAACAGCTGGCGAGCCACCAAACCATGGCAGAATATATCGCGCGACTACAGGCTGGACCTGAAATACTAGAAATGCACCGGTAAAAATAGCTAATGAATAAGAAAACACTGAAACAAACGACCTATTACTATTATTCAGTTTTTTAACAAAGACTAACACGCCAAAAACTAAGTATAGTATCGATATTAGCCACCGACCCTTGCACTATGCAATTATGGTATTTATTAACCAACCACACTGACTTCATAACTGAATATAAAAAACGAAGCAATTTGGCATTTGTACTAAATAGGCACATATGCTATTACAAGTAAGGGCTAATAGACAATATAAACCAGTACAGATTTCAAGGACCGAGAATGTACTACAAGGACACGAGTGAAAAAGCGGCGAAATACCTTCGACTACTGGTGCCGCTAATGGTTGAAAGAAATATACCAGCTAATCCACAGAACTATGCCATTTGGTACGAATATGTCACAGGCAGGAATCAAGCCTTAAACAAAGAAATCGACCAATTACTGAAAGAGAGCACTTCTTTTTCCGATGAAGTCACTCGTGACCTGTTCAACCGATATCTTTTCTCTCAAAATACACAAGTAGCAGAATCACTCAAAAATAATATTAATGCAATACTTCTCGATTTGATAGATTGCATCACTGAAAACGAGACGGAGCAAAAACTATTTGTAGACTTCTTAGAAGCACGTTCTATCGAACTGGACGAAAATATCACTATTCAGGAGCTTCGACTAATCATTGAAGAACTCACCTCCGAATCTAATTCAATACGTACTAACAATAACAAACTAAAAGACAAGCTCACTAAATCTCAACAGCAATTACAAGACATCAAAACAGAATTTGAGCATAAAAAACAGGATTCTGACCTAGACAGCCTAACGGGTATAAAGAACCTAACAGCATTCGAACGATCCCTACTATCTCTTAGTATCAACGCAATACAAGCGAATAAACCACTCAGTATACTGATGTTGGATATTGATCATTTTAATACCTTTAATCAAAGGCATGGCAACGCAATTGGTGATGCTGCGCTAAAAGTATTGGTAAAAATCGTTCAAATGAATATCAAAGGCGCTGATGTGTTAGCCAGATATGGCGAAGATAAATTTGTCATTTTACTGCCAGACACCCCCCTAAAAGGTGCAGTTGTCATAGGTGAAAAAATACGTAGTATGGTTCAATCTCAAAAAATGAAAAAGAAATCGAACGGAGATCCTATAAAAAATATTACCGTATCTATCGGTACTACCGTTCTTCTATCAGGCGAAAAACCGCAAACATTTGTTGAGCGCTCCCTTAAAGCCTTATCTTATGCAAAGTCATTTGGTAGAAATAGAATTTATCAGTTAGACTACATTAAAGAACATTAGCAACTAGTTTAGAAACACTGAAATTAAACATTCGCTGAGTCTATACCACGATGAATATTCTGATTATTGCAACCTCACATCAAAGATTCGGAACCCTCGGTAAAAAAACAGGCGTTTGGTTTAATGAGTTAGCAACTGCTTATATTATTTGCTCTGATGAAGGGTTTAAAGTGACCCTTGCATCGATAGAGGGAGGCAAGGTACCCCTAGACCCAAATAGTGAAGCAATATATGCTCAAACTGAATATACAAAAGCGTTTCGATCTAACATTGACACGCTTTGTCTCTTATCCAACACGCCATCTATCAATAACACCAACTATGATACCTTCGATGCTTTAGTTTTGCCTGGTGGTTACGGTGCACTATGGGACTTTCCAAATCACCAAAAACTGAAGGAAATTGTTTCTCATTTTTACAAAGAAAGTAAGTCCATCCTAACACTGTCTCAAGG
>JAYPYM010000059.1:0-730 GCA_038135915.1 Gammaproteobacteria bacterium
CCCTGCTCCAAAGTTGCAGCCGGTTTCTCCCAAAACAGTCACTACACCGCCCGTCATATATTCGCAACAGTGATCACCAACTCCTTCAACCACGGCAACAGCACCTGAGTTACGCACTGCAAACCTTTCCCCAGCTCGACCAGCAGCAAACAAACTACCTCCGGTTGCTCCATAAAGGCAGGTATTACCCATAATAGAGGTTTCATGACTTTTAAACTGGCTACCCGCAGGTGGCAATAAGGTGATTTTACCACCAGTCATACCTTTGCCAACATAGTCGTTAGCATCTCCTTCTAGTCGCAAATGCAAGCCACCAGCATTCCAGACCCCAAAGCTTTGACCCGCACTACCAGCAAGCTTTAATAATATTGGGGCTCCGGACATACCTTGATTCCCATACCTCTTGGCAATCTCCCCAGAGACCCTTGCACCAATCGAACGATCGCAGTTCGTAATATCGTAGGAAAACTCCCCGCCAGCCTTATCTTCTATAGTCTGCAGCACTTCCTGAACAATTCTCTCTGCTAACACACCTTTATCGAAAGGCGCATTGAACTTTTGTTGACAAAACTGCGGCTTCTCTTCACTGATTGCATCATTGTTAAGAAGCGGTGCTAAATCAAGGTGTTGTTGCTTGGGCGTATTACCCGGCAACACTTGTAGCAGATGGGTTTGCCCAATCAGGTCTTCGAGTCGCCGAACACCCAAGCGAGCCATCCACTCCTGTCTC
>JAYPYM010000059.1:757-10225 GCA_038135915.1 Gammaproteobacteria bacterium
AACTTAAAGAAGTTCATCACCATATCAACTGCGCCGATATAGTGCTGATCTCGCAAATGGTCCTGTTGTGTGGCAACGCCAGTAGCACAGTTATTCAAATGGCAGATTCGCAAATACTTACAACCGAGCGCAACCATAGGAACAGTACCAAATCCAAAACTCTCAGCTCCTAAAATAGCCGCCTTGATAACATCCAGCCCAGTTTTCAAACCACCGTCAGTTTGCAACCGAATTTTACCTCTAAGATCATTACTCCGAAGCGCTTGATGTGCTTCACTTAAGCCAAGCTCCCAAGGCGAACCTGCATACCGGATAGAAGTCAAAGGACTAGCAGCCGTGCCGCCATCGTGACCAGATATTGTAATAAGATCTGCATAGGCTTTGGCAACACCAGCCGCAACCGTACCAACACCTGGCTCAGATACTAACTTGACGGAAACCAACGCATTTGGATTCACTTGTTTTAAGTCAAAAATCAGCTGCGCAAGGTCTTCTATTGAATAGATATCGTGATGAGGAGGTGGCGAAATCAAGGTTACCCCCGGGACTGAATAGCGCAAGCGAGCAATCAGCTGATTAACCTTGCCACCAGGTAGCTGACCTCCCTCACCGGGCTTCGCACCTTGGGCAATCTTAATTTGCAACACCTCAGCATTGACCAGGTAATGGGGCGTTACACCAAAGCGACCTGAAGCAACCTGCTTAATCTTAGATACCCTCTCAGTCCCAAAGCGCGACGGGTCTTCTCCACCTTCGCCTGAGTTAGAGCGCCCCCCCAAACGATTCATAGCCATCGCAATAGATTCATGCGCCTCAGGAGACAAGGCACCTAAAGACATCCCTGCAGAGTCAAACCTAAGCAAGATATCCTCTATTGGCTCCACATCACTAATATCAATTTTTTGACTATCGTCCAATTTCAAACTGAAGAGGTCTCTGATAGTACAAGGATCCCTATGGTTGACCATATGTGCAAAGTCTAAATAGTCCTGGTAATCCCCTGAGCGAACCGCTTTGTGTATGGCATAGACGATATCAGGGTGAAACATATGATATTCGCCACTATGGACATATTTCAATAGCCCTCCCTGCTGAATCGGTTTTCTATTAGACCAAGCCAATGCCGACAAAGCTTTTTGATCTTCCTCAAAATCAGCAAAAGTGGCGCCCTCTATACGGCTCACCATACCCCTGAAGCAGGTCTCAATAATTTTGTGATGGAGACCAACGGCCTCAAATAGCTGCGCGCCACGGTAAGATGCGATAGTGGAAATACCCATTTTCGACAAAATTTTCAAGAGCCCTTTCGCAATACCTTTACGGAAATTAGAGTGAGCCTGTGTAGGATCTATGAGCAGCTCTTTTCGACTCACCATTTCAGTTAACACATCATATGCTAAGTAGGGATAAATGGCAGTCGCACCAACACCAAGCAGGGTTGCAAAATGATGGGGGTCACGTGCGTAAGCAGTTTCAAGCACTAAGTTAGCATCACACCTTAGCCCAGTCTCAATTAAGTGGTGATGCACAGCACCAGTCGCCAACAAGGCGTGGACCATCAAATTATCCCTAGTCAACCCCCTATCGCTGAGCACAATAATGACTTTACCACTCTTGATCGCCGCTTCTGCTCGACGACAAATATCGTGAATGGCTTTTTCCAAACCCTCGCTAGGATCATAAGCCAAAGAAATAGTCTCAACAGGGTAAGCACTGCGCTCAACCTTGACCAGCTGTCTAAACTTATTGTGAGATAACATCGGAGAGTTAAGAATAATCCGATCTGCATGATGCTCAGTTTCTTCAAATGGGTTTCGTTCTACTCCAACGCAAGTCTCGAGAGACATGACAATAGACTCTCTCAACGGATCGATTGGGGGGTTAGTCACTTGGGCAAACTGTTGGCGAAAATAGTCTGTCAGCGGCCTAACTTTTGAGGAAAGTACAGCAATAGGCGTATCATCTCCCATTGAGCCCACACCTTCTTGACCACTTTCCGCAAGTGGTCTAAGCACTTGGTTTAGCTCTTCAAAAGTCACCTGAAAATACTTTTGGTAGACTTTAAGCAAATCCCCTTGGATTGAATTGATACCGGCTGGCTCCCCTTGCAATCGAGAACCGATACGATGGGCCCTTTTTTTCATCCAGGCTTTATAAGGATGTCTATTTTTCAGTCGGTCATCAATGTCTTTAGTGTGCAATAACTCACCGGTCACTGTGTCTACCGCTAAGATCTGACCCGGCCCAACTCGACCTTTTGCAACCACATCTTCTGGTGCATAGCTGTATGTCCCAATCTCAGATGCTAGGGTAATAAAGCCATTTTTGGTCAATACCCAACGGGCCGGACGAAGGCCATTTCGATCAAGCATACAGACAGCATAGCGACCATCGGTCATCACCAAGCCTGCTGGACCATCCCAAGGCTCCATATGCATCGAGTGATACTCGTAGAATGCACGCAAATCTGCATCTAGGTTTTCAACATTCTGCCAAGCTGGCGGCACCATCAACCTCACGGCCCGAAACAAATCCATCCCACCGGCGAGCAACACCTCCAGCATATTATCCATTGAAGAGGAGTCGGAGCCAGACCGATTCACTAGCGGCGTTACTTCGTCTAAAGAAGGCAGCTTTTCCGACTCAAATTTTGGTGTGCGAGCAACTGACCAATTTCGGTTTCCCATAATCGTATTAATTTCACCATTATGAGCCAGGTATCTAAAAGGCTGAGCCAAAGGCCACTTAGGTAAAGTGTTCGTTGAAAAACGCTGATGAAAAACGCAAATAGATGTTTCAACCTCTGGATTACCAAGATCTTTGTAAAAATTCGGCAAGTCTGCCGGCATAACCAAGCCTTTATAAGAAAGGACGGAAGCAGATAGACTGCAAATATAGAAGTCCTCGTCACTAGCCAGCAATTTTTCTGCATAGCGACGGGCAAAAAACAAGCGGCGATTGACCTCTTCTTCATCCAAACCTGGTGCATCTATAAACACTTGCTCAATCTGCGGCAAACAATCTAACGCAATACGGCCACAAACCTCTGATTGTATCGGCACTGGCCGCCAGCCCACGACCTCTAGCGCCTCATTCTTTATTTGAGACGATAGAATTTCTTTGGCTTCTTTAGATTTTGTTGAGTCGGTACTTAAAAAAATCATACCGACGGCATAGGTTGAAGAGAGCTGTTTGGCGAAATTTTGTTCTGCCACTTTCCTTAGAAAGCTATCAGGCTTTTGTAACAAAAGGCCGCATCCATCACCCGTTTTTCCATCGGCAGCAATGCCACCACGGTGCGTCATGCAAGTCAAAGACTCGATGGCAGTTTGTAACAATTCATGGCTTTTTTCGCCACTTTTGTGGGCAATTAATCCAAATCCACAGTTATCTTTGAAGTCGCCTGGACGATAAAGGCCTTTTTGCATGCCCACCTCTGTAAAAAAATTTAATGAAAACCCTTACCTTGAAAATGTAAGAGAGCCTTCTAGGCAACTCAGGTTTTATAACCAAACACTTTCAGGCCTACTCGGAATTCCAGCATCTATATCATGCTGGCCGAAGACAAATGGACCCGTATTCTACACATGATCATAGGCTCGGACAAATTCAATTCATGAAAAGATATCATTAAGATACTTAAATACAGCAATGTAAGCCCGCCAACATTGGACAGAGGTACCACAAGCTGCCAGAATAGCATAAGTTTGCAGCAAGCCTCCAATTAAGCTTATTACTGAGAAAAGCCCGATAACATGGTTACCAAATCTGCTCATGATGAACTAACAAAGGCTAAGGTAAAACAGTCCAAGCATCTCAGTCCGTTAACAGAAAGCGCACACCTTTGGAGCCAAACGCATGGCAAACAATCTGGCTTCTACCCACTCAGCCAGGGTATGGATGCCTTAGGCGCACGCCTAAGGCTAACAGAGCAAGCACAATTTAGCATTGATATACAATCATTTTTAATGAAAAATGATTATGCTGGCGCAATTATGATGAACGCGCTGCTCAATGCAGCCGACCGAGGCGTCAAGGTTCGGTTTTTACTAGACGATATATTCAACTTCACATCTGATAGGCATCTTTGGCTGATCGATCGACACCCTAACATAGAAGTGCGTATCTTTAACCCTATCTCAAGACGCGGCGTGGTGTTACTAAATATACTAAAAGACTTTAAACGCGCAAACAGGCGTATGCACAGCAAGTCATTTACTGCAGATAATGCCGTTAGCATTCTTGGCGGTAGAAACATTGCAGATGAATACTTCCAACTGAATGATGCAACCCTCTTTTTGGATTTTGAAGTGCTCGCACTGGGCCCTATTGCAAAAGACATTTCAACCTCTTTCGAACAATACTGGAATCACAGCCACTCTATCCCGTTTGCCAGCGTTTCTGGCATTAGCAAAAATATTAACCTCCACATTGTTAGAAAAAGTGTCGCAGAACGCTTACAACGACTGCACACTGGCAACTACAGAAAAGCGCTGTCAAATCAGTTGCTCCAGGATTTAATTATCAATAGGGAAACCTTATACCCTGCGGACGCACAACTATTCTACGACAGCCCTAACAAGCTACTACAAGACTTCAACATAGAAAATATGGAAGTTGCCTCAATTATTCGAAGCCTATTGCTGCAGAGCAAACAGGAAATTGTCATGATCACCCCCTATTTTATCCCTGGTCAAGCAGGGCTTAATTTGCTGAACACCTTGAATCAGCAGGGCGTTCGCGTGGTGATCATCACCAACTCACTTGCATCAAATAATCACGTATCAGCACACACAGCCTATGCCCGTTATCGAAAAAAAATAATCCAAACAGGTGCCCAGCTCTATGAAACACGTGCAAACGCCATCCGACCCAGAAAATTTGGACACTCACCTAAAAATGTTACCCTACACTCAAAAGCTTTTTTAATTGATAGGAAATGCCTTTTGGTTGGCTCCATGAACCTTGACCCAAGGTCTTTAATCATCAACGCGGAGCTAGGTGTACTGATCAAAAACCAAGCGCTGGTGAGCAAACTTGCAGAGCGCACCATTGAAAGGCTCGTAAATAGCTCCTATCGCGTAATAGAGCATAACAATAAGCTAGAATGGCACCGTACAGTTGACAACCAACGAGTCATAGAAAAAAAAGAACCTCTTGCTACCATAGGCCGTAGGTTTAAAGCCTGGCTCATGCATATCATTCCAGAAAACCAACTATAACCTTACACAAACTGAAACTTCCGCGTTGACGTTGTCATATATTTTTTGACTTTAATGTGTTATGAATATTTTCAGTCAAAATCAGGCTAATAGCATAGCCTAAACATTGACTCACTCAGTTCCTCCAAAACCACCAACAATCAGCAAGGAAGAACCATCATGCCAACGTCGAACACAACATCCAACAAATTTACCCATACGCAACAGATGCTAACACTAAGCTTTTTATCTTACCTAGGCTTCAACTTAGACAAAGGTAGTCATAAGAATTCAGAAGCCATCTACCCTCTCATTAAACATGGCTTAGAAACCTGGTCACCATTAGAAAATCAATGGGAGCTGGTATGGGGCCCCGCTATCTTTAAATTTCATTTCGCGTTGTTCGACGACAACCTGATGTACGTGGTGAAACACAAAAAACTGAAAAACACCTACGCAATCGCGATTCGTGGCACCAATCCAATTGGCGTAGCCGATTGGCTCTTTGAAGACTTGCTAGTCCAAGCAACCGTCAATTGGCCTTACAAAACAGATAAGAGCCCATTAAAACCCAAAATTTCCTTTGCTGTTCATCTAGGCCTAAAAGCATTGCAAAATATGAGTGTCGTAAAAGGGCTACCAGGGGAAGGAGAAGATTTAAAGTCATTTCTACGCAAATTATCAGCAGATTCAGCCGGTGAACCTTTATCTATTCATGTTACTGGACACAGTCTTGCCGGCGCCTTAGCGCCACTAACAGCCCTATGGCTCAAAGATACTCAGGGAAATTGTGAGCACGCCCCTTCAGAAATTTGGGATAGCAGCAATAACGCACATATTTCCTGCACTGCCTTTGCAGGCCCATCACCCGGAGACCGCTCATTCTCCAAGTATTACGATAAACGACTTGGAAAAGAAACAGAGCGGATCCATAACCACCTGGATGTTGTTCCACATGCATGGGCACCATCTACAATGAAAGATATGCTGACCCTATACAAGGGCACCGCCAATCCAGACTTAATATTGAAAACCGCTTATTACTTCTTTCGCTGGTCTACACGCTGGCAGCATTATCAACAGATCAAACCAAAATCTCCTGCATTCAAAGGCAAGGTGCGGACTGATATCCATTCGTTTGCATTGCAAATGACGGCCCAGCATGTACTAGGTTACTTAGATGAGTTTGGCCTCACTGGCGCCATAGCGCTAGGCATACTAGACGAAGCAAAGTGGGATGCAGAGAGAAAATTCCACCTACCCTTTCCGCTCAACCAATTTCCAATCAATCAATTAATACCAACCTAAGCGGCTACGAAAATGGCATTTAACTCTGATATTGGGTTAAATGCCTGGTATAGGTACGTGACTTCTAAAGACCCCGAGCAACCGTTTTCCAGCTGCCTTTCACGATTCTAGATATGATAACCTCTTCCATTGCCTGATGATCCCCAGCACCAAGCTTAATTACACCACCTGAAATCGGATCCTTGAAGGATACAAGCTCCATACCGGTACGAAAAGTATCTAGATTCAAATTTGGTCCAGCATGCCTCAACCCCCTCACAAAGATCTCAGCTGCAGTCCGGCCCAACAGCGCCCCAGACCCAGGCAATGATTCATTACCAACACCCTGGAAAGACTCAATCCAGGCCTTTACCTGAGGTTGAGCAATACGCACCTCCAAATCCTCCCAGCCAGCCGCCACCCAAAAATCATCGGTCACACCCCCTGGCACCTTAGCAATAGCAGAGTGAAAAGAGGCTGAAGAACCAATGAAGCGAACAGTATCCCATCCCAATTTTTTGGCCGTACTTAACACGCTGATCGTACCCCGAACACTCAAAGCCAAAGACACAAGATTACACTGTGCTTGCTTCAGTTTTGTCAGCGCACCGGCATAATCAGTTTCATCAGCTTTATGCGTGGTTTCCGTTACCCACTCTATATTGCTCTCTTTGGCTCCCTGCTGCGCGCCCTGCAAAACATCTTTACCATAATCAGAAGGAATATACATAGCACAAGCCTTTGAGGCCTCATACTCTCTAGCTAGGTAACCGACACCAACACGCATCTGATCAAAATAAGACGACATAAATGCATACTTGTGCTCATAAGGATCTTGCAGCATCTGCCTAGCACCAGAGAGCGGGGCTACATTTGGAATACCTTTTTTGTCCAATATCCTGAAAGCTGCTAAATTATGCGATGTTCCCAACATCATCAGCATCGCAAATACCTTATCTCGATTAACTAGTTTATTAACCACTTGGACTGCTTTGGGCACTTGATAGCCATGATCTTCAACCAGATAGCGTATCTTTCTTCCATGTATGCCGCCCGAAGCATTCACTTGCTTAAAATAAAGCTGAGCTGCTTTCACGGCTGGCACTGAAAATGAGGAAAAAGGCCCTGAGAGATCATGAGCCCCTCCGATAACAATCTCATCATCAGTAACGCCTTGCATGCCAAACGCACAGGCAGAAAAAAATAATACACTGACGAAACCAAAATAATTAGATATTCCTAACCGAAGATTCATACTTATATTATTCCTTTTTAAAGTCATCCAAAAAGCCGTTCATTATTTGATGTTAATCAATCCAAGAATAGCAACCCCTTACAGAAAATTTAAGCAAACTTACTGGCTATACACACGCTCCTTGCTATACACACGCTACTTGCTATACACACGCTACTTGCTAAGCATTCGGGTACATTTCATCAATCAGGCACTTATATTTTTTTTCCACATACGAACGTTTTAGCTTCATGGTGGGCGTGAGTTCTTCATCTTCAGCCGTTAGGATCACATCGATTAAGCGAAATGCTTTAATTTGTTCGACCCTAGCAAATTGCTGATTAACCTTATCCATCTCTAACTGAATGAGAGAAATAATATCTTCTTCCCGACACAGGGATCCAAAGTCAACAAAGGATATTCGGTGTTCCTGCGCATAATACTCCACATTATCTTGGTCTAGCATGATGAGTGCAGTTAAAAATTTACGACGATCGCCAATCACCACTGCATCAGAAATATAGGGTGAAAACTTAAGCGAATTTTCAATCTCTGCTGGGGTAATATTTTTACCCCCTGCTGTAATAATAATATCCTTTATTCGACCCGTTATGCTTAAGAAACCCTGCTCATCTAATTCGCCAATATCACCTGTTTTCAGCCACCCATCTGAAGTAAAGGTCTCCTTAGTTTTCTCAGGCTGATTTAAGTAGCCCTTAAACTGATGGGGGCCATTCAATTGAATCTCCCCATCATCAGCAATTCTGACACTTGCACCCAATATTGTTTGCCCCACGGTCCCTAATCGATTTGCAGAGGCTTGATTAAAGGTTGCCACGCCTGTGCACTCGGTTTGACCATAGCCCTCAAAAATCGGTACACCAATAGCTGCATACCATGCGAGCAATTCTGGCGATATTGGTGCCGCCCCTGTGTTCGCTCGACGCATCCGGTTCAACCCAAGCATAGCGCGCAAATTCCTCAAAACCAACGCATCCCATAAATAATAACCAATATAAGAAGACAACTTTAAACACCAATGGCCAGGCTCTCGCCCATGAAATTCAGATTTTTTTTGGCCAGCCCGAATTGCACAGTCAAACAACCACCGACCCAAAGCTGTTGCTTCATTGCGCATCATCTGTACTCGGGAGTAGATTTTCTCCCAAACTCGGGGTACAGCAAAAAATATTTGCGGTGAGACCTCCTGCAAGTTCTCAAATACGGTTTCTGTACTCTCTACAAAATTCACACAGAAGCCAGCAGCCAATTGCATTTCAACGGAAAAAAGGCGCTCAGCCACGTGACACAAAGGTAAAAAGCAAAGCACATCATCTGATTCACGCACATTCATTTGTAATGACAAGGCATTCATCTGAAAAAGGCTATTTTTATGGCTAATCATAGCCCCCTTTGGTTTACCTGTCGTACCAGATGTATAAATTAACATTCTCACATGCTCTGGCTGAACATCTGCAATCAAGGTTTCAAAGTAACCTGGCTTTAGTTTCGCAAGTTCATTTCCTTGTACATAAAGATCTTCAAGAAAGATAACCTTAGGATCAGAAAAAGCCTCCAAACCTTCTCGTTCCAACACAATAACATACCGAAGCGTTGGCACAGTCTCCTTGATTTCCAAATACTTATCCAACTGCTCATCGTTCTCCAATACAAGAAAAGTGGTTCTTGAGTCCTGTATGAGATAGGCCAATTGTTCGGCCGAGTCCGTAGTGTAAACCCCAGAAG
>JAYPYM010000059.1:10235-19898 GCA_038135915.1 Gammaproteobacteria bacterium
CCTTCTTGTCTTCTGACAAAATGGACAAAGTATCTCCTGCAACCAACCCCAATTCTAATAAAGCTAACGCAATAGATTCGACGGACTGAAAATAGGCTTGCCAACTGAAGGGTTGCCATATGCCTAATATTTTCTCGCGATGCGCAGTTTGATTACCTTTTAGACGGCACCTTTTTAAAAACAGCTGCGGCACTGTGGTACAACCATCAAAGGTTGTTAATGTATGATCTACCTCCATGTTTTTCGTTTCTTCCAGCGTCTTTCATTTCGTTGAATTAGATTCTGGGAAGCGCCCCCCAAGTAAAACTCTTTCACATCGTCCGAAGCCATCAGTGATTCAGCTGTTCCATGTTTCACAATCCGCCCCACCTCTATGACATAACCAATATCTGCAATTTCAAGCGCAACCCTTGCATTTTGTTCCACCAACAAAATGGTTACCTGCTTTTCTACATTGAGCCGCTTAACAATATGCATAATTTCTTTCACCAATCTTGGGCTTAACCCAAGACTCGGCTCATCTAACAGCATCAGCTGCGGCCGACTCATCAAACCTCGCCCAATCGCTAACATTTGCTGTTGGCCGCCAGAAAGGTAGCCCGCCTGTCGTTTAGCAAGCTCTTTCAACACAGGAAAATAACCATACACCTGATCTCGATCACGTCGAATTGCTTCATCCCCACTATGAATATAAGCACCTAAAGTTAGATTATCTTCCACGGTTAAAAAGGGAAATATTTCCCTACCCTCTGGTACATGCACCACCCCTAGACGCACGACCCCATCTGGCGCCATACCCTCTATGTGCTGACCATTAAATACAATATCCCCTTTAGTGGGTACTAAAACACCAGAGATAGATTTGAGCAAGCTGGTCTTTCCGGCACCGTTGGCGCCTAAAAGCGCTGTTATTTTACCTTTTAGCAAGGTTAAACTAACGCCTTTCAATGCAGTTACCGCACCATAATGTGTTTCAATATTTTTTAAGCTGAGTAATACATCATCAGCCTGCTCAATGTTTTTTTCCATTTCTAGCATTCTTTTCAATTGTTGCTTGCCCTAACATAGGGCGATCAGCGTGTTGTTATTAGCCCAAAAATGCCTCAATAACTCGTGGGTCTTTTTGCACTTCACTAGGTGTTCCCGCCGACAATCGTTGACCATGATCCAACACTAAAACATGATCACTTACCTGGCTTACTAGACTCATATCATGCTCTATCATGAGTATGGTAACCCCTAAAGCTCGCCGGATATCCTTTATCCAATACACCATATCTTGCGTCTCATCGACAGAAAGGCCAGAGGCAGGCTCATCCAACAATAACAGCAATGGTTTAGATGCCAAAGCTCGACCTAATTCAACATGCTTGCGAATCCCATAAGGTAAATGACTGATCCTACGATGACGATAAGCTTGTAAATCCAGTAAATCAATGATCTCTTCTACAGCATGACGATCACTGACTTCTTGTGCTTTCACACTAGGCAAGTACAGTAAGTGCTTCAATGTTTGGCCAATGTCCACATACCAAGGGTTAACGCCACCTGACTTTCGTACACTTTTCATACGACAGGCGTGGCGACCCACTAATAAATTTTCTAATACAGTTGAATGGTCGAACAACTCAATATTTTGAAAGGTACGGGCTACACCGATAGCAGCCATAGCCTCTGCTGACAAGCTTAAAACGGACAGACCCTGAAACAGAATATCGCCCGAGGCAGGCTCATAAAGCCGAGAGATCAGATTAAAAACTGTCGACTTGCCTGCACCATTAGGCCCCACAATGGTAAAGATTTCCCCCTGTTCAACAGAGAAAGAAACACCATCCAGCGCTTTAACACCCCCAAAGGCCACTGAAAGATTTTCCACCTTTAACAAGCTCATCTAAGCCTTTCTGTCCTCAAGTATTGATGATGACGTTTAAACAAGCCTTTGCGGCACAAGGGAAACAATTCAAACCAGGTACGAACTTTTATCCAACGCCCATATAAACCTAGAGGCTCATATAGGATAAAAATGATTAGCAATAATGCAAAGATACCCGTATCCAATCCCGGTAACTGAACAAGGTTTAGACTAAACGAGTCTGAGAGCTGCTCGCGTAATAACGTCACCAACGTTGGCAACACCCCTATTAAAACAGCACCAAAGAAAGCCCCATGTATCGAGCCCAATCCGCCAATCACCACCATCATGAGCAATTGAATTGAAGTCAAGATCAAAAAAGCCTCCTGATTAAAGGAGCCCAAAAAGTGCGCCAATAACGCCCCAGCCAAGCCAGTCACAAAACAAGACAACCCAAAAGCAATGAGTTTATACCGTGCCACCGGCACGCCCATAGCTCGAGCAGACACTTCAGAATCACGTATGGCCACCAACGCTCGACCTGTAGCACTGCGCAATATATTTACATACCCTAAGGTAACGCAAACCACCGTTGCCAAGCATAAATAATAAAAGGCTTCTGGTTGACCATAACGATCGACTTCCCAACCAAACAAACGAATACTCTCAGCATATAAGCCAATCACCCCACCCGTGAGAGGCTCAGCAATAATAATGATATCCTCTATAATGATGCCCAAAGCCATAGTCGCTATCGCAAGGTAGATGCCTGTCATACGCAACACGGGTAAAGCTAGGAGTACACCCACCAAGCCTGTGATCAGGCCCGACAAGGGCAAAGCCAATAAAAACGGCACGCCGATATTCTCTAAATTGACAACTGAGTAAGCACCCACTGCCAGAAAAGCAGCATGCCCAAGGCTGACCATACCTGTATGACCGACTAAGAGCATTAACCCTAAGCCTGCTAGAGAGAAAATCAGTATGTAGATAATTTCCCCTAAATAATACTCATCCACCACCCAGGGCAATATGATAAGCAAGCCCATTAACACGAGATACTGCCCTAGGTGAACAGCATCTTTAAAAAGACGGATATCATCTAGATAACTTGTTTTAAAGTGTATACGCATTCGTCAGTATATTTTCTTTCTACACAAGATATGATTATTTATTAACCCAACTTATTATCGCCCTAACTTTGTCTGCTATCATACACCTTAACATACTCACACTCATCTTTCTTTTTACTATGATTTAAACGTTGGCCACATCATTCCATCGAAATAGGCACATAAGTATTGCCATGCAAACTGGTCTGAGCACTAAAAAGAACTATGGCTAGCCTAAATGCCCATGCTTGCCTTTATTAATGAAACAGATATTATATCTTGACCATCGTTTTAGATGACCAATCTGAATAGATAGCTCTATACCTTCTCTTCCCTCGCTCAATTTGAACGCCGCTTAATTCAGAAAGGTCCCCCTGCTGGATTGAAAGCAGCAAGAACCCGAGGCAAAAAAGGTGACCAACAACCGATAACGGCAGATGACCAAGAATTGAAATAGCAAAAGAGTATTATGGCAAGAAAAGCAGCAACCAAGAAAAAACCCGATAGCAAAACCGCAAAAGGGTTTGAAGAGAGCCTATGGGATAGCGCCAATAAGTTGCGTGGTTCAGTCGCATCCAGCGAGTACAAACATATCGTGCTCAGCCTCATCTTCTTAAAGTTTGTCAGTGATAAATTTGAAGACCATCGGCAAAGCCTCATTGATCAAGGGCATGAAGCCTATGCAGATTTGGTTGAGTTTTACACCAAGGATAACGTTTTCTACCTACCCGAAGAAGCCCGATGGAAAACCATTTTAAAGCACGCAAAGCAAGACGACATCGCCATTCGAATTGATACCGCCCTGCACACCGTGGAGAAAACCAATAAATCTCTCGCGGGCGCACTACCAGACAACTACTTCTCTCGATTAGAGCTAGATAACAGCAAGCTCTCTGCACTCATCGATACCATCAACAACATCGACACCATGGCGGATGATTGTCATTTGAGTGAGACAGATTTGGTGGGCCGTGTTTATGAATACTTTCTCGGTAAATTCGCTGCCAATGAGGGCAATCGCGGTGGTGAGTTCTATACCCCAAAATGTGTGGTCACACTTATTACAGAAATGATTGAGCCCTTTAAGGGTAAAATTTATGATCCCTGCTGTGGTTCCGGCGGTATGTTTGTTCAGTCGATTAAATTCGTGAACAGTCACAACGGCAACCAGAAAGACATTTCTATTTATGGGCAGGAGAACACCAGCACCACCTACAAACTGGCGAAAATGAACCTTGCCATTCGCGGTATATCGGCCAACTTGGGTGATGTTGCAGGGGATAGCTTTTTTAAAGATCAACACCCCGATCTCAAAGCCGATTACATCATGGCGAACCCGCCTTTTAACCAAAAGCAGTGGCGAGCTGACAATGAACTCACCGATGACCCACGATGGGATGGGTTTGAGGTTCCGCCTACAGGCAATGCTAACTATGCGTGGATTATGCATATGATCAGCAAACTGTCTGAAAACGGAACCGCCGGGTTTGTTTTGGCAAATGGTTCCATGTCGTCCAACACCAGTAGTGAAGGCAAGATTAGACAAAAGATCATCGAGAATGATTTGGTGGATTGCATGATCGCCCTCCCCGGCCAGCTCTTCTACACCACGCAAATACCTGTTTGCTTGTGGTTCCTCACCAAAAACAAAAAAGCCGACAACAAAAACGGTTTCCGTGATCGCCAAGGTGAAACCCTATTTATTGATACGCGGCAGATGGGCACCATGATCAGCCGAGTACATAAAGAGCTAACAACAGATGACATCGCCGAGATCGCTGGAACCTATCACGCATGGCGCGGTGAGAAGGAAGCAGGCACTTATGAAGACAAAGCCGGTTTTTGTAAATCCGCGAGCTTGAATGAAATCAAAACCAATGATTTCGTGCTCACACCCGGGCGTTACGTTGGCGCAGCAGAAATTGAGGATGATGGTATCCCCTTTGAAGTGAAAATGACAGAGCTAAGCCAGACCCTTTACCGACAAATGAAAGAAGCTAACAAGCTGGATGTAGTAATCAAGCAGAACTTGGAGATGTTTGGTTATGGGGAGTAATTTAGAGCTGTTCAAGTTAAGTGAAAAATGTTCTGTAAAATCAAGTAAACGTATTTTCGCCAATGAATATGTGGACTCTGGAATTCCGTTCATGAGATCAAAAGACGTTATCGATAAGGCTCTAGGCGTTTTCTCAAAATATGAATATTTTATTTCAGAGAAGAGATTTCGAGAGCTTTCCGATAAGCATGGCTCTCCTGAAACTGGTGATATTTTAATTAGTTCAGTGGGCAATCGATCGGGGCAGCCCTACGTGGTTAAAGATGAGGGTGAGTTCTATTTTAAAGATGGAAATATAATCTGGATCAGTAAATTTAAGAACTTATGTCCAGACTTTCTTTGTTACTGGCTTAAATCAAAGCACGGGCAATATTGCCTCAGCAATGTAATGATTGGCTCAGCACAGAAAGCTCTTACAATTGATTCTATTCGTAATTTAGAGGTCAACTTTCCCAGCTATACCTATCAGAAAAAAGCAAGCCACATCCTAGGCAGCCTAGACGACAAAATAGAACTAAACCGCCAAATGAACCAAACCCTAGAATCCATGGCCCAAGCCATGTTCAAAAGCTGGTTTGTGGATTTTGATCCGGTGATTGATAACGCCCTCGCCGCCGGAAACCCGATCCCCGAACCCTTGCAAAAACGCGCAGACATCCGCAAGCAGTTACACAACTCAGGTCAAGCTAAACCCCTGCCAGAGCATATTCAAAAGCTTTTTCCGAATAGCTTTAGGCTTGCTGATGAAATGGGTTGGGTGCCTGAGGGGTGGGGAGTTGGAAATGTAGGAGATATCTTTGAATTGCATCGTGGCTTCGATTTACCTGCTAGTAAACGAACAACAGGCGATTATGTTGTCTATTCAGCAGGTGGTGAACATGGAACTCATGGGGAATATAAATTAGATCCTCCAGGAGTTATAACAGGAAGAAGTGGGGTAATAGGAAAGATACACCTCTCATTAGAGAGATATTGGCCTTTGAATACCACTTTATACATCAGAGAATATAGGCATGGAGGCCCATTCTACTCCTTCTATGTTTTAGGTAATTTAGACTTACAATGCTTAAATTCTGGTTCAGCAGTTCCAAGTTTAAACAGAAACACCGTACATTCCCTACCAGCTTTCCTGCCGAGTCATCGAATTATTGAGAGATTTGAAGAAAGTTGTATAGGAATATTTTCTAAATTAAAATTTTTACAAAAGGAAAACAGTGATCTTTCTAAGCTAAGAGATACCCTGCTCCCCAAACTCATCTCCGGTGAGCTACGCATTCCTGAAGCGCAGGAACAGGTCAAGGAGGCTGTGGCGTGATGGATCAAGATAAAAAACAGTGGAGTGATTACATTGTTTATGTTGATGAGAGCGGTGATCATAGCTTAACAAGCATTGACCCTGATTACCCCATTTTTGTCTTGGCTTTCTGTATCTTTAATAAAAAGCATTATGCTCAATCAATATTACCAGCTCTAACGGAATTCAAATTCAAACACTTTGGTCATGACATGATAGTGCTTCACGAGCACGATATCCGAAAAGAAACACAAGGTTTCAAGTTCAGGTATAAAGCAGCTAAGCAAGCATTCGTTAAAGACTTAGGCAGCATCATTGAAAAACATAATTTCATTATTATCAGCGTAGTGATCAACAAACATGAACTCGCGAAAAGATATGAGAATACAGAGAACCCCTATCATATGGGGCTATTATTTTGCTTAGAGCGACTCCAATATTTTTTAAAAGAGAAGAATCAAGAAGACCGGTTTACCCCAATCGTGGTTGAAAAACGAGGTAAAAAGGAAGACAAGGATTTAGAGTTGGAGTTTCGCCGTGTCTGTGACGGCAATAATTTCCATGGTCGCTCTCTCAACTTTAATCTTATCTTTGCCGATAAGAAAACTAACTCCCCAGGCCTACAACTTGCTGACTTAGTGGCACGCCCTATAGGTTTGAGTATTCTTCGACCAGAGCAAAGCAATGCAGCGTTTGAGATTTTAAAGCGAAAGCTTTACACGAAAAATGGTCGCAAAGGTGTGGGGACTGGATATGAAGGATATGGTTTGAAATGCTTTCCCTAGATAGAGTGGAAAAAAACAACCCCCTTAAAAAGCGAAAGGCCCCGGTGCACTCACCGAAGCTCAGACGCCGACCGGGCAACTCCCAATCCACTTACGATTATTGTAGGACAAAAATGACCAGACTTTCAATCAAAGTTTCAACAAGCTCTAGGGGTTAGGTCTGGGGGTTACAGAATGAGCTCTGGGGGTTGAGCATCTGTTGCTCTGGGGGTATATCGTTAAGATATTGATTTTATTAAGGTATCTAATCTCCAACAGTTGTTGGAGATTTCTACAAGCTCTGAAACACTGATATGTGAACATTAGATATATATAGTTTCATTCAGATGTTTGTATTACCCGCGTTTGATATCTTTTTTGCAGTTAAGGTGGTGGTGTTATGAGCCAAGTAAACCATTTGAAAAAGAGCATAGGGCATTAGGAGATAAGCTTGGGACATTTGAAACATGGGATGCACGAAATCTTATTCCATAGCAAACCGTAGTTGGCAGCTTGCTAAAGGCTAACATATTGATATTTATAGAATTTCTTATTTTCGAGCAAACCCAAGTTGGCTATAAACCCTGCCTGGCTGTTTTGGCTAAAAAATGAGAGGATGCACTCGGCGGGATGTTTAGAAGCGAAAGGCCCCGGTGCACTGTATATCATTTCATTTACAGGGCCAGAGCTCAGACGCCGACCGGGCAACTCCCAATCCATTTAGGCTTATGATGGCTATGCTGAACCATTGATGTAATATTACTGAACGAGGTAAACAGTGAACTTCACGGAAGAAAGGCTAGAACAAGCCATCATCGAGATGCTGCAAGGTCAGGGCTTCCCCCATGCTCGGGGCGATGCCATAGCACGAGCCAGCACGCAAGACGTACTCCTTAAAGAGGACTTACAAGCCTTTCTAACAACGCGCTATCAAGCCGACGGAATTACCAACGGAGAGATTCAATCCATAATTCGAGCGCTAGATCTGCTCTCCCCTGCTGACCTCTATGATAGCAATAAAAAACTCATGAAATGGGTTTGCAATGGTAATGATGACTTCAAACGAGAAGACCCTAACCAGAAAGATCTACATATCAAACTCATCGACTATGAAACACCGAGCAACAACCACTTCAAAATCGTCAATCAATTAGAAATTGAAGGTCAAAGCGGCGAAAAGCGAATCCCCGATGCGATTCTCTATATCAACGGCCTGCCCTTGGTGGTGTTTGAGTTCAAAAGCGCTATCCGGGAAGAAGCCACCATTCATGATGCCTATGTTCAACTGACCACCCGCTATCGGCGGGATATTCCAAAACTTTTCGTTTATAACGCCCTATGTGTGATTAGTGATGGTGTAAACAATAAAATGGGCTCTTTCTTTGCCGACTATGAATTCTTCTACACTTGGCGAAAAATCACTGGTGATGAAACCATTGCTAAAGAGGGCATCGACTCCCTGCATACCATGACGCAGGGTCTGTTCGACTCGCAGCGGCTACTGCGGGTCATTCGGGATTTTATCTACTTCCCCGACACCTCTCACAAAGAGGATAAAATTGTCTGCCGCTACCCTCAATATTATGCGGCAACCAAGCTCTACGAGAACATCAAAAAGCAGCGCAAACCTGAAGGCGATGGAAAAGGCGGTACTTACTTCGGCGCAACTGGCTGTGGTAAAAGCTATACCATGCTGTTTCTCACTCGGTTACTGATGAAAAGTATTGATTTTGAAAGCCCCACCATTGTACTCATTACCGACCGGACGGATCTGGATAGACAGTTATCGGAGCAATTTACCAACGCCAAAATCTATATTGGTGACAGTAACGTGATGAGTGTTGATAGCCGAGACCACCTGCGCGAAATGCTTAAGGGTAGAAACAGCGGCGGCGTCTTTCTAACCACCATTCATAAATTCACTGAAGACACCGAAATGCTGACGGATCGCAATAACGTGATCTGCATTTCAGATGAAGCACACCGTAGTCAAATCAACCTCGATCAAAAAGTTCGTGTCACCAAAGATGGCGTCAAACGTAGCTATGGCTTTGCTAAATACCTGCATGACTCCCTACCCAATGCCACCTATGTGGGCTTTACCGGCACACCCATTGACGCCACGCTGGATGTATTCGGCGATGTGGTGGACAGCTACACCATGACCGAATCCGTTAGAGATGAAATCACCGTGCGCATTGTTTACGAGGGCCGCGCAGCAAAAGTCATTCTGGACAACAGCAAGCTTGAAGAGATCGAATCCTATTACCAGCAATGTGCAGAGGATGGGGCCAGCGATTATCAAATCGATGAAAGCAAAAAAGCGATGGCCAATATGAAGGCCATCCTGGGTGACCCAGACCGTCTTAAATCCTTAGCAAAGGATTTTATAGAACATTACGAAACACGTTTAACAGAAGGTTCAACCGTCAATGGAAAAGCCATTTTTGTGAGTTCAAGCCGACAAATAGCTTATGAGTTATACAAAGAAATTATCAGCCTTCGCCCCGAATGGTCGGAAGTTGCAGAATGTGCAAAAGGCACGTCATTGACGGAGAAAGAACGCAAAGAAATCACACCCATGC
>JAYPYM010000060.1:0-520 GCA_038135915.1 Gammaproteobacteria bacterium
AGAGAATTATCTTTGGCTCAAGCTAGGATAACTAAGAAGATCAATTCGAGGCTACCAGAGTTACCTGAGTATAAGAGACAATTTGCCGATAAAGCGATTAAGTCAATTGTAAATAAATATTATGATGAACCTGAATCCAAAATGGACCCAATAGTCAGCGTGTTATTAGACGCGCTCGAAAGAACTGAATATAGGGCAATTCTAGATTATATTCACGAAGCTGATCGTGCAGATATATCGAAATTAGCTGAAGTCCTCAAGGAATTTGGCTTGGCAGAGTTGGCTATCCTTGGAGAACAAGCTAATAGCCGCCTGGAATTTTTGGATCAATTTGAAAGCTTATGTCATAGTCCCCAGACAGAAGAAGCAATAGTGCATGATGCATTGGAAAGAAATCTGTGGATATTTGGCCCAAAATACTCAGTCTTTAGCAGTAATAAAACCTTGCGGCGGCAAGTCGAAGAATATTTAGGCAAAAAATATACAGGAAAAAGGTCCGCCAAGCGACCGGATCTAATGC
>JAYPYM010000060.1:530-1484 GCA_038135915.1 Gammaproteobacteria bacterium
GTAGTAATTACCCTGGCGAGTATTTACTCATTGAATTTAAGCGTCCAAGTCACTCGTTAAAGTACGAAGACTATCAACAAGCGACTGCCTATAGAAACGATTTTAAACCTTACACCGACGCTGAAATAGAAATCATGGTGATTGGAGGTAAACGTGGGAATAACCTGCCTGACCCAAGAAACATTGAAAATAAGACATGCATTATGATTTACGATGAAATTATTTCAATCTCCAGAAATCAATTGAATTGGCTTTTAAGAGAGTTGGGTGGAGAAGACCATGCATAGTATTTAACAATACCCAGTCAGCATAATATTTTAGCCAAAGGAAGTTTCCATGGAATTATTTGAAAAAATATCAGTATTTGTAAGCATAATTGGTTTTGGTTTCTTATATTTTCAGCTTAGAAAAATGGAAGCTTTGAACAGCTCAGGAAGTCTTCAATTTCTATATTATCAGACGGCCGCCATACGCGAGCATTTAATTCAAAATGATGAACTTATTCCCTATTTTCGATCAAAGCTTCCAATCGAAGATGATAATCCTAACTATGATAAAGCTGTTATCATAGCTGAACTTTATCTAAATTATTTCGAAAATCTTGTGAGTCAAAAGGTTAACTTAAAATCATCTGAGTGTGTGGGGTGGTGCAAGATCATTGATGACGTTTTCACTCGAAGTCCCGTTGTCAGGAAGCAATATGTGGAAAAGTACGATTGGTACTCAAGTGAACTACATGACTATGTTAAAAATTCTAAAACGATCAAGTTGACTTAACAAGGCCATTAATCTGACGCTAAAATATAGGAACTTGAAATGGACGAAAAATTCGCTGAAAATTTAGTTAAAGGAGTCATTAAGTTTTTAAAAGGAGGAGAATCACCACCAGACAAGCCACTAACAGCCGCGCAATACAGAGAAGTGCTGCAAAAGGAGTTTTCTCGGTTGGAGAAG
>JAYPYM010000060.1:1494-10825 GCA_038135915.1 Gammaproteobacteria bacterium
AAAAATAGAGAAAGGCTTGAAGGCAGTGTCAGAAATTCGTGAAGCCTATGATCACTTTATGTCAGCTCTTAATTCCGATATAGAAAGTGTGCGAATACAAGAACTGGGGCAAGCTAGAAGATTATTCGCCAAACTAGCACAAATCGACCCCAATGGAAATGCGCTATACCAATCTGATTACGAGGAAAAAACACTCGATAATAAAGTAATAATATGTCTAAGCGAGCTTGGAAGTATTTACTATTTTATTGCTCACAATGACATACGAAATGCAGCAATAACTGCTTATCGATATGTAGAAAGATACCCAGAATTTTCCGATGCTATACCGAAACAAATAATAGAAACTGTCGAGGTTTACCAGGATTATGTGAATGCTATTACATCATATGAATTAGTAAAAGACTATGAGCGTGTGGTATCCACTTCATCAGATAATGTTCCGGAAATAATGATTCCTCTTGTTAGGGCAAAAAGAGTACAAGAGGAGTGGTGGAAAAAACTGGAAGAACGGTACATTAGATATATAGACCGAAAGCCATGGTATAAAAGGGTTGTAAGTAACGGAAAATCAAAGAAGTTACTAGAAGATAGAATCTCCAGATGGGGAGGGGAATATTCTAGTAATCGTAAGCGCGAAAAAGAAAGTAATATAATTCGAACACTTTATGAGAAAAAGGAACAGGAAATTATCCGAAGAAAAGATGAGGCTGAAAAATTTACTGAAGCGTTAAAATCAGAGTGTCACAGGCTTGCCAGCGAGTTAGAAAAGGTGTCTCTTAAAGATATTCTAAATAGTCAATCACGACGACATGCTTTTCAATTAGTACATGTTCTTAATGGTTAAATTTCGAATAAGAATACAATGAAATCGCCCCCAAAAATGCTCCACTCTGGGATAGACGTAGCCCCCGCTTACGTTGGTTCTTTAACTTGGGTGTTCTCCCCCCATTTTTGTTTGCGCTTGATTGATGAATTCTTTGACCGTACTTTTTGCCAAGCCTTGGTTAGCCAATGATAGAACTAGTTTCGTCAGACAGGGCCAATGCATTGCTAACAATGAAGTTCGTCAGTTCTAAGCTGTCAACAGGCGAGTCATTGGATGACGCTTTAAAGATAGTTAATCTCATCTCGTTTAAAACCTCAGCAGTCAAATGGTTAGCAACACGCTGCCTTTTTTCTAAAAAACCCTCTCTGAAAGCATGATAGAGGTCCGTGGAATATTCAACTCCAAGTCTTTGGCAAATATCTTTAACAAAGCTTTGACTGGCCCGCGTGCCTTCAACCAATTCACCAACGATCATTCTAATTAAAGATAGATAATGCTGATGACCATGAACAGGGTTGACATCCATTGAAGAGTCGAGGAGAAAAAGCTCATTATCTGTCACATGAATGTTTTCTAAGTTGCCGCAATAATTCATCCAAGGGTTTGGCATGCGGTCAAAATTATTAAGTAGTAAATCAAACGCAAACAACTCGCCCATTTGAACAAACAAGCGATTCGATTGAAGTTGAGCTGGATGGTTTTCAGAAACATCCTTCAGCGTGTCCCCTTCCAAACTTTCCATAATTAAAAACGGGGATTCTGGCGGTCTATGCTGGTAAAGCTCTTTCACTTTTTCACGAGGATCTTTGTTAAGCCTGCTATTCAAAGCACATCGACTAATGCCAGCGTGTTCACGGGTATCAGATAAGCGTGCCATAGGTAATTTAAACCCTAGCTTCTCCCCTAGCTTTAACAAAAAAAACTCTATTTCAGGATGATAGGTAGGCTTTACCACAATGCGGCTATCATCATTGAATGAAATAAAGCTGACACCCACTTTTCCATTTTGAGAATGTTTCAAACGCTTCGCCTGTTTCCAATCAATCGTTAGCGTATCTACATCGTGTTTGCTCAGTCCAGCGTGAGAAGATAAACCCTCAGATATCCGTGAGAGAAATGCTCCAGTAGCTGCTCCGGTCATACCAGCGACGGCAATTTCTACACCACTCCTTTTGAAAGCAGCTGTGATTGACACACCCATCATCGCACCTAGTAGAGACTTCGCCAGAGTAGAAGCCTGATAGGGATAAAAACTTTTTAAGCTAAAAACTTGATGATGATTATTTAGGTTTTGACTGGTAGGCATACTGTATTGTTAGAATAATTGATCAATACGCCATTATACGATGGGCCAATCTTTTTTCAATAGAAAAAGATACAGGATAATGACGCCATTGATGTTCAGTCAAACTGTTTCTAGTGGGTGACTTATAAATCGTAGCCGAAAGAAAAGTGTAGGATATCGCTTTTTCCGGTATTTCTAGTCTCTGCTATACCAGAGACGTCTATCACCCTACCATAACCGCCAACTAAGGTGACCCCTCCCACTCTATAGGAAAAGATCAAATCAAGGATGGCTCGGTCTTCTTCAGTTTTAAAGAATTCGCCGGCAAAACTTGGGTCATTGATATCGTCTCCATCAATGGCATTAATAGCATCCAGTAAGATGGAAGTGGTGAATTGAGGCACGATGGTATAGTGCAAAGCAGCGCTGTAAAAAATCTCATCCGGAACATCATCAGCCCTGAAGCGATAACCAAATGATGTATTGGTTGATAACCGCTCGCTGAGCTGACGGCCAGCTAATAGCGCACCTTCAAAGCCATTGGCTTCATCACCTGGTGCATGTGGCCTGCCTCCAGCACCTCGTTCGTAGGTGCCTGCAATTGTTAGGGCACTCCATAGGGAAATTGTCCAAGGGGTTTCATCCATGAATTGATTTTTCAGTTCATAGGTGGCTGAAAGTTTTGTATCAGCTAAGCCATGATACCGATAATCACTGCCTTCCCATTCTGAGCTGGTATATCCCAGTTGAACGCCTAAGGTTGTTTTACTAGTCAGGCCATAATAATAGTTTATCCAGCTGGTGCTTTGTTCAATTTCTGGAATAGGTGTTGCACCCTCACTACCGAGATATTTCTCATCAAAAGATTCGGCAACATGACTAATATAAATGCTAGAGGCGCCCTCTTCCATCACCCAGGGCGTTGTTGCATGGACGGGCATACTTTGGACAGTCGCAAGACAAAAGACAGCAGAAATAGCAGAAATTTTATAGGACATGTTGGTACTCGCTGTTTGAAATCACTCTTTAAAGTTCGTATAAAAAATTAATTAAAACATTAGCCAATCATTTGATTCGATATCGTCTTTTGAAATAACTATCAATGCCCGAGAGTTCTTTGGCCGTTAATTTCCCTTCAAAACATGGTTGATGACTTGTGCAGTCCACTATAAATTTAGAGATGGGTTTACCCAGAGATTTAAGCCCATTTCGTTTAAATTTCTGATCTCCCGCATGACAGCCCGCGCAGTTTGCGTCTCCTTTGCGACCTGTTACAATGCTTTTACCTAAAGCGAACTGTGCATTGACTGGGCCGGGTACTGAGGGGTTAAATGCACCTGAAGCCAAACAGGAACCAGAGGCCAGCGCCATAAAAAAAACCGTAATCATTTTTTGTGGTTTTTTAACATACATGAGGTCCTTCTCAAATCAATCAGTCATCAAATAGCGCCCACTATCTTAATTTCATCAAGCTATTCAAAGTCTAGTCTAGGTAAAGAAAATATTGAACAAAATACTCAAAAAGAATAATCGATTCGTTTCAGTTAACGTCATGAACATTCATTTTGCTGGCCTTTTGAGTTTGATGGGATACCTATTATTGTGTTTGAGCTCCCAAAGTTATGGGGATCTCTCACTGAATGAAATGATGGGTTTCATGATGTTTGTAACCATGATCTGGTGGGGATTTTATCATTTTTCTAATGTAGAAAATGATTCAGACGCTCAGTTTACTTCAGTCACTATTTTGAAATGGGCTTTGCTCTTTAGGGTGGTAGCATTATGTACTTATCCGCCTTTGGAAGATGATATCTTTAGATATTTATGGGATGGTTTTGCCAACCTGTCTTTAGGTGGCGCTTATGTGACAGTGCCAAGCCAGTTTTATGGTATAGCGTCTTTACCAGCCAGTATGGACACTGTGTTGGATAGCGTGAGCTATCCTGACGTGCCAACCGTTTATGGGCCTTTTGCTCAAGGATTATTTTCTCTGGCTTATTTTATATCGCCAGGCAATATTTTTGTACTTAAGGCACTGATAATAGTGTTTGAGGTTGGGTTGCTTGTGATGCTCTCTCGGGTATTAGCACCAGCCAAGTTATTTTTAATCAGCTGGTGCCCGCTGATGATATATCAGTTTTCAATCAGTGCTCACGTAGAGGTGGTGTCAATTGCAATCTGTCTGTCAGCTTTTTTAATGCATCAGACATTACAGCAGAACAGTCAGCAGCTATCAGGCACGTGGCATTTGCTCAGGCAGTGTGGCTTAGGCGCTCTGTTAGCCCTTGCTGTCTCTGCGAAAGCCACTGCTATTATCATAGCCCCTTTTTTGCTATATGGTCACTGGAATAGAATCATCACATTTATTGTGACATTGCTGATGGTTTATCTCGGCTCTTACTATTTTTTTTCCGGTTTTCCAATGGGATTGGTTGCTATGATGCAGGATTGGCAATTTAATGCCTTTATTTTTACGCTCATACAATCGCTGACGAACACCGAAGTTGCAAAGCTGAGTGTTTTAATTGTGTTTATCACCCTCTATGCCGCTATTTTTTTTTATACGCAAAGGCAATTAACAGATGATCACCCGAGCCAACAGCAAGTCATATTAGCTCAAGCCATGACTTGGATAACAGCTTCTTTTCTGCTATTGAGCCCGGTACTGAATGCTTGGTACTGGGTATGGGTGCTGGCTTTTGCTGTTTTTACAACACAGCGATGGCCTTGGCTAATCAGTATGGTGTTGTTTATCAGCTATTGTACCGGAATGAATCTGGAAAACTGGCCTGAAGAATTGGCATTGTTTGAAATACCAAAACCTCTTTTTTATATTGAGTATGGTTTGATATTCTATCTACTCATACGAGAGGGAAAGCATTCATTTAAGTGGCCAGGGTTCAAAGGCTTCAAGATTTTTAGATGACAGACACGAATGGAGTGATTAAGCTAAGTGCTAACACTGATCGGATGCGCTCGGAGGACAGGATGGAAAAAATAGTTGTTCTGATACCCGCCTTGAATGAAGAACAATCATTACCTGGTGTATTAAAAGAACTGGGAGACATCACATTTAACGGGGCGTTTATTCATGAAGTGATTGTATGCGACAATGGCTCCACTGATCTGACCGCTCAAAGAGCGCTTCAAGCAGGCGCAACCCTGGTTCAAGAACCTAAGCATGGCTACGGCAGGGCGTGTTTGGCTGCTTTAAGCAAGGTTCGCCATGCTGATATCATTCTTTTTATTAATGCCGATGGCGCAGAGGATTTGACTGAAGCCCCAAGATTGATTCATGAAGTGTTAAAGGGCGCTCAATTGGCCGTGGGGAGCCGACAGTTGGGCTTGGCAGAAAAAGGTTCTTTGTTCATGCACCAAAAAGCGGGCAATCAATTTGCGACCAAGGTGATCAATTTTTTATACCAGACCCAGTTAACTGATTTAGGGCCTTTTCGGGCTTTGAATTATCAAGCATTAAAACAACTGTCAATGTCAGATCAAGATTTTGGTTGGATCATCGAGATGCAGCTTAAAGCTCTGGATCAAGGCCTGAGCGTGATTGAGGTACCCGTTACTACTCGGAAAACAATTGGGCCATCAAAAATCAGTGGCACCTTCAAAGGGACATTTGGCGCTTCTAAAAAAATACTCTGGTATCTTTTTATATTTTCATGCAAAAGACTATCTCACATGCTTTCTCAAAGCTTTCGCCACACGAAATCAACGACGCTAAATCAACAACGCATAGCATCAAACGATAAACATTAGCTATTCATTTAGCACATTCATATCAGGATATAAGCGTTTGGTATCAGGATAGGTAAAAGGTATTCTTAATAAAGTAGCTTTTGGGTAGCAATATTCGAATCTCAAAAGGCACACCTGTGTCGTCCTCAGCGGCGGACTCCGGTAAAGTTAAATCTAATTGCCCGCCTTTTTCCTCAATAGCGTGTTTGACTGAGTTCATACCTACACCACGTCCCGAAATTTGAGTCAGGTTTTTACTCGTAGATAATCCCGATTCAAAAATCAATTGACCCAATTGCAGCGGGGTCACGCTGTCAGGATCAGGCAAGAGTCCTTTGGAACAAGCCAGTTGTTTTATTTTTTTTAAATTCAAGCCACGCCCATCGTCTTTGACATAAAGCGCCATAAAATCATCTGAAGTAGCGCGCAGGTCTAAATGAACAGTACCGATTGGAGACTTACCTATTGCTAACCTTTCGCTCGCTGTTTCCAGACCATGATCCATGGTATTGCTAAAGATATGCATCAGCACATCCTCTAGCAGCATGGCAATCTCCGATTTAACAAAATAACCCTGATCCTGTATGTTCAAATATGGAATTTCTTTCTCAAGCAACTTCGCTAAAGATCTTATTGAAGTAATAACATTTGAAAGAATATACACAATTGAGTTCGTATTCGATAAATTCAATATACCATTGACGTGATGCAAGGTTTTTTCTATCGTTTCACTGTCTTTTGCTTGAACTGATTGCAAAGAGGTTAAGGCCTCTTCAACCAAAAGACTAAATACCTTGATTTGATGGCTCGTGCTGTCTTTCAGTATCTGATCTGTTCGGCGTAATTTATCTCGATTAATGGTAATGTATTCATCCAAGCAGGATCGTGTCAGTTGCAATTGTCCCAGTAGCTGATCAAAGTCCCATTTGGCATCTTCATCTTTGCGCAAGGCATCGTACTCAGATTCTGTGTCGTGCACAATATTGCACAGATGGTTCAAGCCATAGGTTCGGGCGCTGCCTTTGATCGTATGCATATTACGAAATAAGGCGGCAATCAATTCTTGATTTTTTTCTTGTTGATTTTCTTGATATGTACGGATAATTTCTTCATTTTTATCCAGAAATTTTATCGAATTGTTAATGAACTTGATGAACTTCTCTTCTTTAATATTGAGAATCTCACCGGTGATCTCCAGTGCTCGTTCCTGTTCATTGGCAACCTGTTGTAAGGAAGTTAACTCTGTCACATCTCTGATCACGACCATGACTTTTTCAACCATATCGTCTTCATCCAATATGGGTACCCAATCCATTTCAAGCATTTTAACTTCGTCCTTGGGCGTTGTTATTTCCATGGAACGAACCAAAAGGTGGTCATTGCATTCATAGAATAAAGCATCCGTGCCAACCACACAGCTTAAGCTATTGCGAACCTGATCGATGACATCGGCCCCTAGATTTGAATTGGAAAAGATCAGCTCATGTATAGATCGGCCTTCAATTTTGTCGGTTTGAAAGATCGTCTCTAGGAATTGAGAATATTCGGGCTGGACGGTGCTATCAGCACCAATGGTGAAAATGCCCTGTTGGATATTTTTTAGCATGCTCTGGATATTTCGATTCTTTTCTTTAAGCGCTAATGTGCGTGCCTCGACTTTAGCCTCTAGCGTACGGTTGTGTTCCTCTATGGTGGAGAATGCTTTAATGATGCTATCGGCCAATTCATTATACATGGCATAAACATCGCCCATTTCATCGTTACGATCCACTTTGATGCGGGACGATTTCTCCCCCTGTCTAAAAGCGTTCATGATATTTTTAAGGCGTATCAGCGGTGAAACCACGTAGCGTACAAAAAACGTGGTTAAGATCATACTCATACCAAAGCCCACCAGCCATTGCATAATAATTGTGTTTCTAAGCTCAGCTATTTCGGCCATGACAAACCCAATATCTCGATCACCTTGTAATAGACCTACGATCTCTCCGTCGCTGGAATAAATTGGTGCGGCGCTGGATATCCAGGTGCCGTATGCATCTTGGTACAGGTCTGTGGTAATAAACTCGCCCTTCAGCGCCTCTTGTAAATGTGGCTCAGATGCCAGATAAGCACCTGTAAAATATTCGCCACCCTCCCCTACATTGGTCATGACGACAAATTCGAACTCTTCACCCGGATTTTCTGATATTGATTTTCTGAGTGTGTAGAGAGGAGAGTGGCCATCACTGTGTGGCATCTTATAAATGTCTCTGAATTTAATCAGATGAGATTGGATGGCTTCAAAATATTCGAGCCCATCAATTTCACCTTCAAAAGAGAAAATCTCTTCGTGGGTATCACCATCAATATTGAGAGCGATACTTTTGACCATCAAAGCCAATTCAGAGCGTAATTGATCGACAACATTTTTTTTTTGTGTTTTGTAGGTTGAAAAAGCAATCACAGATGCAGAAACGAAGCCAATAATGGCAGCGAATAAATATACTTTAAAGGCATAATTCAGACGCACTCTGGGCATAGCATTTGGCTTCAATAACTAAAATTTCGATAACTGGAACTTCGATTATTAAAACGATAGTTAGGACTTCGTTTAATCAGCATCTTCTCATGATCAGTAAACAGCATAAAAGTTAAAATAGCTCCAGGTCTCCTGAATCTATATGACGTTGAACGCCATATTCTGAGTCGAATTGGAAATCCTGAGGATTCATTCTTTGGTTAAAAATAGCTTTAAACTCCATCAAAAAAACGTCAGTACTAGGATCATTGACAGATAAAAAGTAACGTAAGATGATCTGCGGGATATTGCTGCCGAAATTGATGTAGTGCCCATGGTGACCAACGACAATGGGTAAGTTGATTGGGTATTTATTTTTCTTAACCTTAAATCGCGATGACACATCGTATTTGAATATCCCCCAAAATAGATTCATCAGTTCACGTATCACGTGGTCTGAATAGTTGACACAATCGTATTTCTTCATTCCAGATAACTTTGACGCACTGCTCAGCTTAGCAATATCATCGCGCATCAATAATGCCAGATAGCCATTTGTGAATTCAAGATTAACTGGGAGTAAGCAGGTCATTTCCGTATTGATAATGTGATCATTCACCAGTATCGGTTGGCAGGATTTCGCTTTGACGCCCTTAAACATGGATTCGATAGCCGATACGCCCGCCTTACTTAAAGACTCAATCAACATTGGCGGGAAATAGGCGCTGTATAAGTATTTGTCAGCATCGGATTTTAGATTTTCCAGTTGATTCAGGTTGTAAAAGGAATCGACATAGGGATGCAATTCTGGATCAATATCGTTAATGGTCCTATCACCATTGAGTCGCATAAAAATTGGAATGGAATCACGAGAGCGCGCAATTTTTCGAGCAATTTCAAAACCTGTCAGTTGATCATCATCCGGCTCTTCGCTGAGGAAGATACCACTGATGTCTGATGCACCATAGTT
>JAYPYM010000060.1:10880-19319 GCA_038135915.1 Gammaproteobacteria bacterium
ACTCAGGATATTACGATCATCTTCCTTTACACGTAATGAATTATTCACATTAATCACAGATTTAACCAGGGAGATGGCCTTGTGATCGCGATCGTGAAACAGAATATTAGTATCCATCATTTACATCCTTACACTGTGTATCGCTTTCGTCTTTTTCCGCTCTCTCTAAATATAGCTCAAGTTAAGGCCTGGGCTGGTGAGATGCATCCCCCACGCCAGTTTGAAATAGCTAAAGATCAGTTCGATTGATCACCTCATTCCAACTTCTTGAAACACCTATTTTGCAGTGAGTGTTGCGTCTGTGCTCAAAAACAAACGAACCTGTGCGCGTGGAAAGAGCTGCTAAACTAAACGTATAACATTAGTGTTAAGGACTGAATGACATGCGCGATGTTCTCATAGTCGATGATACCTCCACTGTTCGCCAAGAAGTTGCCGAATACCTTGGTAAGCACAATATTGAATCGGACCAAGCCTCTGATGGCCTTGAGGCATACGACCTAATCAAACAAAACAGTTATAAACTGGTGTTGTTAGATATCAATATGCCAAACTTGGATGGCCTTGGGCTCGTTGAGAAACTAAAAAGTGAGTTACCAGAAAAAAAACCCAAGATCGTGATGCTGACCACTGAATTTGATCAGGAACTAAAAGAAAGAGGCAAAAAAGGTGGCATCAATGGTTGGATCATCAAACCCTTTAATGGCGATAAAGCGATTAATGCGATCATAAAAATGATTAATTAGTCGCTGTTAAGATTAAAGTGCACGAGAGTAACCGGTAAACAGCAGTATATGAGCAACTCGTCTAAAAAATCCTCCACTGCCACTTCTCCTAATCTCCCAGATCAGGCGTTGAACCAGATGAAGCTGGACGAGCGTGAATTTCTTGGTACAGTCTTGAATGACTTAGACGATGCCGTTGTCGTTATCGATCAGGAAGGAGACATTCTTTTAGCAAACCCTCAAGCCATTCAATATTTTTTCAGTGAGAACCCAGTATCTCATTCGATATCCGATTACTTTGATCTTGATAACGTCGCCGACGCTATGCAATTTAGCAACTTACTAGAAGGGTTGCATTCTAAGGTGTTGCTTGAAAATGGCGGTCATGTTACAGCGGTACGGAAAAGCAACCCATCGCAGAAAGTAGAGTTTCGTTATAAGAATAATGATTCAACCTACATGACCTTGCTGTTAATCGATATTACTGAGCGCATTCGAACTCGATGCGCCATTGAATATAAGGAAGTCTTGTTAAATGGCATCCTCGATAACTCAAAAGACGCGATTATTGCCACAGATGCCAATGGTAATGTCGAAGTATTTAGTTCTACCGCTGAGAAAATGTTTGATTATTGCTTTGCGGAGATGAGCATTGAGAGAGTGTTTCGTTTGTTTCAAGCGGATATTCAGCCCAGAATTCGGTATACATTGTACAGACTGATAGCGGAACCTTTAACAAAAAACATCATACTGGAGAACGTTTACTGTGTCAGAGCAGATGGAAAATCCCTACCTTGCACAGTCATGGTGTCGCATGCGGAAATCAACCAACGCAGTATATTAATCTATCATTTTAGCGAAGTCAGAGACTTTAAATTTTTCATTGATACCATTAATGACGCTTATCTGTCATTTGGTGAAGATGGACAAATTCTTGAATGGAATCGAGCGGCAGAATCCATTTTTGGTTGGTCCAAGAATGAAGCACAAGGCTTGTCATTTACAGACTTGAAGATCCAGCTCGATGATCAACCTGTCGAGGTGCAAAACTTAGAGAAGGCGCTGAACTCGTTCTACCAAAAAGAAATCGATAGCCCTGAGTTGATTGAAGCGGCGAAGAAAGACGGAACCGTGTTTCCGATCGACATTACCTTGTGGCCCACCAGCTACAATGATACCCGAATCTTCAATGCATTCATTAAAGACAATTCATTAAAGAAAAAACATCAGGACCAACTAAAGTTTTCTGCTTATCACGACAGCTTAACACGTTTGTTTAACCGGTTTCGATTGAGGAAGGACCTGGAAACTGAACTGAAGAAAATCAAAGAAGAAGCAAAGCAGCTGGCGGTATTGTTTATCGATCTCGACAAATTCAAGAACATTAACGACAGTTTAGGTCATGATGTGGGTGACCAGTTGTTGCAGAAAACGGCTGATCGGATTATCTCGAAAGTACCTGAAACAAGCTTAATAGCGCGAGTTGGTGGTGATGAGTTTATCGTGGTTTTCTGCGATGTTACAGATCACGCGGAAGTGATAGGGTGCGTTGAGCTGATTATGGCCAGCTTCCGAGACCCTATCACCATCGGTGCCTCCACGATTTCAATTACGGCAAGTATGGGCTTAGCTTTTTATCCAGGCTGTGGCACCAACATAGACGATATTCTGAGAGCCGCTGATACCGCAATGTATTGCGCTAAAAAGAAAGGACGAAATAATTATAAGATTTACACAGAAACACTTCATAAAGAAACCACCAAAAGAGTGGATATTGAAAAGAGTATGGATGCTGGCCTACATGAAAAGCAAATGTATTTGGTATATCAGCCGAAAGTAAACTTGGTCACACAGAAAATTGTCGGGTTTGAAGCCTTATTAAGATGGGATCACCCCACATTGGGGACCATTTCTCCTTTAGATTTTATTCCCATTGCAGAAGAGATTGGTCGTATTCTTGAAATTACCCGTTACGTGATTGATTTGCTGTGCCAAACGATCAGCCATTGGCTTCGAGAAGAACCCGTATATCAACAAACACCCCTTCCGGTCAGTCTAAATATTTCAGCGCAACACTTTAATTTTGATTTGGTTTCTGATTTGCTAACACCCATTCGTCAGCATAATATTCCGGCAGAACTTGTGCAAATTGAAATCACTGAGCACAGCCTGGTTGATAACTTTTCTGAGTGCCAACAAGCGTTGGACCTGTTGTCATTCGAGGGCATCAAAATTTGTATTGATGATTTTGGTACCAAGTATTCTTCGCTGCAGTATTTAAGCACATTACCCATTGATATACTCAAGATCGATCGAGTGTTTGTGATGCAAATGGAAGAACCCCAGCATCAAAATATCGTCAAATCCATTATCGGATTGGCCAGCAATCTCAATATTGATACTGTCGTCGAGGGTGTTGAAACAGCCGAGCAACTGGATTTGATCAAGGATTTTGGGGGTGAGGTGATTCAAGGGTTTTTCTATTCTCCACCCCTTTCCGTCAAGGATATCATGGCGTATATTTCTCGCATGGCCTGATTGAAAGCAACCGTATCAATAGGTTTCAGAAACCAAGCATTTGCGTATATGGGTAATTTTCAAATAAATGCTTTGGATTTGATTGTAATCAGCATCATTTTTCTGACCTTGCTGATAGCTATCGGCATTGTGTCTGAGTATTATCTGTATAGGAAATTTAAACAAAAACGGATGTTTTGGTTAATGCCGATAATAGGTGCTTGTATTTTAACTATTATCTTGTTTTATGCTGCTGGGTTTAGAATTTAAACAATACGATACTCACATAACCAGCCCCAGCACTCGGAAAAACCACGCCCTACTTGTCTCTTTTATTCCGTTCGCTGCGCGCTCTTGATAGCAGATAAAAGGCAAGTGGAAAAGTGCGTAAACACCGTCATTCTACGCATAACAAATCTGTTTTGGCTAACCTATAATTGTTCAACAACATTCCGGAATGTGTAAATGTGTAGGTTGAATATGGCTGATAACCCTATCTCGAACAGCGCAAATATCGTCGGCGGCGGCCCAAAGAAGGTTCTCTATACGCTTCGGACATTGAATCGTATTGGGCTTAAGCAATCTGGTAAAGCATTAAAAAGCAATAACGCCTGCAAAGCTTGTGGATTGGGTATGGGCGGGCAACGTGGCGGCATGGTGAATGAGCTGGGTGAATTCCCTTCAGTTTGTAATAAAAGTATCCAAGCTCAATCCACCGACATACAAGCTGCAATCCCAGATGAGCTTTTTTCCCATACCCTTAACAATTTCCAACAACTCAGTGATCGTGAATTAGAACATCTCGGTCGATTAAATACACCCATTTATAAAGCCGCTGACACCGATCGCTATCAACCCCTGAGTTGGGAGGATGCGTTCAGCCTGGCTGCAGAGCGTTTTGCAGCGACCGATCCGGAGCGATCGTTCTTTTACAGCTCAGGTCGCTCTTCTAATGAAGCCGGGTTTACTTTACAGCTTCTGGCCAGGCTTTATGGCACAAATAACATCAACAACTGCTCGTTTTACTGCCATCAGGCGACGGGTGTTGGCCTTAAGGCTACAATCGGCACAGGGACTGCCACCGTTAAATTGGAAGACTTGCAACATGCTGACCTGGTTTTTGTCATCGGTGCCAATCCTTCATCTAACCATCCCCGTATGCTGCATCAATTGAAGCAATGTCGCGACCGCGGTGGGCAAGTCATCATGATTAATCCTGCGAAAGAACCTGGTTTAGTGCGCTTTGCGGTTCCGAAAAGTGCCAAGTCGATGATGACCGGGGGCACATGGATCGCATCGGAGTACGTTCAGCCTCGTATTAACGGCGATACTGCCTTGCTGAATGGTATTGCAAAGTCATTACTTGAATCGGGTCACATCGATCAAGCTTTTATCCACAAACATACGCAAGATTTTGATCAGTACACATCCTTTATTCGTCAACTACCTTGGAAAGACGTGATCTTATCTAGTGGGGTAGAGAAAAAAGACATCGACAGCCTGGCGAAGCATTATGCTTGTTCAGAGCACACCATTTTTTGCTGGGGTATGGGCATTACTCACCACCTAAACGGTGTTGAAAATGTAGAAGCCATTGTTAACCTGGCTTTACTAAGAGGGCAAATCGGGAAAACAGGCGCTGGTTTATTACCTCTTCGAGGCCACAGTAATGTGCAAGGTATTGGAACAGTGGGCGTCAAACCATTATTAGAAGAGGATGTATTTAAACATATCGAATCTTACCTTGGCGTGACCTTGCCACGCACCCAGGGCAAAGACACCTTGGCGAGTCTGCAAGCTGCCGATCATGGCGAGATAGATGCGGCATTGATCATGGGTGGCAACCTCTATAGCGCGACACCAGATTCGCGCTGGGCACGTCAGGCTCTGGACCGTATTGGTTTCAAAGTTTTTTTAACCACCACTCTGAACAGAGGGCACATCACCGGGATGGAATCCAGCGAGTCTCTTGTATTACCTGTTACCGCTAGAGATGAAGAATGGCAGCCGACCACTCAAGAATCCATGTTTAATTATGTTCGCCTCAGCGATGGTGGTATCAAACGGCTGGATGGCGTACTGCCCGAAAGTCGGATTCTGTGTGAAATTGCTCAACGATTGCTGCCAGACAGTCCTGTTAATTTTGATGATTTTAAGGAACATAGCACTATTCGCGCATCCATTGCTGCCTCGATACCCGGGCTGGAAGAGTTGGCTGATATCGACAAAACACTTCAAGAGTTTACCGTAAAAGGCCGTGTGATACATGACAACCAATTTCCCACCGAATCGGGAAAAGCGCATTTTCGTGTTACACCCATTCCCTCGATGCTAGCGTCGAAGGAATATCCATTTTTGCTGGCCAGCATTCGCAGTGAAGGCCAATTTAATTCAATCATCTATGAGGAGGAAGATACGTACCGCGGAACCAAGACACGTTGGTGTTTACTGATGAGCCAACAGGATATGTCCATGATGCATTTGCAAGCAGGTGACTCGGCGGATGTCACCTCACCCCACGGGAAAATGCAGGGCCTGACCTTAATTGATTTTGATGTGGCACCAGGTAACGTGCTCGCTTATTACCCTGAGGCAAATACATTAATAGGTACCCACGCTGACCCTCGTAGTAAAACGCCTGCGTTTAAATCAGTCCCCGTTGCCATTCGAAAATCATCTTCAGACATTTAACCAATTGGGGCAGACGAGATCGATTTAAGCACTCAGGCTTTTCAATTTTGTCTGATCCCATTGATTTGTGAGTAGATTTTCTTGAATATGCTTGTAAGGTGGGTATATTGGGAAATCAGCGAATTGATTGGGGAGAAGCTCTCAATCTAGGGTTAAACGACATGATATTGCTGGCGGAAAGAGCACGTACCACCAATTCCGTCGCGTTGCGAACATACAGAATGCGTTTACTGTGCGGCCAAAGGAACCTTGGGCTGGGCTCGCTATCGGTCGCCGCAGCTAAAGGCGTTACATGGAACTAAGGAGTCTTTTAAATTGAAAAATATACCGATCTTTATATTAGCTTTAATCTTCTACCCTATTCAATCTTTTGGAAACTGTGAGTTAAGCTGGGTGAGTGAATGGGATAAAGATATTAATTGGTTCCATACTAGCGCAGTATATCCCGAAAATGTTTCCAATACAGGTTTCGTACCCCCCAAGGTCAGGCAGATCGCGACGGCCAATGGCATGGTAAACGTTAGGTGCACATCAGATAGCGAACAGTCTTGTGATGAAATACTTAGCATTAATTATGTAAAAGATAGATGCGCTATAGATACTGATAAAACTAGTCTTACCAAAGGTGAATCAGATCATGACATGGGAAATATATTGCAATATGCTAGAAAGCATATTGATAACTGCACTAACCATTCATTTACTAGCGAGATTGCAATATTGGAGAATGACGGAAATCTTAGCATTCCAAAAACATATTACCTCCATACAAAAGCTAATGAGCCTAGTGAAAATGTTCTAGACGCGAATCTAACTGAGATAATGAAAATAGGAGATTTAAAGACTATTCAATATACTAGCAATCAAGAATTGGATATTCGTTCTGCAAAGTTCGAGCTTATCGATTACTTTAGTGATGTTCTGGGCAATAAAATTCTAACACTGAATGCAGTAGTATATATGGCAAACGAGAACGAGATATGCGTTGACTGTAATACAGATCAACCAGAAAAGAAGCTTCCAATTATTGTAGGCTACATTAACAATGAATGGCTTTTAATTGGAAATGGCTCCATTGGGCAATGTTCTGGATATAAAGAAGGGGCAATAAGCCTGTCAAGAAAAATGGATATACCCTTTGGGTTACCCTCAAATTTTGTGTTGTATGATATCGAAGGAGATAAACAAATTGACCTAATGAGTTTTATCCCTAGAAGCCATTTGTCCGGCACCAAATACGTATATTCAATATCTAACAATAAGCTCATCAATGTATCGGAACTTTGTACAATTAAAGATCAGTGCAGACCCGAAGCGGGATGTTAATTGCAGTTAACAAATGCTTTGTGGATGCATGCTTCGTTATGCACCTACTACGCGAACACTAGCAGGAAAAACAATGTCAGCCATATGTGAGAGCCAAGACAAAGAAGCATTTTTGGCGAAAGAAATTGACGAAAAGATTGACTACTTTCGCATTGAATCTAACAAGCATAAAAGAACTCACAGAAACCTTCGTTATTCTGCATTTGCATTCACTGCAGTTCTGTCTGCCTTGTCGGGTATGGCAATCTATTTTCAGAATTTTAGTACGATTTTTAATATATGTATCTTAGTGATCAGTGCGCTAGCTGGGTTATTTTCTTCTATTGAAGATGTTAGGAAAGCAGATGAATTATGGATTCACGAAAGAAATGCACTTTATGCTCTAATCGATCTGAAGAGGGAGATGGTCTATCAGTTAAAAAGCAATGAAAATAAAGAAGCGCTTCTAGATAAAGTATTTATTGAACTCCAATACATTCTAAAACAATCTAAAGATAAATGGACTTCAAGTATCGTGTCTAAACAAAATGAAGATTAAATGGTGGTGTCACATAGATGTTATGCACTAACATTTGCATGTAATAAACACCCATATAAATGTACTGATTCCTTACTTTATTTGAAAGAAGGTTATTTTTTCGTGTAGCTCTTTAGAATTACTGCTAATCGCCTGAATGACCGACATTACGCCTTTAAATGTATCAGAAATGATATCTGTATTTAAATGGATTTCATCTAAATTCTCTGACACTTTGGTCTTAAGCATGGACTGATCGGCTGTCGCAGAAGCTACCTCATCAGATATTGATTTTATATCTAATACCGTCTGTTGAATTTCCTGCATCATTTGAACATTTGCATTAAACTTAACTGAGGTTTCAGATACAATCTCCACACACCTTTCCATAGAATTAGCTGCACACCGACTTTTCTCATTGAGTTTTTCAACCTGCTGTTGAATCTCAAGCGTGGACTCCTGAGTTCTAGCAGCCAGTCCTCTCACCTCGTCTGCCACAACTGCAAAACCTCTCCCTTGCTCACCTGCTCTTGCTGCCTCAATTGCTGCATTTAGCGCAAGCAGATTAGTTTGTTCAGCGACATCACTAATCAGTGTGGTGACACCTGAAATATTCTCGACAAGCATAGCCAAATCCTTCACATCAACTCGAGTCGTTTGGAT
>JAYPYM010000061.1:0-17859 GCA_038135915.1 Gammaproteobacteria bacterium
ATTAAAATGATTTTCTTTTGCTAGAAATTCAGACTGCAATACGTTTGAAGGGAATATTTAATCAACATGAACAGCATTTGATTTGGTGGCTAAAATTCAAAATACTTTCTTTGACTACCCTATGCAAAGATTGAATCTCATGAAGCAAGACTGATGCTAACCAATGCTTTTAAATTTATCAAGGACTAATGTAGCTTAATTTAAAAGCCAGTCGCTGGTTAAAGCCTCTATTCAAAAACCAGGCGCTTTATTTAGATGGGCCAGGCCCTTCAAATCAAAACCATATAAGCCACACACTTTCCTCTACTCATCAAAACAGGAGGTATTTATCACTCTTCTTCCAAATGGCGTTTTTTAACTTGAAAATTAAATGATCTAGGCAAATAAAAATGCCAAACATTTTTCTTCGCTATTTTAAAACTAGATGGCTCTAAAATTTCCTCAGATGCGAGCAAAGACCAACTTGGAACTGTACTCATCCTGAGTAACCCCCAATCAAATACCTAGCGCTCCAGTTAAGGTAGACTTTATTTCTGCCTGCTTCAATGCCATAGCGTTATCCGCAAATCGATCAACCAAGCTACTCTTCAATTTCCCCAAGTTCTCAGTAAATACAAGAAGTGACTTTTTAGCTCGAGTCGCACCAACCAGCAGACTCCGCTGGTTAACAGAGTTTTTTCTCCAATATGGCGCAGCCACAATCACTGAATCTGCACTCATACCTTGAGCACCGTGTGCAGTCACCGCATACTGGTGCTCGAAGTGCTGCTGATTGAATTCATGAAGATTCAACTCAATACGTTTGCCGTTAAGCGATATGAGCAAATTATGCTGACTAACACCCTCAACAGTGACGACATGGTTGCGCATCAGCCCATGTTTATTCTTATTATCTAGCCATCGAAGACGATCTCCCACACTCACTTCGATCTCTTTTGTCTCATAAACAAAGACCGCACCATTTGCACGATCACCCAACAAAGAAAGATCGAACTTCAGCCTATCTTGTGTGCTTCTAGATTTAACAAGCAGCTCCCCTTTCGCAAGGCCAATCACATCAAAATATTCGCCACTTTTAATCAAGTGGCGCTGCCAACGGCCAGAGTCAACTTCGAACCGACGATTGAAGCGAATCACATCACCAATCTGGTATTGATCGCTGTATTTCATCTCCACATCAGCGACAATTTTTGAGGACAAGGTGGTCAGTGCAATAGCCTCTTTTCCAATAACAGCTTTACCTTGGAGAATTGCACGGATACCATGATTCAAGGCATCTCTGTCCTCATTCGCTGGAACCACCACAACGGTGTCTGCAACCGCCTGACCATCGATATCTTTCAAGTGATCCAGTATTCGCTCAACAACAGGCCTTTCTCCTTTACCTCCCTCCCCTGCTTGGACAATAGCCTTCATTGATTGCAATTGATCTAATGCCGAACCATGCTCCTGCGCATTAAAAAGCTCGGCCACTCTTTTCAGCTTTTCATTTTGCTGACGATATATTTTATTCACCACACTCATAGAAACACCGGCTTTCTGCGCCATATAAAGCGCCCTACCCGGCCCCACTGATTCAAGCTGATTCACATCACCAACAAAGATCACTCTCGCCTCAGATAACTCAGCCTTTTCCATTAAACTTTTCAGCATTTTTACATCGGTCATAGACATCTCATCAACAATCCAAACTTCACCTTTAGATTTCCGCAATTCACTATCATTCGCGCGCACCAAAAAACTGTCGACAGTCATTGCATCAACCCCTAAAGATTTACTCAATTCATTAACCGCAACGTGTGTACTTGCAAAGGCTCTTAACCGTCCTTTCTGTCTTCGGATGATGACACCCAACTCTTTAATAACTAACTCCCTTAACTCTTTTAACAGCGTTGTTTTTCCTGCTCCTGCGTTGCCTTGAATAATATGGTAACGGTCTTTACTCGTAAGCGCTTCTACGACTGCGCTCCGTTGCCCTTCGTCTAAAGGGGTATATTTTTTTGGTTTCACCTTACCTTCAAAACGAGCCAACATAGACACAACTTTTTCTTTCTCCATATAGCCATTTTTAAAAACATTAAATGACGCTTTAAACCGTTCCAGTATTTCTTTTTCAAATGCTTTAGCGGCGCGAGTAGTAAAATAAAACTCGTCTGTTTTTCCACGCGGCATATCAGCCAACAGCAAAGCGCCCCTTTCCATAAACTCTTTGATTTTCGAAGCTAACGCAAAACCGCTTATCTCTTGGTTTTTTGCATCCGCAATCTCTTTGCAGGAAGCAATTAAATCAACCTCTGTGAATGCTATGTCCGTTGACTGCTTGCGCCTAATACCTCGCTTAACTAACGCTGATAAATCGTCTTCATTCAATTTAGAAAGTTTCAGTTGAATTGGAATACCTTTTTCTTTCAGAGGAGAAAGCGCAGTTTCTTCCAACTCGCTTCGCCACATCGCTTTAAGTTCATCTCTAGACAATGAGCGTTTTGACTTGCGAGTAATAAGCGATACACGCTGGGCTAACGCAGGATTGTATTCAGCACCTTTGTCTTTAATGTACTGTTTAATTTGTTGTGCGCGTTTTGAAAAAAGCTCCAAATAGGATTCTGGCACTTGCTCTATTTCAAAAAAACCTTTGCGCTTATCTGTATATTTTAACTGATAGCCGTGTTCGAGAAGATTTTGCGCCAGCCGCATACGATACAGCATGCCTAGCTGCTTAACATAAGGTAGGAACACATCTGGATGAATGGAACGATACTTATCCGCGTGATGCGTCACGTTCAACAACAACGCATGACTATGCGTTTGCGGATCAAGCTCTCTTGATACATCATGACGGAAGACAGCAAACAAACCTTTCCCTGTTTTTTCAACTTGAATATCATCTCCTCGCTTTAAACGAGATGCGACGTAATGCTGTTCAATAAAAGTTAACGTATCTCTTACCGCATCATCATGCGCTTTTAAAACATCTTCTTTACCAAAGACCTCACCCAAAATTGAAACGGACTTCGGTGCACTAAACGTAAAATCATATCCTGGTCGATGACGCACTTGACCATCTTTCACATTACCAAGCTGTTGATCTTCAACACGACCCGAATAAAAGCCCTCGAATGTTTCAGGGGCGATTTTACCAGACAACTCCAAGTCTCGACTTAATTCACCAAACCATTGGCTATGCTCGATGCCTTCTTCTGTCGTGTAGTAATTATCTTTCGTAAAATAATCAAACGACGCTTTGTTATTGGCAATAGGTTTGATAGTTAACATGAAACTTCCCTCTAATATGAATTCATCCTGAATTAAGCCTTTTTTTCGATAATGGAAAGCTTATTACTTAGAAACAGTGAATTAGGGATCAAATGTACTTTGTCTTCTGTTTTAACTGTCACATATCTTAAATTTATATCAATCACGGTTCCTTGAGTACCAGTAATTTCAATCACATCTTCTAGTTCAACCGTTTTATAAAGTACGGTAAGTACGCCTGCAACCAAGTTAGAGATAGCGTCTTTTAAAGCAAGGCCCATTGCAAACCCTGTCAAACCCAATCCTGCGACTAAAGCGGATACATCAAAACCTAATTTATCCAGGGCCAATACCGCACCAATGAAAATTAATATTGCTCTTTGCGAATTTGATATAATTCGAAACACTTCAGAAGAGTTAGCATCAAAATGCGTGGCCACTTTTCGCAAAACACGATCAACAAGCACCGCAGCACCAAAAAATGCCGAAAATATAAATATTGCAGAACCAATATTATTCATAGAAAATCATCTCCGCCAAATATCACTAAATTAAAAAAATATCTATTTTTACAGTGTTTAAAGCAAATCTATACCGCAAAGAATCGCAACAAGCTTTAAAAAATTCAAATGAACGGCTCATCCATTAGCGGTGGAGATTCTAAATAATCAGACTTAGCCTGCTCACTCTTAAGATCATCTTTTGTATTTTTGCTCCCAGCTTTGTCGTTGCGCTCATCTTTAACAACAGCTTCAACAACAATAGGATCAGGCATTTTTCTTTTCACCCAGTAATCTGCAATAGTCTCTCTTGATTCATAATGGGTTTTAACACTGGTAATGGGTAAACTACCAGGCAGTTTAACAAAGCAATTAAGATCATTTAGATTTTGCACTTCAGTTGGTAGAACGAGAGCCTCTCGCCGCTTTTCCTCTTGTTCCGTAAGACTTGCTTCTTTATGTCTGCCAATGCTGGTTCGACCTTCTATCACTTCTTCTTCTCCTAACAGCTTCGACACCCACTCAGAAGCAGAAGGATCAGAATAGCGATAGCAAAGCTTGGTGCTAAGCGATGAGAGTAACGAGGACATCAATTTCTCACCGTAGGTCTGTTCCATTTTCTTATGTGAAGTGAAACCCAATACGCAAGCAAAGTTGTACTTTCTACCCTTTTCTACGGCATCATATAATGAGTTAATTCGCCCTAAACCTTGGGTCTCATCGGCAATCAACCAAATCCGATTACGAGGGTTTGGCTCACGGCTTAATACTGAAGTGACTAAGGTGTCCACCCAGGCCGTGATAAGTGCCTGGCTTAGTTTCAGCTGGTTTTCATTCACTCTCACGAACACCCAACTATCCCTTGAATCATCATTGACCCAATCAGTGATAGAGAATGGTGCTTTTTCCTCTAATCCTAATAAATACTGAAGAGATCGTATTTTAGGTATCAAAGTGGCAATTACATCGGACTTATGTGTAGGTGATTCACTGTTAATCACACCCTCAGCTAAAGTTCCTTTAATTAATTCGTCGAGCAGCGTTTCAATGACAACTTTTTCGTTACCCAATTCATCTGTTTGCAACCGCTTTGTTTTGGTCGCAATCGCACGTACAAGACTCTCATTTGTACTTTCTATGGATTCATTCTTAGCAATTGCAAACAATAAGGAGGTAAAAATAAGGTTAGCCGAGTCATCCCAATGCTTGTGCTTGTCTCCATCTACGCCTGGTGGCGCAAAAGACGACGAAACTCGTTCCAAGTCATGATACTCAGAACCCTCCACAAACGGCGTCCAATTAGCTGAGCGCTCATCGAATGGAGCGAGCAGTATATCCCTACCTTCTCGATAAAAATGCTTTGTAAAGTCTCCTGATGCATCATAGATAAAGGCTTTCTCTCCCCGAGCCCTAATCTGTGAAAGTAGCTGCATGATGGCTTGGGATTTACCGACACCAGTATCACCTGCAACCAATATGTGCCGATTCTCACTATCTTTAACCAATGGTAACTCACCAATCTTCAAGTCACTCGCCTGTTTGGACTTCTGAAGATAAGAAATCAACGCCGACTCATCAACTTTAGATCCACCCCTTAAGAAAACCTTACTTCGATTATCTCCAAACACACCCACAACGGATACTTTCTTGTAGGCCCACCAAACGCCCACAGCCGCTAGCAATGATAAGAGCACACATATTACTACAACGAACCAGAAGCCCTTCAAGCTGTCACTGATGGAGCCCTCGATGCGAGCAAACTCTGAAAGCTCAAAACCAACAACAGGCCCTTCTGGTGAATAAAATTTAACACTGATCTCATTCCACCACTCGACGTTACTCAGCGTGCTCCCCAACACCCATACGAAAAAATTATTCACGGCCCCAGAATCAATGAACCCAAGCCGGACGAAACAAAAGCTAAGAGCAATGAAAAACAGCGCCCAAATGGAAACCCAACCTAAGATAGAATCAAAAAACAGACCTAGGATAAAGCTTGCTTTCTGCTCACCTTTAAGCGAATCAAAATGGGCCATAATCAACACCTTCCTCAATCAACATGGCTTTCATTTCATCACACACTTCTAAGAACTTGCTATCCATTTTTTCGAGCAAAGCATCATCTCTAGCGCGGAAGTTTTCGCGCAAATAAAAGAACATTTTGAGAATTACATAGCGATTCAAATTACTCTCTTCAACAGCCTTTTTAGACCCACTTAACGCATCGCTTAACAAGGTCTCTACGGCTTGAGAAAAATTACCTGAGAAGTTTTCATCGGCTAATTCTTGGACTTTTCCTATAGTTACTTCAGAAAGAGTTACTGCCTTCTTTACGCGTTGTTTAGACATGACTAACGACCATCCTATTTGATCTCAAACTATTAAAATACGATATTGTAATACCTTTTTTAAGGTAGGTATGACGTTATCATACTCTTTAGTATGCTATTTGCAAGGTACTAAGCAACTATTTAGTTGCGATTGGTATATATCTTTCTCGATTTAATAATGGCTTTTTGTGTATTTCTATCCTGATTTTCCGCATGCGGAAAATTGCCGAAATTGATCACATATTAAACTAACAATTACTTTCGGCGCGCGAACTCTTCAAACACAAAACTGAACATTTATTAATCTCTTCTAGCGTATTTTCCGCATGCGGAAAATCACCCTATTTTGCGCAAATATAAATGCAATTATTATTCTATATTTTGATATAATATCTTCTCCCAAGTAAAGCAAAGGAGAGGGGATTATGGCAACTACAAATCTTGCTCATGCAAACCATATTAACGGCTCACGAATCTAACCTGAAGAAATCGAAGAAGGGCTTCTTGTATATTTCCCAAGCGGCCTGGGCGGTGTGCTCAAATGTAAGTGTACTTACGTCGGGCAGGACTACGCCTTCTTTGAATCTCAGCATAAAGAATGGCCATGCACTTTCAGAGTTGAGTTTAATGTGGAAGACCTATCAGAAGATGAGTTTTTATCTTTGATTGATAGTATGAAAGCGTACGATAGCCATGCAAGAGTGCCAACGGAGGAGCAGAGAGCGCTTGTTATCAAAGCTGATGCTTTAGGTTATGTATACCGTAGAAGCTACACCCAAGTGCACTGGACGGAAATGGGGCGTATTAGATATAGAAAATCACATCAAAGAAACTGAATATATTTGCAAATATTAATGCAAATATTATTCTGGATAGGGTACAATTATCTTACACAAACAAAGCAACACCACATTAGCTTTGTTTGTGTCGTCTGACGAGAAACTAACGGAGATAATTATGGAAATAATACATACCTACAGTAGACAGCAAGCAATTGAAGATGGCTTTTTAGTGGATGTTACAAAGATTGCAAAAGAGGCAGGCTTTAAGTACCCAGTCGCACTAACACACGCGGCGTATGAAGCTTGCGTTGCGTGGAATGACGCTGACAGTGAAAGGAAGGGGTTGCCTCAAGATGAGAGCGGTCGGCTGTGGGACGTTCTTTATATGGCAATGTTTAGTGCTAGGCGCTCTGACACAAGTGAGTTCGTTTATAACCTTTTTTGTGTTCCCAAAGCAGGCAGCAAAACTACACCTCAAAGAACACAACTCAAAGCAGTTTGCAGCTCAGGGGATACGTTAGACCCTGTTGTCACAATCATGCTTCCTAACGAAGACTAGAACAGTAGATCGATTGACGATCAATCAATCGATCTTAACTTCTTCAAAGTGAAAATATTATAGAAAATATTTTGATTCGTGATTATACTGTCATAAATTTCTATTTGGGGCAGTATAATCAAGCATCAAAATCAATCTCGGGAAGCAGCATTTTATTTCCCTTTTGCCAATTTCCTAGGCAGGAGTAACACATGACTCAAGTGATTTCGATCTCCAACCAGAAAGGCGGGGTTGGTAAAACAATGATAGCGGGCACACAAGCCCATAACTTAGCAGACCGAGGATACAAGGTATTAGCGATTGATAATGATTCCCAAGGCAGTATGACTAGCTATTTGGCGAAAGATACTGAAATTAAGCTTCTGGAATACAATATTGATCAAGAGGTGACTACAGGCACTAATAACTCAGCATTACTATTTGAAGATGATAGCAAGGTTGAACCTTTTGAGGTTAAAGAGAACCTTCACTTGATTGGAGCTAACAAAAAAATAGCTTCTGTTCAGGGTGAAACCATAGAACTCTTAGATAACTACTTCTTTAATGTCGATAGGATCAAACAAAAGTATGACTTTGTGATTATTGACTGCCCCCCAGCACCAGGTTTATTACAACAATCTGCTCATATGGCGTCGGATTTTGTTTTAGCCCCTGTAAATTACGGTAAATTTGCGATTGAAGGTCTGGAAGAGCAAGCTAGATCCATTAGGCAATTACAAAAGCGCCTTAATAAGAAGCTCAAGTTAATAGGAATTGTCGTAAATGATCGTATAAACCGGTCTGCAAAACAAGGACAATCACAAGTCGAGCAGCTTTACGCACCAATGTTAGAGGAAAAATACGGTGATTTAGTCTTTAAAACAAAGCTAACTCGTTATACCCATGTCCAACACGCTATCGAGTTAGGGGAATCATTACAAGAGTTCGCCCCTAAATCTAACGCATCCATAGAATCACAAGCTTTAACAGATGAAATATTAGAACGCGCACTTGTACCGGAGGTTGAGGTATGAACTTAAAGGCCAAGCTTGAAAAAAAACGTAAAAGCGCCAGTGTTAAATACAACAGAATTAACGAAGATTATTTTTATATTGAAGAAACTTTTAAATAATCAAAACTCTATGAAATAAACTCAAAAAACATTGAAAGCAGCATCCCATTAGACAAGGTCATTGTTGATGAAAACTATCGGAAAACAATGTCCGAAGAGTCCATAAAGGATTTAGCTTCAAGTATAGAAAAATTCGGGCTTCTTAATCCTATTATCGTCATTCAGATGAGTGAAGGTAAGTACCTGTTGTGTGCTGGTGGACGTCGTATTGAGGCATTAAAAAAGCTGGGGGTAGAGACCCTACCTAAAGCCTCAGTGTACCCCAATAAGGCACTGCCTTTTCATAAGGCAATGATGTATGCGGATAACTTTGAACGGGAAGATGTCGCTCTGAGCGAGATTCTAGACGGTATTGAAGAAGCCTTTAACGAAGCATACAAATCAATTGAAGCCACCGAAGAGAATATTGACGTCATCAAGCGTCGTTTAGACGATGCCATCAAAGATATGGGACAATTTGCTGGAATCCCAAAGCGATTGTTTTCGATGTACAGTAAGCTATCACAAGCTTATCTTTTGAAGAATAAAAAGGGGGCATATTTGTTCCCAACCTTCAGAAAAATGATTAAGCAGGAGATCGTCAGTGACAAGACATCTCTTTATGATATATCCATCGCATTGCTTGATGCACTTGGAACCAAGAGAGAGAATAATGTCTCCAAAAAATTGAATGAAATGTTCAAAGGCACTGTTAAAGACACTGTCAGAAATAACGCCATTAAATTAAAGAAGTTTGCTCAAGGAAAGACGGCTAAATCCGGGATTGTTTCCAAAGAAAAAGTGAACTCTGACTCTACTAAAGAAGGCAAAAGGGTAGAACAAACCACGGAAGAAACAGCAGTAGAGGAGGGCGTCATATCACCTCAGAAAGTGAATCTCTTTGATCGAGCAATATTACAATTTGAGCGTTATATAGACAGCCTGAATGGTGATTTATCAGACGGTGATAAGGAACTACTCGAAAAAATAAATACAAAACTGGCGCAGACTCCGCGCAAGATAGCGCGACTACTAGAAGTCGAAACTTGATATGCCAAAACCAACACCAAAGTTAACGGCAGACCAGTTTAAAAAGGCAGTAAAATCACTTAAGGAAAGCGATCCTGATTTTGATGCGTTTCGGATCGAACTTGCCGAGGAAGTGTTGACTGGTGAGTATACGAGCAAGATGATAGCTGAGATGTATGATGTCAGTTATATGATTGTCAATCGAACTGTCAATAAGATATTAGACTATCATTTTGATACCACTTCCTTGCCGAAAGGTTGGGTATGTGAAGCGGTTGAACTACCAAAAGAGGAGATGGTTCGAGTCAAAGAACTGAGCCGAGAATTGAAGAAAGCTCACCAAGCCAAGAAACGAAAGGCTGCCACAAAATAACTGGGATCAAGACTTTAAATGGTTTATATTCGAACGATCTTCGTTTCGATTACTCGTCAGACGAGGATGAGAGGCGGTGATCGTGGTGGATTGCCGTCTCTACCTAGAGAAACTGTATGGATTATACACAACGTCGCATAGCTTACAGACAAGAATTGGAGCAGTTCAAAACCAATATCAATCTTGTTGAGTTCGCTGCGCGTGAGTATGGTTACAAGCTCAGGAAAGAAAAGTCTTCTGTACACCGAAAGGTTCTAGAGTCACCTTCAGGTGATATTATCCTTGTTGCTCGATCTAAAAATAACCATTGGCAATTCATTACAGCAAACGCGGGAGCCAGTTTTAATCCCGACTCCTCTGATAACGGATCGATTATCGATCTTGTTCAAAAACATGAACACCTTGACCTCCAAGGCGTCCGAGATAAGCTTCGCGGGGAAACAGGTTCATCATTGGGTGCCATCTCTGATTATGAAGTTGAGCCAAAGAAAGAAATAGATCGAAGTGCTATCAAACAAACCTTAAGAAAAATGAGCGCTGTTACAGATTCACCATATTTAAAGAGTAGGGGTGTATCGCGAGATGTTCTAAAAAACCCTATTTTTCTAGGCTCAATCTTGAATGGGTACAATGAAGCTGTTGTCTTCCCACACTGGGATGAGCAAGGATTAATCGGGTATGAAATTAGAAATACGGGTTTTAAAGGGTTCTCCAAGCAGGGGGGGAAAGGGATATGGTTCAGCAAAAATTTAAAGAAAGCTGATGCAATAGTTTTTACTGAGTCACCCATCGAAGCTCTGTCTCATTTCCAATTAAAAAAACCAGCGAATACTGCATACATGAGCACATCCGGAAATATGTCCTCTAAAACAGTAGAGCTGATGAAGCGAGTGTTTGAAAAATATCCAAATATTCGTGTGATCGCGTCATTCAATAATGATGAGAAGGGCAGGGGATATGCGAAATTAGTTCAAGGTTTGAGGGCGGGTGCTCAAATTGAATTCCCAAATAAAAATGACTGGAACGATGAACTGATGTCTCAACTAAAAAGTGTTCAGAAATTAGGCGAAACTAAGGCTGCTTCACGCAACTTAATGAGCATCTAATCATTACCAGATAGTTTTGACGTGAGGATAATTTAAGATTTTTTCATCCGCTGTAACCAACGGCGCTGAGAACTTACGAGCAGTTGCAACAATCATTCGGTCAGCAGGATCTTTGTGGAATTCGCCGGGTAGGGTAGTAGATTTTACACTGATATCATTATCCACAGAAATGAAGCGTGTTCCATCAATTTCAGACACTTCATCCAACCAGCTTTCCAAATCCATGCTGAGGACAAGCCGGTTTTTTTGTATCAGCATGGATATTTCCCAAGCGGATATCGAGGAAATAAGCACTTCTTCGTTGCTTCGAAGCGTATCTTTGATAGCTTTATGGGCCTTTTTAGATAGCGATTTATCTCCACTGACCCACCAAATCAAGGCATGAGTATCGATAACGAGCATCAAGCATTTTCCCAATCGTCGTCGGAAACAGGCTCAGTTGCATCGATATAATGAACAACGCTACCCTTTAAAGTTTCTAGTGGCGATTTTTTTCTTTTCCTCAGTTTTCGAATTTCTAAGGTTGGGTTGCCTCGATCGGTTAGTATCAGTGGATTACCGGTGTTTTCGATATTTCGTAATAACTTTAAAGCATGAGCTTTGAATTCTGTTTTTGATATTTCATGTTCTTCCATCGGGAAACACCTCTTAATGACCATAACATATAGTCACTTTAACCCATCAATGACCATATGTACAGGTCATTTCTTTCTTTCCCTTTTGCCAAATGTTTTAAAAAAGAGTGGAGCGCTATGAGCGACATCCTTATCTATGCGGTTTCGGTCAAGTTATCCACTTATCAACAGCCCTAATAATAAAAAGTGTTAAAAAATAGTGTTATATATGTGTTAAATACTGTGTTACGGATTTTTAGCGCTTTTTAAGTTATTAATATTATTAGAAAAAAATGGCTTTTTTCGACGTCTGCGTGTTTGATACCACGAACATGCGTGTTTGATACCACGAATTAATGTGTGTGAAATCCTTTTTAACGTGTGTGAAACCACGAACTGAAATAACAGGTTATCCACAGAACTCCATTGTTTTCAGCAGCATAGGAATTAATTAGCTATTTTAGCTGTGGTTGATCACACGAACCTATTAAAGCGTGTGTGAAACCACGAATCCAATCTAGTGTGGGTGATACCACGAAATAGTTGACTTCGTGGGCGAAACCACGAATAATAAGTACCGTGGGTGAAACCACGAATTGACTAGAGTATCAAACTAAGGCGGGCCATGGAAGACAATCGATTAACAAAGGAAAAGTACCCTCAAGGTGAACTCTTCATTTGTGATGTCGCAGATGCAGTTATCAAAGACATCATGCCTCAAATGGAACACCCTTTCTATTCCCTTTCTAAAAACCCAGTGACCACAGCTAGGAAATACCAATACGGAGATGATTGGGTCGAGATCCTCCCAAGCTACAAAGGTATGGCGACGATCTATGACAAAGACATTCTGATTTACGCTATTTCTCAGATCATTGCAAAAATGAATAGGGGAGAGGAGGTTTCTAAGCGCGTTAGGATTACCAGTAGAGAGATGTTGATGTTTTGCAATCGCGGCACCTCTGGCCGTGATTATATGGCGTTACGTGACGCGTTAGATCGATTAGATGGAACTCGAATCAGAACCAACATTGCAATAAGCGAAGACGAGGAAGAATGGCAGGCATTCGGTTTGGTGAATAGTGCAGCCACCCGCAAAAAGAATGGCGTTGACGGCAGAATGTTGTGGTGTGAAATTGAGCTTTCAGAATGGGTGTTCAGGGCTATTGAAAAGAAAGAGGTCTTAACACTCAATCGGGATTACTTCAGATTAAGAAAGCCTATTGAGCGTCGCGTCTATGAGCTTGCTAGAAAGCATTGTGGGCAGCAGAAGCAGTGGTCCATTGGCCTGAAGAAACTTCACGTTAAAACCGGTTCACAATCAAAACTCCGAGAATTCAGACGTAATATCAAAGAGGTTTCTGAAAGTGATCATTTGCCAGATTATACAATTGAGTATGATTCCGAAACAGATAACGTAACGTTTAAGAACCGGGAATCCTGGTGGGATCTTAAATCTTATGACGATGATGAAAAACCGTTACCCCGTATTCGATCAACTAAGACTTATGAAATCGCTAAAAGCCTAGCGCCTGAAGGAACTGATATCTACGGTATCGAGCAAGAGTGGTTCGATTGGTGGCGTAGAACTGGACGGAAAGAATTAAAAAACCCAGATAAAGCCTTTCTCGGCTTTGTTAGTAAGAAATTTCTAAATGACGATGACGAATAACTAATCTATGCAAAAGGGACTGAAATTAGCGATGGAGCGTAAATTAACCACAATTATAATATTAACCATCTCTTTCCTATTCAGCGCTCCTTTAGCGCTATCACACCCAGGCGGCTTAGACGCTCACGGCGGCCACACGAATCGCACCACAGAAGAGTACCATTGCCATAAAGCACCTTGTACTGAGGCTCACAGGCAATCTGAAGCTGCTCTGCGTGAGGCCAAGGAAGAGGGTAGGGCTTTCTCTTACATCTACAATCGCGAGGACTGGAAGCATTGGAGCGACCCAGATAATGATTGTATGAATACTCGCCATGAGGTTCTCAACGATCAGGCCGAAAAAGGATCAGTTAAACTTTCTCCAGACGGTTGTTATGTATCACGCGGAAAGTGGCTTGATCCATTCAGTGGTAAAATCCTTACGCGAGCCAGTGACCTAGACGTCGATCACATCATTCCATTGAAGTGGGCACATGAGCATGGCGGTGCAAACTGGTCTAAGAGCAAGAAAGAACAGTTCGCCAACGATCCAAAGAATTTACTTGCAGTTGATGATGGGTTGAATCAACAAAAAGGGGCCAAAGGCCCGAGCGAGTGGATGCCACCTAATCATGATTACCGATGCGAGTATTTGTACCGATGGAAGACGGTACTAGATGAGTATGATGATTTGAAAATGCGTAGTGGTGAAAAGCGGGTTTTTGAGCGGCAGCTCGGGGCTTGTGGTTAGGTAGAAACATATTTTCCTCGCACAATATCAATATAGTAATGGCAATAAATACCACTGAGCCAAAATTTGAATACGAAGGTATATTATTAAGTGTTGCACTATTAGCCTCTAGGGAGGGAGCATGAGTGGTCGTCAAGTCAAAAGCACTGCGTTAACAACAGCGCTAGCCTTCCATTACCAAGTCTTGATTGGATTGGATAAATGCTTTTCGCTTGAAGATGGTCAGTCTGTCTGGTTCGAAAAAGACGGTGACGTGAGTTTTCATAAGCCAGGCGGAACACAGTCAACACAAACAGAAGTAAAAGATTACACTGCTCCACTTACCGATCATCACGAAAACCTTTGGAAAACTTTAGAAAATTGGTTAGCCCCAGAGTTCAACCACTCCCAATATGGAGTGCTAATACTTCACACTACACAAGCTTTTGGTGTAACCACTCGCATCAAAGATTGGAATACAAAAAGTGGTGCAGAACGGTTGCAAATTATGCAAGATATTTTTTCCGAACGTTCAGAGGAGGAACTTTATGCTAAACAACAATCAAAGATTGTAAGATTTCAAAAAGCAGTTATGGAAAACAGAACTGAAGATGAGTTGATGGCTGTGCTTAAAAAAGTTTTATTAAATGTAGAAGCTGATGACATGAATCAACTCCGAAAGCAATTTTGCAATAAACTCGATGGTTATATCCCGAAAGCAAATCAGCAAGCATTTACAGAGGGTCTAATCGGCTTTATCTATGAACAAAGTAACAGCAAAGAATGGGTAATTAAAAAAAACGAATTTGATCAAAAACGAGAATCCTTGACCGCTAGGTGGGGGCCAACCTTATTCACAATACCTGACTTCACCAATAGAGATGCCACGGACGAAGAGGTTGAGACTTACATCACCGAAATATTTGCTCAGAAAATTCTTGAAATTGAATATGAGGCCGTTTTACCAGAAGCAATTGGCAATTGGATTGAGCTAAGAAATTCCTTAATTGAAGAATTAAATGGATACCCTCAGTTTAGAGAAACTGTAAATCGTTACAGAGAACAGTGGATTAATATGTTCTCTGCTAAATATCGGGCTGCATGTCGTCAAAATGGCAGTCTAACTTCAATATCACAAGATTTATACGACCAGGTAACAAGCGAGACACCCTTTGGTATAGATGGGTATCCGAATCCTGATTTCATCTTTAGGAATGGTTTGATCCAGGACATTATGGATGACGAAGAGCGACAGCTTCGATGGAGGGTTCAGCCATGAGCAGTATTGTAGATTCGCTTTATATTCTTAATTACAATCCCTTTGAGTTTGGTAAATATATCGCGTCTTTTTATTCTGTACCTGGCAATGCAGATAGTAACTTATTATTGTCTCCATTGGTTATACCACTGTGTAGCCATCCTGTTTTTAATGAGACTATTTCAAGAGCTGTATTCGGAGAAAAGAAACAGAGTTCAATATGGACTATTTTTAATGATCGGACGCTACTTTACGACTTACAAGAAAGAATTGATGAGTTTCAGGATCTAACCGAACAATGCATCCAATATTGCTTAATAAACGAATGGCTTACTATAGACCAGGACTCTTTATCACTTCGTGTTTGTGATACTTCAACCTCCTCATTCAAGATTATAAAAAGTGCGGAAAAATTAGGGTTGCTAGTCAGGGGGCTTTCAGTGATAGAAGTTTATGCATTTTTCGGAGTACGACCACAATGAAAACAATGGTTCATGAAATTGGTGTTTTTGACATTCAAGGTAACAAACATCCTGTTCGGTTCAAGAAAGGATTAAATGTAGTTACCGGTAAGTCTTCAACAGGAAAAAGTGCCCTGATAGAAATCTTTGAATATTGCTTTGGCAGCAGTGAGAACACTATTCCTAAAGGGATAATCACTGATTATGCCGATATTTACTATGTCGCGATCTCGGTGAACGATCAAAGCATTGTAGTTGCACGTGATCCAAAATTGAGTACAAAAGGGTTTTCTCGTAGATTGGACGAATTTGAGCCATCTATTATTCGCAGAAATTATTTTGAAAAAAAGTATTTCCGCCCATTAGAAGACTACAAAAAATACCTTCGTGAGTTTTTTGTAGATATTGATGATGTAGATGAATCTTTAGCAGCGAGAGCTAATCGAAGATACAATTCAAAAGCAGCAACACCATCTATACGAAGTTTTTCGTCTTTTATTCTTCAGCATCAAAACCTAGTAGCTAACAAGCATGCTCTGTTTTATCGTTTTGATGAAAAAGAAAAACGCGATCAAGCTATCGACCATACTAAGATATTTTTAGGTTTAGTTGATCAAAAGTATTTCCACCTTTCACAAGAACAAGAGCGTTTACTCAGCGAAATGAATCGACTGAAGAGACTAAAAGAAACCGCTAAGCGAGCATCCGATAAATACAAAGAAAAAATAGGCCCCGTTTTATTACAACTATATGCCATGATGGGTTTTAAGGACATACCTTTATCTTTGAATACAATTCTTCATAATCCACAAGATGCAAAAAATCAACTCGATAAAATACTTATCCCTGAGGAAATTGATCATAATTCTGACGCAATTACCCTACGCTATAATCAATTAAAATTAGAGCGCACACAAAAAACAACTGCTCTTAGAAAGCTTCAAAGGCAGGTTGCTTCTATCACAAAGCACATCCATGAAGAAGAGCAGTTCATAGAAAATATCAAAGCCTTTAGTTCTCCAGAGCAGGTGCAAGTTTCAGCGTCAGCATGCCCATTTTGTCATACTGAAAAAGAAAGCTTGCCCGATAGCGCTGTAAAATTAAAGCAAGCAATATCCAGGTTATCAGGGAATCTTGCGCAAGCGAGGCCTATGAGAGCGAAATTTGAATCTTCTCTGATTGATATAAAAAGACGCATTGAAGAATTGGAAAAAGAAATAACATATTTGGGTTATCAGATTAGCGATATAGAGAACACAGAGGATCAAATATCAAAGAATAAAAGCTTGTATGAGAATATTTTGATGCAGAAGGCTAAGCTTTTCATGCTAATTGATACCTTAGATTTAGCTGACGATATTGACCTTGAAAGTGAAATTCAATCCCTAAATAAAAAACTAACAACGATAAAAGAGTCATTGAATAATTACGACGTCACTAAAAGTTTAGAGCTTGCTGCCAAAAAAGTTAACAAATACATGAATGAAATTGGCCATCGACTCGACTTTGAACAAAGCTATTTGCCAATTAATTTACATTTCTCATTTGAAACATTTGATCTATATCATTTGCAAGGAGATGAAAAAATATATCTTAGATCGATGGGAAGCGGAGCGAATTGGCTCTATAGCCACATAACACTTTTCTTGGCCTTGCATAAATATTTTACAGAACTAGGTGACAAATGTGCCATACCTTCATTAATATTTTTCGATCAACCTACGCAGGTATACTTCCCTAACTTTAATAGAGACAACTCACTGTCTTTTGATGAGCAAAAGAACCGTGAGGCCGAACAACGTAAACAACTAAATATAAAACAGGGTATAGATGAAGATATTAAAGCTGTAGAAAATCTGTTCAGTCAATTATCTATTTATTGTAATGCTGTAGAGAAAGAAAACGGATTTTGCCCTCAAATAATTGTAACGGATCACGCTGACAATCTTTCTTTAACTAATGGTGTTCTTTTTGATTCACTAGTAAATGGTAACAGGTGGAGGGAACGAGGATTGATACATCCGGTTCCAGAAGTTTAGTCTTAAAGAAAAAAAGTTTAACTAAATGAAATATTCAGCAAGATAACCAAACTGAGTTTGGTTTAGAAAGAGACGGGTCTTGCAC
>JAYPYM010000061.1:17869-19075 GCA_038135915.1 Gammaproteobacteria bacterium
ACACTATGACACCAAAATATTCAAATTGAGCAAAAGTAAACATGGGGAATTACAAAAAGATAACTAGCGGCTATCGCTTGGCTTTGCCCAGAAAATTGATACTTATATTTTTATCATTTACTCCTGGAGCTACATTTGCTTTTGATCCATCTGTTGTGAAAGCAGTGCATATATACAACACGATAGACTCACAATACAGAATGGAAAAGAAAGCAAGGCTTGAAGCAGCTTTACAAGCTAGCAAGCTAAATTATTTACAAGACATACAATCTGGTATTTTGGATGTTCAAAAAGGCCAAAGAGCAATTCTAGAGACTCTGGCATCTATGCCAGAGATCTTTGAAAACATAGTTGTCAAAAACAGAATAGTCGACAATCTGACGACTTATGAAGGAGCAGTAAAGGACACTCAGTTGTACATTCAACCATACATAAAATCAACTGATGATCAAAAAATATCTCTACGTTCAGATGCAAAACGAAAAGTAGACATATTTCAGAGCTCGGTAAGAAAACTGCTTAGCATCACTGATGATAAAAATAAAATATTCATGGACGCTATGCTTCCGACGATGTGGATGCAGGAGCGATTTTTTTTGGATACCTTTGATTACGATGTTGACTACAAAGCAAGCGTTGCTTCATATTATTTAAAACGCATTAAAGAATTTACCAATCCTAATATTAGAGGTTCTTTAGCAAACCTAAAGAAAACATCGTCTCAATACGTAAATGATCGTAGAAAGGCAATAAGTGTTTATTTACAAATTAAAAGTGGAACCACTCCGTCTCACGGAATTAAAACCTCTCCGAAATATTTTTGGTGTGGAGAACGGTACAATTATCAACATAAAACTAATCTTCCGCATAAAGACATGGCAAAATATATTAAGGATCAAACTCCACGCCAACAACGGGAGAACTTGATAGAAGGACCAAAGACAAAATACCTACGAGGTAAACAGATACAAATATTAGGCGCTACTTTATATTTTCCTGAAATTAACTTTGGCTTTATCGAATACTTTAAGGGTCATCACAAATATAATGAATCTTATATTATCGCCTCCCCTGTAGTAGTAAAGTGCAATATAACTAGAGAGCAGCCGAACAGAAAAACCAGGATGTGCGAACATTTAAAGCAAGAGAAGACTGTCGAGCTTGTTTCTGGAAAAACACTTTGTGAAATACCGAGAGATGCGAAGA
>JAYPYM010000062.1:0-501 GCA_038135915.1 Gammaproteobacteria bacterium
CCGCCATCCAGTACCCTAACACTACTAAGCACCATACCAATATCACCAGACCATTGTGGGTTTCCCTCTTCTCTTAGCGCTTCAATAGCACCAGGGAATAAAGCATGAATAGCTTGATTATATCGATCAACACCTACAGCACCAGACTCCGCAAAGTAGCCCGTCGCATCTTCTTTTCCCGCAGTTAAGACATCTTCAAGTGTCTGATCGATAACACTTAGATTTTCTGGGTCTGCAAGAAATAGTCTGGCGTCTGAAGAGGCTATGCCAGCTAATAAACGCAAATCTGCTCCCGATTCCGCCAGCGCTGTATTCTTTTGATTACCCTCAGATATAACACCATCAGATGTTCCTAAATCAATATTTCTTCCACTAATAGAGGTTAAGGCACCCGGCCCTCTAACATATATGCCTTTGCCTCGCTGGCCCGAGGTAATCACGCCACGCTGGGGGTCCCTAACGGAAGGAAAGAGAAGATCTCTGCCTGCTATAATGGTACTC
>JAYPYM010000062.1:511-6159 GCA_038135915.1 Gammaproteobacteria bacterium
ATTCTGAACGGTGATCCACATATCATTGACATCCCTCCCGGCAATGATATCTGCAGACTTACCGAGCTCTAACTCCCACAAACCATTTGCTTTAATATCGCCTGCTAAAGCAATCCATTTTAGGTTCTGATTAAGGCCTGAATGCAAAGGCTGCTGCTGAATGGCTTCAGTATTTTCCTGAAGGCCTAGATTTTTAAACAAAATTTCCAATTCAGTAGGTGTGTCTATGTCAAGCCAAGGAGACGTGACCGTGGAGAGCAACCCAGGATCAGCAGCGTTAAAGACACTTCTAATTTTTGTATTGGTTAAGCTCGATTCTATATTTTGACCCGCTATAAACTCTAGATGTCCAGTCTCACTCGGTAGGGTTACAAAAGAGTCTTTCTGGATAAGATTACCCGTCAAAGCAGTCACATATAGCTGCTCTGGTAACAAACGAAAAACATCGTAGAAGGAATCATCTACGTTCTTGGTATAAAACTGCGGCGCAAATGCATTACCTAGCGCTGAGACATCAGCTCCTAAACTTACATCAGCCGTCAAACTTGATAAACTAAGCACTGTATCTTGTTTTGCATGGGAAAAAACGGTATTTAATTGGTTTAAAAATGCTGTAACGCCAGTGCCATTTTGATTAGGTGAGATTGGAATCATCATACTTTGGTACACAGCACTGAGATCAATGTTGCCCTGAGCCTCAACTGAGATAACCGCATCACCAGCAGCAACCAATAATCCCCTATCTTGGCCACCAATCTCTTTACCGGATTTAATATTCAGCGAACCACGGTCAACGAGGTGATGCGTATCTAATATAGATCCCCTGGCAACAACATTGATGTCTCCACCACCTAACATACTCACTTCACCTGTCTTTAAACTCAATTGTTTGCCAGTCACTGGGGCCGCAAGAAATATCTTGGAAATATCTCCACCGGCAGAGACAGATATATCGCCACCCCCCAGCGTACCAATTAATTGCTCAACATGTTCATATACCTGCCCCCAAGTATTAACTTTACCTGAAATGTCATCACCAATACTTGAACTAATATCGAATGTATTATTCGCTCGAAATAACCAAGCATTATGCAGCGTATCGATGCCTGAGCCGATTAAGCTACCCCCTAACGCTACCTCTACGTTACCACCATGCTCAGTGTAGAAAAGACGAGCACCCGTTAGGCTAAAGGAAAAGCCAGATGAAAAATCAGGTGTCACAGGTTCAGCAGGGAGTCCATCTCGAAAGAAGTCAACTGCCAAGGTAGCTGGATTCAAAGCTCCCGAGTCTGCAAGTTGCTTTTCTTCGCCAGAGATGACATAGGGCTTCAGCTCAGCTTTACCAAAGGTATAAATAGCTGAAGCGACATCTTCAAGCACTAAATCTTTAGCTGCAAATAGCGCTATATCTCCTGTACCAGTTCGAATCTTAGCACCATCCGAAATAATAATACTGCCGGAGTCTGCATGCGGCCTAAGGTCACCATAATATACTGAGTTTTTTCTACTTCCAGCTGTGATGCGGTATGACCAGGAGTCCTGGTTTGTGGGTGTTTCCTGTTCTGTGATAATTGCTGACACGAACTTATCTTTAACAATACCATCAGAAATATCCTGATTGATATTTACATCACCCAAGGCAGAAAGGGTCAGCACCCCTGGCTGATCATCAGGGCCAAATCGCCATTCGACCAAGTCAATATCGTCGCTAACCTTTAAGTTTTCACCAGACGATATAATAACATTTGGGACCACCGATACTGTCGTCTGCGCACCGATTCCAGTCAGCTGACTATTGATCGTATCCAACCCATTTTCAAGCAAACCTAATGAAAGCTTTACTGAGTTTAGAAGGGCTGCATCGACAACATTAGCTTCCTCGCGCACTTGGAGCTCAACAATGGTTTCCTCAACACCACTTAATTTAACACCGGAATCCGATAAGTAGATTTCATTTTTATCATTGGACTGATAGGGTGCACTCAATACCAGGGTACCACCCGATTCTGTTCCAGTTAGGTTAATCTTCGCAGTCTGTTTAACATCTTCCGGATCTTGGGAAAAGTGAATACCCTTGAGGTTTGCGTCAAGAGATGGGTCGATATCTGCTACATCTAACCGGAGCATGCCACCTTTGCCATTTGTTCCAACTGCAGCAATCGAAGATGAAGCGCCTAAGTGTAAGTAATCAGCAGCGAACAAAGATATCTCGCCGCCTTCTTCACCAGAGGCATCCAAGCTTCCGAGTATATTGATACCTCCGTCATCTGCGATCAATCTAATCTCTTCAGACTTCAACCGCTGATTCGAGCCAATCTGCAGATCTTTTTCTCGGGAAATAATGACCATTGAAGAATCAAAACCACCCGTAGTAACTGTATTGATCAAATCCTCATTCACTGCAGAAAATTCAGCAAAGATACTACCCTGGCTAACATTAGGTGATTGATCAACACCCTGTCCATCGACACCTTTTCTGTTGAGATCAACACCTATACCACTTCCTTGATAAGTACCTTTGGGAGCACTTAAAACCAAGGACCCTAAGCTAGAAGTCTCTCCATAAGTATATAAGCCAATTTGAGCACCAGCAGACACTTGAAGGTCACCCTCGCTGGCAGTAAACATCACCTCTCCAGCATCAGTCGTACGCTCGACACCAAAGAAATCAAATAACGTACCTGACACATCAATCTTTGCCTGTTCACCCAATATAATATCTTGTGCACTCTGAACCTCAACCCTACCAGAATGTGCATTGATATTTGAGTTCAATAAAACTGTCTCGCCAAACAAACTGATAGTTGAGCCTAAACTGCTCAATGGTTCATTAGGTACTGCTTGATCAGAGCGAGTATCGAGCCTCATTACACCTGCGGATACAAGTGTTAAATGATCACCTATACTTGCGCTTAGCTGGTTAGCAGTTACATTCAGGTCACCCTGAGTCGTTAAACTAGCTCCATCCTTACCTTGTATCTGAATTCCACTTAGAATCAGCTGTTCAAAACCTTTCGCCTGGATCTCTGCGCCTTCAACATCTGAATGCCCTAACAGCTCAAATTCATTTGCCGATAATACCAGCTGGTCCTTCCGACCGTTCACAACATCAGCAGAAGCTACATGAACACTATCAAACACTGATCCGAAACGATTCGACAAACTCAGTCTTTCAGATGCATTTAAATCAACTCTTATCATATTTTCTGAGATGGTATCTTCATCTAGAGTCCCTGCTTGCGATGAGAGCGCCTCGACAGCTGTCATCTTCGCCTTCTTGCTCAATGCAATTTCCTGCGCATCAATGTTCAGGTTTTTCAAATTAAGCTGAGTGGGTGTATCAAATAAGACGGCACTGCGAGCATTTAGGTCCAATCTCTGTACACCAGAGTCGATTATCAGATTTGGGTCCAATAAAAAGCCTGCTGTTGCACTCCCTAATTCATTAGCACCCTCAGCCAGGTTGCTGGCAAAACTAATTTGGTTTGCATACAGGTTTAAAGTACCAGTTGTGTTAAGATCACCCAATAGACTGTTGGTTAATGTAGACTCCAATGTTATCGCCCCATCACCTGTTAACGCAGCCCCTCTTAAGAGGTTTAGCCCAAGCGTTTCCGAAATAAGGGACCCAGCGTTTACCCTTCTAATCTCATAGTGCTCCCCGGAAGAGACTTGAACAAAGCTACCTGGCCCACTTAAATTCAGCTGACCACCTAATGTATTAGCCGATTTGGTAGCCTCAATACTTGAACCCGATTCGAACTCTATTGAAGATCTAGCTGCTAAGAGTATTTCACCCACTGCTAAGTGAACACCTGATTTGATTCGAATACTTTCTGCTTCGGTTCTAATCTGCTGTTTGTTCTGATCATCAGTGGATCGAACCCCTCCCAATAATAAGCTATCGATATCGAGATCATTAATAAACCCAGATTCAATTTGTATACGAGGATCACCTGGATCAACTTGATCTACGATCAACATTTCATTAGCAACAGAACCACCCTGTAGAAAATTATTGGCCGCAGCTATGTCGAGCCTACCTCCAATCGCATCGGACTCCCCTTCTGGCATGTCGGCAAAAATATTGCCTGCCAAATCCAAAGACCTAAAGGCTGTAATAGACAGCTCACCTGCATCTTTGGGACGCACGGGAATGAAACCTTGATCGGCATCGGCTTCAGCCAAGCGATTCGTGGTAAAATGTTCATTAGCACTGAAGAACGCATACTCACTTCGCTGGAAGGCAGCTACACCCTGTTCAATCACAAAGGGAGACCAAAGACCATCCTCCTGCAAGGGCTGACCTGCATCGCCAAATTGACCGGCTACTATGGGTAATCCTCTTGTGTCCTGCAGTTTCGCACCCGGCTTAAATTCAAGAGACGGCCCACCATTGGGTGTCAGCAAGAGTGCGCCAGGTAGCATCGCATATCTTGCTGGTAGCACAGCATACTCACCGGCAGGCAATAACCCTGACGCCTCGACTTTGAGTGTTTGATTCGCATCCAAATACGCAGACTCAATATGATCATGAGGAGCAAAGTTCGATAAATAAGTGGGTAAAATAGCAAATGCACCCTCTGGGTTATTAGACGCCAAGACATCACGAGACCCGCCTGGCCCAGGTATCCATTGATAGGTTAAAAGATCTCCGCCACCACTGATATCAACGTTAGCATTTTTGGCAATATCCAAGGCATCGCTCTCTAATCGAATGCCTTTAGTGTTTAGCGCATTAAATACCAAAGGAGATTGCTCCAATAAAGGATACAACCAAACACCGTCTGGCCCCATTCGCCCAAATACCGAGGTTTGGTTTTCACCACTAATACTCAGTAGGCTTCCGTTATCCAGCTTTAAGGCTCCTACTCCATCAGGACCAGTGGTGATCAATTCAATTTCACCCATCGGTGCTTTGATCACACCAGCATGCTGAATGCTAGGCGCGTTCACTGATACCTTACCTTGCGTGGAAAGCAGCGGGTAATGGTTGCCGGTACCCTCTGTTTTAAATAGCCCTGTCTCGCCTTTCAATTCAATACTGAAATCAGTTAAAGTGGCCGGATAAATTTGTCCTGCTTCAAACGTCACATCTCCAGTAGCGATCAAGCTACCTGTCGGCGCTTCCCTTTCCAAAAACACATCTACGTCATCGCCTGCAGCAGTAGTAATCGAGGTTTTATCTGTTCGCTGAGCACCCTTCAAACGAATAGAATCATTCGCTGTTAATTTCAGATTTTTTGATTCAGGAAATAAGGTACTGCCGAGCAAATCTATCAGTTCAGATACAACAGCAAAGGTGCCTCCACCAGCGTCACTGGCAACAAACTCACTCACTTGATCTGGGGTCGTTTCCCTTGTACCTAGAACAACATAGGGCGCAGTCACTTCGGCACCAATGGTCGGTGTATTAAAGCGAGGTGCATGTATATGAATACTCGTACGAGCAGCTAAGCTGCCGGTGTAGTCAAATACCACACTGGCGTTTCTGGTATGTTTATCTAGATCAAGATAATTAGAAACAGCCAACGATAACTCATCATAAGGGGATGACTGAGGGCTAATCTGATTCAAGTCGAGGTATACCACACCTCGATCAAGAAACTCGTTTTCTCCTAAGGCTTCAACGATATCCACGGACCTGA
>JAYPYM010000062.1:6169-17496 GCA_038135915.1 Gammaproteobacteria bacterium
TCTCCAACATCACGGTTATCCTCCGACCGTACTAGAATCGTGGGATCAAAGTCTATATCGGTACCACTCACTTGGCCCCTATCATTTAGCTGAGGCCGTGTGGTTAACATCTCTACTAATAACTGACCGCCTTTGGCACCTGGCATAGCGGACTCTAAGCTAAACCCGCCATCATACAGGAGACCTTCCGATACTAAGATATTAATGGAGCCGCCTGGTAGCGCGACGGCCTCAGTTTGCACTTCTCCATTAGCACCCTGGTAGGTCACGGTCTTAGCTACACCATCTGCAAGCAACATAGATCCAGCCTGGCCAAGCAGATAACCAGGTGCAGCGTTGATGTTGATGGTACCAGCTGGATACAGATAACTGGCTTCAATACCGCTTGCGTTCGGCAAGCCAGACGCGATAGCACCACTCACATTGACATGGCTTTCAGGACCCAAGCGCACTGCTTGACTTGGATCGAACCGATTGTCTGAGGAAGCCACATTGAGTGAGACCTCTCCACCTGGCACGTGAACAGAACCGTCAAGCTGAATACTATTGAAACTGGTAAAATTTAGTTGAGAGCCAGCGGGTAAATTGATGTTAGCCCCCTGGGCCAAGGTGATTCCAGCATATAAAGGACTTAACGCAGTTAGTCTTGATTTAGCAGCAACTACAGAGAAATCGAATGTCAACTGATCATCGGCCGTAGCTTCAATAAAGCCGGTCCAATCACTGATATCCGAACCTGTTTCGACTTCATTGAACAATGCGGTTCTATCAACCAAAGTATTGATTTGCGTCGGCACAGATACTTGTGTGCCTTCTGCAAAATAAACACCGTTCACCCCTGAACGAATCTGAAGCGCACTGAAACCCTTCGCATATAGCGCTTCAGGGCTCACAAGATCCCAAAGACTTGCAGGTGAAGGCACCAACTCGGTCTCAAGATCAAGGGTCAAAAGGTCAATGATCTCAAGCGTCGTAGGCAACTCGTTACCGATATAAAATCCACGGCCAGACAAGCTCAGTTGACCACCTTGATTGCCAGCCAGCGCAAAGCTTTCAACTTCACCATCAAAAATTAAGTCACCGCCATCCTCGAAGTTACTAGCTGCAAGGCTAATATCACCGCCCTGGCCATAGCTAAAGTTACCAAGCTGATCAACAGCCGCACTGGCATTAGTTCGAATACGACTGCCTACACTGGTTATTAAAGAACCATTAGCACTGATATTGACATCTCCACCGTCGATACGGCGGGGCAGCCATGATACGTTGTTTGGGTCTAGACCCCTAGCATTTAGAGCTTCCACCGCAAGATAGTCATTCGCCCACACACCACTGACATCTATACCTGCGCCCGTACTTAAGAGAATGTCCGCTACCCCATTAGCATCCTGAGCATCTTGTGCATTTAAAGACACCACCCCTGCTGGATTGACAATTTTGCCTGAAAATTCAATGCTATTCGCCTCCAATGCCCACCTACCACCGCCATCAAGCTGCATGACAAGTCCTTCTGACACCAAAGCCGGTCCATCAACACCAATATAAAAACTGTCAGTGGAATTTGAAAACAGCGCACTAGAGATTAAGGCCTTTTCTCGGATAGCAGCATTGCGCTCTTCATACGTTTGCTGGGTTAATCCAAACAGATACTCATCAAATGCTTGAGTGCCAACAATTGTTAAACTTTGAGCACCGAAATCACGGAAATCCAGTCGAAGCTCACCACCGAAAGGTGCACTGTTAATTTGATTTAAACCAACATGGACATCAGCAACCACATCACCAGCCGCCAGTAAACTGTTCTGGTTGAAAGAAACGCGCCCCGCATTTTCTCCCCTTTTAAAGCCTTCAACAAAACTACCTAGCGAACCACCTATAATGGGGCTACGGTAACGACGAATAATACCCCACTTGCTATCAAGGGATTCATTTTCATTTAATACCGCATCATAAATTACATTTTTATCACCTTCACGAATCGAGAAAGAACGATTACCCTTAACCAACCTAGTCTCTTCAATATAACCGCTATCGAAACTAGTGACGCCACCACTCACATCGATCACACTACCTTGCTCAAAGCGTACTAAGTCATCACTGGTGATATTCACAGCCCCACCTGTGGCGTTACGTTCTTCAACATTACGAGCGACTTGACCTTGCGCACCTGAAATATCAAAGAAATCAAAATTCTCTGTATCTAGGTCGCGTGTATCAATATATATAGTCTCACCCTGTAGCACGCCATCACGCTGCAACGGTGAGTCCTTTAGTTGGTCACCACGTATTTCAACTTCCAAAACGTTTTGCGCCATTGGTCTTTGTGTGTCCGCACCTGATACATCAATCCTTGCGCCAGACTCAAGCACAACGATACTTCCATTATTGTCATTATCGGGAACACGGCCTGCAGAGCTAATACTGGGGTCATGTGTCGCAGTTACGCTGACGATCCCGCTCATTGCTTTAACTTGTGAGCCAGATTCAAGCCTAATACTTTCGCCAACTACATCGATAAAAGATGTTGGTTGTGCCTGGTCATCCACTGCAGATTTTCCACCTTCAAAGGCCAAATCAATTTCTGTCACACTCCCGTCAGAAAAAATAACCTCACCACCTTTTGAATTGGTAGGCACTGGAATTTTCTTACCATTCACAATGTCAACACTCGCTACTGCTGGGTCATCAGACAAAGCAAGTGGTCCCCAAAAAGGGCTGTCTAAATCGGCAGTACTGGTAGCATCAAAGGTTTCCACCTCCGCACCGTCGCGGGCCAATAATCGAATTGAGCCGTTCAAATCAACACTGGTAGTAGCCTTTAAAGTACCAGATTGTTTGACCGCCAATCCCATCAGCGTAATATTACCTTTATCGGCAACCACAGAGCCGAGGTTTTCGACATCACCACCCGTTTTAACCTCCACCAACAAACCTCTTAAGTCTGGATCTGTTGAGGTAGCCAAATAAATTTCGTCTTCACTGGCAGCAAGAATGGTTTGACCTTCTGGTGTTTCTATCTCTCCTTCATGCTTGATCACCGGGGCAAAGATAAGAATTCTGCCACCAGCAGCAGCCCTCAGCTTTGCCCCTGGTTCGATATTTATCTCAGCATTTTTTAATGCAGCCAACTCATTTTCACTCAGGGCATCAAGGTTTTTACCGCCAATAATATCCTTGAGCACGAACGCAGCTTCACCACTGCCAGTTTCAATCGCTAGACCAATGGATTTTTCGGTGATTAGTTCATCGTCAATATCCAAAGTCGAAGCAACTAAGCCGCCTACATTAATCTGCGCTGTATCGGTAAACAGAATACCATTTTGATTGATCAGATAAATGTTACCGTTTGCTGTCAAAGCTCCCCTAATTTCACTCGGCGCACCTTGAAAAACTCTATTTAAAGAAACCGAGCTGCTATCTGGTTGCTGAAAACGAACTGCATTGTCTTCGCCAATATTAAAGCTTTGCCATTCCAACACGGCTCTATCGGACAACTGCTGAACTTGCATTTCATTGGCGGTTTGAGAAACAGATCCTTGACCATGTGTAAACGGCGTAGCGCCCTTAGGCACAGGCAGTTCTGCACGAGAAAAAGAAACGGGCGTAGCCAGCGACAATAACAAACACTGCATGACCCATTTTTTTGATAATACCAAAATTCCAACCTCTGAAAAACGTCCCTTTAACTATTTCTGATTTCAATATTGCAACTTCAGCAAACTGATGGGTAAGCTTGAGTAACCAGAAAATAGTAGTCTGGATATGTTTAATACATATGACAAAAAACTTTATTAACAATCTAAAATGTCGATCACTGACAGGACCTATAGATCGCTATACCAATGAATCATAAGCGTAAGCCAAGTTTCGCATGAACCCGAATATCATGCCGTTCTATGTCATCCGCTTCTTCCATTGGAACACCCAGATCTAGATCGAAATTAAAACGTTTTCCAACCTGCCATTGCGTGCCTAAACCAACACTCCATAACCCGAACTCATCTTCTTGCTCAGACGCTGCATCCTTTACGGCAAGATAAGCACTATCGACAAATAACTCCAAACGCGCACTAGAAATAGACTTAGACAACTTGGCTCCAAAGTTTGGCGACTCTAAAGCAAAGGAACTAATGACACCATGATCGCCTAGATTCTGACTCTCGAAATATCCGCGTACACTTGTCTGGCCACCTGCACTAAATTGCTCGTTACTAATGAGCGATGAATCTGCGAGTTGCATTTTTAAACGAGTGTTAATACGCCAATCTTGGTCTAAACGATCTTGTCGATTTATCTTTGCTTGTAAGTAAAAAAAATTAGGCTTAGCAGATCGTCGTTTGTCGTTAAACTTATCTTCCTCTGCAGTAGAAAACAAACCTCTCAAACCCAAAGTCCCGCTGATACCATACTTTGTTGAGGATCTTTTACTATGCTTGGATAAATTGTAAATACCAGTAAAAATAGAGTAATCAATGGGCGTATCAATACTAGTGTCGGCACCCAGTAGCTCGATATTTTCATCAAAATCTTTATAATCAATACCCAAAGAGAGTGAGTGCATGACACTTCTAGAAGATCCCAATGGCTTTACATATCGAAACCCGTAAATATTACCTCGACCTATTACAGCTACATCACTTAGGCTGGATACTTCACTGTCGGTATGCACAGCATAGAGCGCCAGCCGACTATCAAAATTTGAAATGGGTAAAATATAGGTAGTAGAAAACACCTTTACTTCATCGCTCGACTCAGGTGACGTCTGGTATTGCAACGACCAGGAATGCCCAGACTGCCAAAGATTATCATAACCTAAACTCAGATTCATTCTCGCTCTTGTCGTGTTCTTTGAATTATTATTGCTGGTCTCTAAACCCGCCTGTACGGGCAATTCATCTTTAACACGAAGATCTACTTCGAATGTGCCAGGCGCCTTTCCTGGCTTGAGCACAGGAGTGACTCGCAATTTACTGGACTGAGCGTTCAGTTGTGTAATATCGGCCTGTAAACTCGGCGCATGCATTGGCTCACCGAGACCAACGGATGAAATCTGATTCTTGATTTTACTGAGGGAGTAATAATCGCTACCTGTGACCCTTAAGCGAGAGACACGGCCTTCAATGACCTCCAGCTTTACTTTACCCGCTACAATATCTTGCGGTGGTATACCCACTCTTACAGTTGGAAAGCCCTGAAACCGATAGATCTCTTCTAAACTTTGCGTGGCCTCTTGAATGGTATCCAGGTTTTTTTCTGTCCCCATGAAAGGAAATAAGGCCATCTCAATCTGTTTAGTCGTTAAAAGTGTATTTCCTGTTACTTCGTATTCCCAAATATTAAACGCTGGCTTTTTCGCCTCTGATGCTGTTTGCTGTGCCACTAGCGCTTCTTTGTCCCCAGTGTTTGAACTGGGTTTTTCAGAGTAGGCAACATTAGACTGCAACATCGCTAAGTGGAGCAACACTGTAAACAGTAATCTGCGGTTCACACCTGATAACAGCTTCATATCAATTTTAAAGTCACTGAAGAAAATTCTCAGACGCATATTCGAACAGGCCGTATCTAACCTAACTATTCATTTGAAAGCTAAACGTAATTCAAAAGCAAAATTATTTAACGCGATAAATGTTTCACTTTTAAGACAACACCGGCCCCAATTGGGGCCGGTTTATTCATTCGCTCATTAAGCATTCAGTCTAAAGACTGAAGTCTGTTGAACCTACTGCAGTTTGAGGATCACAAGTGCCACCTAACCGCTCATATTGCATAACGGGTTTAGCTGGATCGAAAGGCCTAGAAGTAGCAGCAGTACCGTTCGCTAACCAGTTTGTACGACCAAATGGTTGATCGATGTTTAGCGCATCCAGAATTTCGGGCTTACCGAGGTCTGTCCTCAATTTCTGAAGAATAACTAGTTTGTCACCAGTAGGCTCACCTTTTCTCCATTGAAAAGAAGTAGCAGCCCAGTCTCTGTATCGACCATTTGCCACCTGCTCTAACGTCGGCTCAACACCATCGATTTTTACGAAAGCCCACTTAGAAGAAGTTTTCTCAGTAGACTGAACACCAACTGCCCAAAAGTTGCCATCGTTTAGTTGATCTAAGCACTCAGTCACATCACCAGATCCACTGTTAGCATGAATCATTGGCGCCAAGGAAGGCACTAAGAATGTTTCAGTGTAAGGTAGGCCAGGGACATCGCCCGCACATAGACCGCCACTACCCGGTGCTTCTTCACCCTTATCAGTCGTACATTGGGTGTTGTCAGCGGCTGGATCTGCAGCAGAAGCTGAGCAAGGTGAGTTCAAGAACAAAGCATTCAACTGTGCTTGTGTGCCAGAGCCATTAACACGTCGACAAACAGCTACAATGTCATTGCTTGGCGCTGAGACACCAATAACATCTTTGAGCTTCTTCTGAGCACCATCTGTAGGATCTTTAACAAAGACAGAATCCCAACTACCAATACTACCCTTGAAAAGTGCTGCAATTTGAGACGTAGACAAAGAAGGCATGTTGTCACGAATATCCGCTACAGAAGCGGATTCATTTTGCGCCTCTTCAGCACCATCACCATCAAGATCTGCATTTAAACCCTGAGCTTTTTGAAGTGCGACATAGAGGTTGTTTGTAACAGGAACACCAAAAGTTAAAGCTGCAATTGAATCTGCATCCAATAACTGCTCTAAAGTCTTAGTCATACCAACGCCTGTGCTACCAATGTTAGGGCCAGTAAATAAACCTGGCTCTTCATCAGAGATCCCAGCATCTGAAGTAGTATCTTCGGTGACGTTTTTATCACACTTTACTACACCAGGCGTAGCAGTCGCTTTACAATTACTGTTATCCAATACCATTTGCTGGACATCAGACTGAGCAGTTGCAACAGGTACAGTACCCCAGAAAGACCCACCGGTAGAACGCTTACGAATTAGCACCTTCTTAGTAGAGGAGATACCGGCACTAGCAGTATCCATCTCACAGAAATAAGCTGAGTAAGACTTACCGGGGAGTTTTGGTCCACTGTCAGCACAGGTAGTAGGGTCAGAATCACCAACATCATCACCACAGCGGTCAGTAAATTGCTGTACACTACCTGAACAAAGCGTAGAAACCAAGGTTCTCAAAGACTTATCAGAGGCTGTTGCTCCGGAAATAGTGATCGTCACGTCAGGCGTATCACCACCCAGCAAATCGATTGCAGATACGTTTGCAGCAGCAGCAAATGTAACAGCAGCTAAGATAAGCTTACGATTTAGAAATGTCATATGATGCTCCGTAAATTAATGAAAAGACTTAAAAATAATGAGTATCTGTGAATTAAGCAGACTTTCTTCTTGAAACCACACCAAAACCGAACAATCCAGAGATCAGCAACCAAGCCGCTGCAGGCAAAGGAACAGGCTTATACTCTAAGTTGCCACCACTCAAATCAAGCTCAAAGAAACCATTCGATAGTTCTGGCGTGATAAATGCGTTTGGATCACCGCTAGTAACCGCGTAGAAAGCTGCACCTAAGGTCTCACTCACACCAGCAGATGTATCGAAGGGCACAGAAGATGAAATGTTAGGGCCATAAAAGTCCCCGGCATAATCATCTGGATTCACATTAGGATCACTGGTTAAAGTATTATTTTCTGCAAAGTTTTCATCGCCCTTGTTAACAGCTGTGACAACGTTACTTTGCACTTTCGATAAAATATTATTGTACTGAAGGTTTTTGATATCCTCTGCGGCATTGGCGGTGAATAAAATACCGTTATTGGCTTCAAATACACCACTATTACCGGCAAATAGTGAGTAACGATTATTCGCGCCAGTAGCACCACCGAACACAGACATTAACTCTTGAGACAAAGCCCAAGTACCATTTGCGCCACCAACAAAGTGATTGCCGTAGAAATCATCAAAGCGAACACCCAAATCTTGTACCGCTGATACCTTGTTCGTCGCATCCGAATCCCATACAACCAGTAACAACTCTCCATTTGCATCTGTGTCAGTAAATCCGCTGGTTTTACCGTAGTCCCATGCAGCATTCGCGCTTCCTGCAACAGCCATAGAAATTGCAGCTACCATTGCCTTAAATTTCATCTTTTATTCCTCTTGTTAAGAAAAATGACCCAACAGTGAAAAATCAGTAAGAGACAATGCCAAAGACTCAAACCTGATCAATATTTGTTAAACACCATGAATAGCGCAACACCCATTTTTCACGCCGCCCGTGGATGCTAGTAAGAATAACTAAAAAAAAAATTTAGTAGGTTAAGCTTTTATTAAATTTAAATGACTAGGCTGCCACTCAATTGACACAAGCCGAGTCGCTCAAGAAAAGCCGAGCATTAGATAGCCAATGATACTAAAAAGGTTTAGAATAGGCGTTCATATCATTTATTCTCGCGCAACCACGGACACCTTTATGAAAAAAAGACAAAATATTTTAATCACCGGTGCAAGTTCAGGCTTAGGAGCAGAAATGGCGCTCCAGTTTGCAGCAAAGGGTCGAAACCTTGCGCTTTGTGCACGTCGTATTAAGAATCTAGAAAAATTGAAAGCTGAAATAGAAGAAAAATTTCCGAACGTAACCGTAACGATTCGAAAACTGAACGTCAATAATCACACCCAGGTATTTGAAACCTTCCAAGCATTTAAAAAAGATTTAGGCACTATCGATCGGATCATCGTTAATGCAGGTATTGCCAGAGGTGGCTCTGTCGGCACGGGCCTGTTTGACGAAAACAAGAAAACTGCTGTTACTAACTTCACCTCTGCCCTGGCACAATGTGAGGCAGCCATTGAAATCTTTCGCGAACAGAATCACGGGCACCTGGTCACCATTTCTTCTATCAGTGCATTGCGTGGTTTCAGACGATCCCTGACCGTATACGCTGCTTCAAAGTCTGCATTAACCACACTCAGTGAAGGGATAAGAGTTGACCTTCTCGGCACCCCGATTAAAGTCACCACCATTCATCCTGGATTTATTCGAACCGAAATGAACGCAAAGACTGAAAAAACACCACTGATCGTGGACACGCCAGCGGGTGTTAAGTCCATCATCAAGGCAATTGAAAAAGAAGTGGATAATGCTTTCGTACCTGAATGGCCTTGGAAAGCCTTCCGTCACTTAGTGAAAATAGCGCCGCTTTCTATTTTAAAGTTTGCTAGTTAATTTGATAGCAAACACATTTGGAACAAGACCAGCTTGTCTTCATGGCTTAAGCAGCTTTAACTCTTCTTTCAGCGCTTTAGCGCTGATAGCGACACCAAAGCCGTCGTTCATCACACTACCTTTTGCAATTTTTTGTGTGGTCACACCCAAGACCTGCCCTTCAGTATTCACCAAAGGACCACCACTATTGCCTGGTAATATCTTTGCATCATAAATCAGCTTAGCTTTTTGAACATTTGTGATGATACCAGATGTCATATGATCGGCCATACCCAATGGTGACCCAATTGCATACACCTGCATACCTTGTTGATAATTATTTTCTTTTTCTATTTCAATGTGGGGTACTTTATATCCGTCGAGTTTTAACAAAGCTAAATCATAAGTCTTGCTCACCTTAACCAGCTTCGCAATCAGCTTGGTATTATCTTTTAGATAAATTTTAAATTGCTTTGAAACACTAGAAGCAGAGCTCATGATATTGTAATCTCGTCGAATGGATTCATATTCACGCTGTCTCTCTTTATGTACTTTTGAAAAGTTAGCAATCTTTTTCTTGTTATATTCAAAGTCCTTCTTATCATCTTTGTACTCTTGCATATGTTCAGCTCGTTCTTTTTTAGCCAAACCATCAATCGACTTCTTAAATCTTTTTAATCGAGCCTCTTCTTTCTTAAGAATACTTTTCCATCTAGTCAGCTCTACCTCATCTTTGTCTAATTGCCCTTTCATGCCAGCCAACATCTTTTTTGTTTTTTCACCTGATGCTTTAGTGGGTCGAATCACATGGAGATTCGTCACAATATAACCGTCTTCAGAAATAAAAAATCCAGACCCCGTACCCATAACAGTTTCTATTTTCACAACGGCTAACGAACTTTTCTCTATTGGCTTTTCCGGCTGATACTTTTCGTTTAAAACAGTTGCCAGATCCTTCGCATCAGTATTGTCTCCTGTTTGTTCTTTGGTATCTTTATTGGCTTGTTCGAGCGTTTCAATATTTTGAGCTTTACTGGCAACTGGTTTCTTATCAGTGAAGCGCCACTTGCCGCTTGCGTCCTGATACTTATAAATTTCTGCAAAGGAGGCAGGACAAGCAAAAATACTGAGGCTAACTAGAAGAAAAAACATTCTATGCATAAAAGTAATCACTTTGAAAAAAAGAAACCATAAGAAAACACTGCATTTTAGTATTATTTTAGCATTCAACAAAAATGTGTCGACGGATACAGATTAAGCTAGCTATTATAGATCGTTGAGCCTTACTCCCGCTCAAGCTTGTTCACAAACTCGCGACTCTTCAATACCTCCCAAATACAATACTCAATCTTCTTCACTGCATCTCTAACGCCAACGTTCACATGTGTTTCTGCATCTTTTAATATGGGTACGATTTCGTCTTCTGTTACCAAGCGGGCCTCATACAATTTATCTAATATGTTCATTGCTAACACTTGGATGTTAAAATCATCGTAGGCAAGCAATTCCGGCACCCAGCCCATGACACGCCGATCGGCTAATTCAACCAAAAGTTGAATTGCACTTTTCTTATTGGTGTAATCAGCATCCGTATGAAATATTTCAAAACATTCTTTCATCGCACCATAGGGTCTAATACGTTTTAGAACGTTTAATAATAATCCGTGGCCTGGTTTTTTGTGAATACAATAGTGTACAGCCTCACACATACTCGATTCGGTAAGAATCAACTCCAGCGCATCACTGACCTGTTGCTGTGAAAAAATCTCATCTTTCATCTCTGGTTTGCCACCCACTGCTTGAGTTATTTCTATCCAGCTGTCTAAATTCACGCGTTCCTTCCTCTCTTCTTTAACTGATACCCAAGAATCAATCGACCCTTACTTCTTTAACGAATACAAAACAGATACGCCTTCATCTAGCGTTGATAAGGCCACCGATTACAAGTATTCGTTTTTGTATTAAATTTACCACAATCTATCTTTTCATCTTGCCAATTTGATATGAGGTATTCACCACCTGGCAAGTCATCTGCCCAGGCATCTCCCGGTATGCTTTGCTCACTTGACCAACGGACCTTAATCTTACCGTCACCTTGTATTTCACCGATAAATGCAGGTTTGGTGATATGGTGATTTGGCAACATTTTTGCCGTACCGCCGGTTAAATTTGTCAC
>JAYPYM010000062.1:17506-19013 GCA_038135915.1 Gammaproteobacteria bacterium
CCATAAACAGATCCACCATGTAATTGACGCTGTTCACCAGCTCCACCAGGTCGCGGCGTTTGGGGACCGTAACCATCGCCGTGCGGTAATGTTCGGGCTGCGGCATCAGGCGTACACCCATCTTGGTGACGATGCCAAAATTCCCCTGCGGGAACAGTTGCGAGGGATCGGGACCAAAACCGTACTTGTAATCCTGCCAGGTCTTGCTGCCGGGCACGGCGCCCATGCCGGTACGCATGACTTCGCCATTGGCCAGCACCACCTCAATGCCGTACATGGCTGCCCTTACCTGTTTGATGCGTGTGGTTCTTGCTTTACGCACTGCATTAATCCACATACTGAAACCGATGTAAGTAGCCTCCATGGGATCATTAATGACAGGTGGTTGATCTTTTGTGTAACTTAGCCACATTTCTTTAAACCTGTCATTGGCTTCAGCGTCAACACTCATAAAATAATTCCAGACTGCAAGTTGACCCACCAAAGGTTTAACATCGACACCATATAAGTCATTTTCACCAATGGAAAAAGCAACGACTGGAATATCTTCGGTCATCAACCCCTGTCTTGCAAGTTCACGATAAAAGCCAATACTCGTATTGCCGAGAATATTAGCGATGATCGCGATTTTATTGCCAGCTTGTCGAAACCCGACTAGAGACACCCTGACCTTTTAGATACAAGGATAAAATTTTATTAATAGTTCGGGGGTAAAGTGCATTCGAACCTATTAACACCCAGCGTTGCACGCCGACCTCATTCATTAAATAGGACACTGCTGGAATTGCTTGCTGATTCGGAACACCACCAGTATAAAACACATATTTCGACGACTCTTGACCCTCATGTCGCGCTGGATAAAATAAAAGCCCATTGAGTTCTTCAAGCACGGGCAAAACCGCTTTTCGAGCAGCCGAATCCCAACAGCCAAAAATAACATCCACTCGCTCATCTTCCATTAACTGACGTGCTTTTTCTTCAAATAGCGCGGGTTTTGATGCTGGGTCCACTACAACGGGAACCAGGCGTTTGCCTAAGATGCCGCCTTTTTTATTCACTTCATCTATTAACATGAGCAATGTATCTTTTAGCACCTTTTCCTTGGATGCCATGGGGCCCGTTAATGAATGCAACACGCCCACCTTAATGGATTCAACCGTATAGCCAGCAACCGGTGAGAACAACAGAAACAAGAACAGCAGCATAGCTGAAAAAGTAGGTAAATAAGTGAAGCATGGCTGCTTATGGCCTATACCACTCATCACCATTTTTTTGAAAAAATAGCTTTTAAAGGGATGACTGAGTTGACTGGATATATCGTTATCTTGTTCTGAAATATTTTTAGTTATTATTACCATAACCCCCCCCTATAGCATGAACTCAAGTTGGAGACCGACTGCCTGTGAACGCAGACAGCATGATGCTTATAATCTATCATCCCACCCTATAAGTTGCTACCGTACTTTACTTAAAATAGACAAATCAATATGAGATTGATGCTTAAAGG
>JAYPYM010000063.1:0-2246 GCA_038135915.1 Gammaproteobacteria bacterium
CTATCACAGCCACATCTTTTCCTTTGAAGAAGGGGCCATCGCAATGAGGGCAGTATGCGACTCCTTGACCAATGTTTTCTTTCTCGCCAGGGATACCCAGTTCTCTCCATTTAGCACCTGTTGCTATGATTAGCGTTTTGGTATGTATTTCTTTTCCTGAGGAGAGCTTTACTATCGTTGGCTTTCCGGGCACGATTTCACTGACTTGAAGGTGCTCCTTGGTGATCACATCATAGGCTTCAAGGTGAGTCCTCAAAGCAGCTGTTAATTCTGGTCCAGTGGTGGTAGGTACAGAGATGAGGTTTTCTATGCCCATGGTGTCTTTCACTTGTCCGCCGAAGCGTTCCGCAACTAGTGTCACCTTTAAACCTTTTCTGGCCGCATAAATTGCTGATGATACACCTGCTGGTCCACCGCCTACGACCACAACGTCTTGAATGGTTTCGTCTGTCGGGGTAACCTGGTCTGATTCAGTTAAGGTGAAATATGAGGATAGTTTTTCAACCATCGCCGCAATTTCAATTTTGCCATTTGCTAGGCTTTTCCCGTTCAAAAATACGGCGGGTACGCCCTGTATATTATTTTCATCTATCCATGTTTGAAATGCGCTGCCTTCTATCATTTCGCTACTGATCTGGTCGTTTAATAATGCAAACTGATTTAAAGCTTGGACCACTTCTGGGCAATTATGACAGCTCAAGGAAACTGCTGTCTCAAACTTTAACGGCTCACGAATAGAGCGAATGAGTGCTTGAATATCTGGGTCCAGCTTTAGAGGAACGCCGCCGGCCTGTAAAATAGCAAGCATCAGTGAACTAAATTCATGGCCACCTGGAATACCAGAAAATATGATACCTGTATCTTGATCTTCTCTGTATATCTTAAAACTGATTGGGCTGCGTAATGCTGGTAGTGTTTCTTCGTTCAGGCTGATGTTTTCACTTGTATCTGCAATGCTTTGGAGCATGTCCATCAATTCTGATCTTTTTGGGTGTTCTCCTTGGTTTACAGCTAGGGTCACCCGGTTTGTCATTTGTGCTGCGTATGTTTTTACAGTCTCTATTAATTTTTTATCTAACATGTTTGGGCTCTCCGTTTTTTTAATTCATATACTGAAGTGACCAGAGAGAAATAGATTCAACTGATTCTCTCTGGTTATATGTGCTTAGATTTTTCCAACTAGGTCTAAGCTGGGTGTTAATGTTGGTTGGTCTTCTTCCCATGCTGCTGGGCAGACTTCACCATCATGAGTGGCAACGTACTGAGCAGCTTTGACTTTTCTCACCATATCTTTTGCTGAACGACCAATGCCCAGATCATGAACTTCAGCAACTTTAATGATGCCTTCAGGGTTTGCTAAGAAGGTGCCTCTTAGTGCGAGCGCTTCTTCTTCTATCATAACGTCAAATCCTCTGGTGATACTGCCAGTAGGGTCTCCAATCATTGGGTATTTGATTTTTTGTATAGTTTCACTTGCATCGTGCCATGCTTTGTGAACAAAGTGTGTGTCCGTAGAAACAGCATAAACCTCTACATCCAGGCCTTGTAATGTTTCGTATTGATCTGCCATATCGCCTAATTCGGTTGGGCAAACGAAGGTGAAATCGGCTGGGTAGAACAAAAAGATAGACCACTTGCCTTTTACGTCTGCCGTTGAGATCTCTTTGAACTCGCCGTTATGATAGGCTTGAGCGGTGAATTCAGGGATAGGTTTGTTGATAAGTGCCATATTTCAGGTTCTCCTAAAAGTTTTAGTGGTTGATGAAACATCTTATGCCTTAAGTTTGCAACAGAGGGAGGCTAGTGTAAATTAAATATTTTAAATCAGGATATTTATAATATAAATGATGGTGAGTATTAGTGATTTAGCTCAACACTTAATAGTTTTTTATTAGATTTTGAAAAGTAACTGCGAGGCATGAGCGCCTGGATGGCATGCTCAAGGATTTTTGCAAGGCTTGGCTTAAAAAAGTTTTTTTTCGTAATGAAGCCGACATTTCGAGCGGGCTTTGGGTTTTTGAATGAAACACAAGCTAATGATTTATGCTCAGTATATCTTTGTGGAAGGAGGGTTGCTGCATTTTTTATCTTGACGAGCTCAATGATGGTTTCCAGGCTGTAACATTCTGTTTGAGATTTAGCCGCATGGCCACAGATTTTCATCGATTGGTTTCTAAAGCAGTGGTCGTCACCCAATAATAGGATGGGAAAGGCTTTTAGAGCATCGATTGATATGTAGTTTTTTG
>JAYPYM010000063.1:2256-18921 GCA_038135915.1 Gammaproteobacteria bacterium
GTGCTATGTACCACCAGGGGTTCATAATAGAGCGTTGTTTCTTGTAGATGCTTTACTCTCAAGGGCAATGCAACGATGCCAATATCTATCTTGTTTTGTTCTACCTGGGTAATGATTTGGGAGGTTGGCAGCTCTTTGATCCAGAGATTAATTTCGGGGTGGTTTTTTTCCAAATAGGATACTAGTGGTGCCATCAGGTAACAGGCCACAGTTGGTATAATAGCTAGGGTTAGGTTTGTATGGACGGCTGTTGATTGATTGTCAGAAAGCATGTTGAGCTTTTCAACTTCCTGCATCACTTGTCGTGCTTGGCAGATGAAGTCTTCACCTTTTGGGGTGGTCACTAGCGGTGTTTTGCTTCGGTCAAACAGTTCAATATTGAGTGTTTGTTCGAGTTTCTTGACCTGTAAACTCAAGGTTGGTTGAGCGACAAAGCAGTGCTCAGCAGCTGTGGCAAAATTTTTAAAGTCATCCAGTGCAATGATATATCTTAACTGTGTGAGTGTCATTTGCTTCCCGTGCATAGCCAGCGCTAGGCTTGCTAGTGCTAATCTGTGGTCATCATCAGCTTTAAGCCTTGGAGGTTTAGTTGAGCATGTTCAATTGCATTGAGGCATGTTGTTTTCTTTCTCTCAATATACTCGATGTTTTCGGGGCGAATACTTTTGTTCACTTTTGATAAGCTTTGCAGTCGATACAGCTCTTTATTTAAATAGCTTTCAGCTTTTTTACTTGCTGAGGCCTTGTAATCAGGCAGCCTGCTTTCCATCATTTCATGGGCGACCTGTAGCATAAACTCTATGGTTGATCGCGCTCTTTGTATGATTGTACGAGCAATATCTTTTTTAATAGGTTGGCAAATAGCATTCAATTTATCATAGGCTAGTGCTTTGGTGAGGTCTTTGCCCGTTGCATCAATTAAAAAACGTGTAGGGGTTATGGGCAGGTATTGGTCTATTTGTAGTGCTTTAGGTGCACTGCAAGTGACGCTGTACCAGACTTCTAGGAATAAACTACCGGCTGGTAGCTTTTTAATAGGCAAGGTTGCAACGCAAGCGTTTCCGAATTCGGAGGTCAGCACCATTTCCATTACACCGGATACTAAAGGGTGCTCCCAAGTCAGAAACTGGAAATCTTCACGCGTGAGTGCGCGCTCTCGATTAAAGGTGACCGTCATGCCATCTGGGTCTAAGCCTGGGAAATGGTCGATTCTTAAATCGTCACCAGCCGAAAGTATTAAGGTGTCATCTGAGTGTGTTTCATAGTTTACCCCATAACGATCAAATGCGAGGCATAAGTAATCTTGAATATTTTGGTCGGACTCTTCTGTTCGTATCTGTTCAATTAAAGATGTTGCGATATGTGTGCGACAGGAATTGAGTTCCAGTAAAGCATCCCGACCCGACTCTCGGTGTTGGCTGAGTTCTTGTTTAGCAGCCATGGTGTCTTTGATGAGGTTGTCTATCAAAGCTTTGTCTTCGGGGCGATCGAATGCATCTTCAAGCCTTGATGAGAAGGATTGAAATACTATATAGCCTGCTGAAAAACTATGATCAAATTGTTGAAGTCCTTTATGGTACCAGTCAAGTAGGATGGACTGGGCAGAATGTTCAAAGTATGGCACATGGATGTTGATTGTATCCTTCTGTCCTATTCGGTCTAGGCGACCTATCCTTTGCTCTAGGAGGTCTGGGTTCATTGGTAGGTCGAATAGGATCAGGTCTTGTAAAAACTGGAAGTTTCTGCCCTCACTACCAATTTCGGAGCAGACCAAGATTTGTGCACCGCACTCTTCGTCAGAAAAATAAGCAGCTGCGCGATCACGCTCTATGATGGACAGTCCCTCATAAAATGCAGTGCTACGAATACCTGCTCGAAGGTTAAGATACTTGTCTATTTCTATCGCTGTGTTGTTCTCATGGCAGATCAGCAAGCATTTAGTTTGCTTGTTTTGTTTCAACCAACCGACAAGCCATTCGATTCGTGTGTCGAAGTGTGGCCATTCTTGTTTGTTACAATGGTATTCGGGCGTGAGAGACGCTGTGCCATTTAGGTTTTGATACTCGCTTGGTAAAGCAAGTGGATAGGTGTGAGTGAGCCTTCTTGGGAAGCCAGCGGTACTTTTTCGTGTATTTCGAAATACTTCACGGCCAGGGCCATGAATATCCAGAATGCTTTCTATTGCTATTAAGCGCTGATCATAAGTTTCGAATGTGCCGGTTACAGTATCACCTATGGTCTCTATCAGTAGTGCTATGTCTTCCTTGTTGAGTTGCACTGTTTCATTTTTTGGCGTTTCAAGCAATGTCTTAACAATGGATCTTATTTGGCTGTATTGATTGTCCTCTGCTTGAAATGCATCTAAGCTGTGAAACCTTGCGGGGTCTAGCAGGTGTAGCCGAGCAAAGTGGCCTTCAATACCGCCTTGTTCAGGTGTTGCCGTTAGCAATAATACGCCTGTGGATTGAGTAGTTAAGTGTTTGATCAAGTCGTAAGCTTTACTTGGCGCTTCAGGAGACCAAGTCAAATGGTGTGCTTCATCCACAATCATGAGATCCCAATTGACCTCGCATGCTTGCTTTGCTATTTCTGGTTGATTTTCAATGCATCGAAGCGCGACTGGTCAAAAATTGAGAACTTCAGGTTAAACCTGCGTAGCATTTCCACGAGCCATTGATGGATCAGTGCATTGGGTACAATCACCAAGGCTCGTTTAGTGGCGCCAGAAAAAATCTGATGATGTAATATCATGCCTGCTTCAATGGTCTTGCCTAGCCCAACTTCGTCAGCAAGTAGGACTCTCGGCGCTTGTCTTTTGGACACTTCATGAGCGATATAGATTTGATGTGGCAGTAGTTGAGTGCGTGACCCGAGTAGCCCTCTTATTTCTTTTCCTTGTAGTTCATTTGCTTTGCAGAGTGTTTCGATTCTGAGTCGGTTGTCAGCTGGGTGGTCTAGTTGACCGTTAAATAGTCTGGTCTCAGGTGAAATAAATTCTACAAAGGGGTCTAGCTCCCACTCTGCAATTGATTTTTGTTCCCCTGATGATGTGGTTCCAGTGTAGTGTGAGATATTGTTCTCTTCTTTGATGGATTTAACGCAGATTTCGATGCCGTCATTGGACTTTATCCAGTCTTTTACTTGATATTGTATTCTACTCAGAGGCGCATTGCGCATTGCATAGGCTCGGGTCTCCCCGGCTGCAGGAAAGCTGATAATGACCTGTCTTCCGTCCAGTTCTGTGACGATACCTAGGCCTAGGTTGGGTTCTGTATGGCTAGTGTATCTTTGGCCTACAAAAAAATCTAATTGGTGTTTGTTCACAAAAAGTCTCTAAAGCTGGGCTAAAAATAAAGGTGATACTATAGAATTTTGCTGGCCGAAGATAAAGTTTTCTATCGAGAATATTTGATCAGTCTGTAAATTAAATGGCAAACAGGTTTAGGTTACTTGGCTCTTAGTGCTGAAAGGGTGGTCAGGTATCGTCACTCAGCTAGCGCTGGCAATGATGTCTGAATATTATCTTTGCTGTCGTAACGCATATAATGAATTAGGTCTTGCTTTGAGCTCGCTCTTGTGATTTTATAACGCCAGCTTGATGGTTTTTTAAGCGGTGTTGTTAGGTCAATCAGTCAAGAAAGAGGTAGTAAAAGAAATGATGTCTGGAGTGTCTGGAACTTCTTATTCAGGAGAAGAACATAAGAGAAAAGGTGAGGAAACACCACAAGAACCAGCTAAGCGACCCATGCTTGCTGTTTGTAGTGAGTCATCGTCAAGCTTTGCTTCTAGTTTGTCTGAGGCAAAAGCGCCTATGGAGACTGTCAGTGAGGCGAAAGTAGACGCTCCGGTTGGGACTATACAAGATGAATATGGCGATAACTTGCTGCATTTGCTGATAGCAGATGTGAGTAACGTCGGAGGCGAAAGCGATGAAGAAGTTGATGCGGAAGTGGAGAGCGAAAAGAGCGCAGCTAAAGCTCGTGTAAACATAGCTAAGATGAATAAAATAATAAAAAGTTTACCCCAGTCTTCGATTCATAAGTTAAATTTTTTGAATCAGGCCAACAAGGATGGTGATACTCCTCTAATGCTTGCAATGGAGGGTGATAAAGATCAGATTGCGCTCTTTTTATTAAGGAGTGGTGCCGATCCTCGGCTTATTCCCGAAGACCAAGAGAAACCTCTATTGTGGGCAGTCGGGAATGAAAACTCAGGTTACTTAGTCAGGGAGATGTTGAAGATAGACAGCGTGAAATCTACCATTAATCTACCCTCGAATCAGTTTGGGGATACGCCATTGCATGCAGCCTGTGAAAGGTGTGATCAGGATCTAATCAGTGTTTTGTTAGACGGTGGGGCAAATCATGCACAAAAGAATAATGAAAATGGTGGTAATAAAACTCCCATGCAGTTGCTTGCAGAGGAGGGTGCTGACCTGCTTAAAGTCAGAGGCGGTATTACCAAAGAAGGTCTCGTTAACATGTTTGTGGCCTTTTTAGAAAAGGGAGCCAATACAGACATCGCTCAATTAAAAAATGATGATCCTGATGTTAAGCATTGCTTTAGCCAGGCGTTGGAACGCATGTCTTAAATATCAAGCTGACTGACTGTTGATCACTTCATCAGGTAATCTGATGCTCATGCTAATAGGTCTGTGGTCTGATAAATTGTAATCTAACACTTTGGTATCTAGTACTTCGATGGAGCTAGAGACTAAAATGTGGTCGATATTTTTCTTTGGGGACCAGCTAGGGTAAGTATGTAGGTCTGTCCCGGCATGGCTCAGGTCAATATCTTTCAAGGGTGTTTTGGAAAGTTGTTCAGTATTGCAATTTAGGTCCCCCATTAAGATTACGTGCTTATGGTCGCCAATCAAAGATTTGACATAATCAAGCTGTCGATGACGGCTACGTTCTCCTAGAGCTAGGTGCATACTGACAATCACGAGAGGGTTCTCGGCGTGCCCAAATTTGGCAACGATCGCTCCTCTGCCGGGTATGCCAGGCAAATGGTGGTCTTCTATCACATAAGGCGCAAATCGCGATAGTACACCATTTGAAAATTGTCCCCAACGACCCAAATTTCTGTTGAGCTGCTGGTGGTTGAAATCAAAAGACCCTTGTCGTGCAAAATACGAAAGGTGGTTTACGAAGCCGCTACGAATGCTGCCGCCATCTACTTCTTGAAGGGCAATAAAGTCATATGGTGAAATCATTTGGGTGATTTCATTCAGATGTTTGAAATCTGGCTTTGTTGGCAAGAACTGTTTCCAGCCGTGAGTCAGGTAGTCTTTATAGGCTTGTGTATTTAAACCGGCCTGCATGTTAAAGCTAACCAGGTTTAAGGTTTGGTTAGGCAATGTTTGGCTGGTGGGGTAGTGAATTTGCTTTGGCTTAGGTGTACCTAGCCACCATTTTTGAGATGCTAACCATTTTTCCGTAAATTGGTCAGCAACCTCAAGGCTTTTTTGCGCGATCTTGATTAAAGGCATTTTGCTTTTACTGCAGCATGGTTCCGCTAAATCTGGTTGCTATTTATCCAATAGCTTAGCTCTAGTATAGACCAGAAACGTAATTTGATACGGCTTGTATCTCTTTGTCTGATAAACCTTTAACTGCTTTTCTCATCATCATGGTTTCACCGTCATTGGTGCGGTACTTGGGTGCATTTAAGTCTTCTCTGCCTGCTGCACGAAATGCTTTAAGTTGTGCTTCCGTATAGGCCGCGTGCTGTCCGCTCAGTGCAGGGAAGCCAGCTTCAGGTACCCCCTGTCCAGTGGCACCGTGGCATGCTATACAGGCTGGTACGCCAGTTTCTTTATTGCCACTTCTGTATATTTTTTCACCTAGCGCTTTTAACTCTGGGTCGACCCCTTCAAGGGTGGTGGTTTGTGCGGCAAAATAAGTGGCAAGATCTTTCATTGTTGTATCGTCCATACTTGATACTATGGCCGTCATTTCAGGTACAATCCTAGCATGTGGGTTGTCTTGCGGTAATTTCATATCTTTCAATTGCTTGTATAGGTATTTTTCAGATTGGCCGCTGAGCTTCGGAAATGACGATATGGTGCTGTTTCCTTGGTTTCCATGGCAGGCAACGCAAACGGCAGCTTTCGACTCCCCTTGCTTTAAATCGCCCATTGGCTCCGAGGCGGGCTTCACAGCAGGTATTTCAGCGTGGCTAGTGTCTGCGGCTTGAAGGGGCTGAATGATTAACGCTGACAAGAGTGTTAACACGGCCAAACAGGTGGCTTGGGTAACCTTTTGCTGGCGTGAACAATCATCTAGGTGGCTCATACAGTTCTTCTCCCTTAGGCATGAATAATAGCAGTTAATAGATTGGCTTCGTTATTGTGTTTATTTCACCAGGGCTATATTAATCGGTGTTTTCTAACGTCAATAACCTATTAAATTAAACGAAGGGGATTATATACTATCGTTTCTTGGATTGCTAAACGATTCGTTAGCGCCCAAATTGACATCAATCTTGAGTGTTTTACCAGAGGTATCTATGAATCAGACCTATACGTCAGATGTTGGAAGGCTATTGCATAATGCGCATTTTATGATGAGCTGTGCGGACTCTAAAAGCTATCCAGCGGATGAGGGCCAGGAGGTTGCGTTTGTTGGTAGATCGAATGCTGGGAAATCAAGTGCTATTAATATAATAACTCAAAAAAAGAAGTTGGCCTTTAGCTCCAAAACACCTGGCAGAACCCAGTTGATCAACTTTTTTGAATTAGATTCTTCTCGTAGATTGGTTGATTTACCAGGTTATGGTTTTGCTAATGCGCCTATTGCGACTCAGCGGGCATGGGGAGAAAACCTAGAGGATTATTTTTCGCTAAGAAAGTCTCTTGTTGGTCTTGTTTGGTTAATGGATATTCGTCACCCTTTTCAAAAGTATGATCGGGTAATGCTGGATTGGCTGGCGGATAAGAAAGTACCTGTTCAATTGCTCTTGTCCAAAGCAGATAAATTAACACGTAATCGAGCGAATCAAGCAGTGTTTAGCATTCGTCAGCATTTGCGCGAAGTAGATCATTTAGACATTCAGGCTCAGAGCTTTTCATCATTTGATAGACAGGGGTTGCCTACTTTATTTTCGAAATTAGCGTTTTGGTTTGGTTTAGCCAACTCTGCTGAAAAGTAATCTACCTTATTTCTGTTAAGAGCTTGAAATAGTCAATAAAACATTTTTCTTTTGATTATACTTAAAAGTGAGAAGGCTTGCCTTGTAAGTTTCGTTGTTTGGGCTTAGCTATTTTGAGTATAAAGGCTGTTGAATAAAGCATATGTCTGATATTGATTCTGAAGAGTTGCTCAGTGTTGAGCACAAGCGTAAAACGATTGAGAATTTGATTAAGTATGCTAGACAGATTACGCGACTGTCTTCGGGTATGGAGTCTATTCGTGAAATACTGAAGCCCTCGCAGGCGCCACAAAAGCGGCAGTATAAATTTTTAGTAGCCTTGGTTGAAAAGTTGGAAGGTATGCCAATTGATCAATTAAAGGATAGGCTACAGAAACTGGATCTTACCTTGCAGCGCGAGTTAGAGAGAATTATTGAAATTTCGGAAACAAGTGAGGAAGAATTTTTCGAGCATTTTGAAAATAATAAAGATAAAGAAATAGATTCCGCATACAAAGCTTTGGAAAATGAAATTGATCTATTTAAACGTCAATCTCAGATGGACTTGGCGATTAGAATTACCTTGCATGAAAAGGGCGTTATTTTAGAGGCAGCCCAGTTACCGATTTCCCAAGAAAAACTAGCATCTGAGCTTGATACGCTTAAGCATAAAGAGTCTGAGTGCAGGAAGCAAATCATTGTTGAATTGGAACATATGATTGAAGATACACAAAAAATTATGAACAAGGATACTTACCCCGATGATCTCAAGCTACACATGAGCGAGATTCTGAGTAATCTGAAAGATGATTTAGTTAAAATCAAAAATGGTGATAGTTTGGATCAATTTTCCAGTGTCATTGAAGCAATTGTGCTGTGTGACTCAAGCCAAGAACCTGTCATCAAGGTTGCAGATCAGGAAGCCCAAAGCCAAGAATCAGGGGAGAAGGTGTCAGAGCAGATAGAGGTAGAGGCAGGCGCCGGTGCAAAAGACTTACCGTTTGGCGCTTCACCGTTGGGTGATCAAGTTTTATCTCATGAAGAAAAAGTGTTTGTTGCTAAAGCGTCTGGTGTGCGCCAATTATTTTCAAAAATTAGTTTTTGGTTTAAATCTCCATGGGCTGTTTCATGGAAGATGATCAATCAGAAGTATGATAGCAAGATAGAGAAAGCAAAATTAGATAAATCAAGCTGAGTCAGAAGTCGTAGTTTCATGGAAGAATTTTCAATATTAGAGCTGGTACTACTTCAACTAGGGTTGCTCCTGCTGATAACCTGTGTCTTTTTTAAGATTATGCTAAATTCGGCTCGAAAACGAGTGCATAGACTTCAGGAAGCCTTTGAAGAAAAAACAAAAGAGGTAGTTGCGGAGAGAGAGAGGAGACGAAAGCAGCTTTTTCTTAATCTTTCAGAAGAGATAGAGCTGAGCGAGAAACGTTACGCTGTCGGTACTGACTCTGTTCCTTTAGAGGAATTGGATATTAATGCTTATCAGGAAAGTTTAGCCGTTCCTTTGCGATTAGCCTATTTGAGGGCGGAAAGGGATGCTGTTGAATTGAGAGATACAGATGACTATTGGGAGTTTATAGATAAAGCATTGGAGAGTGCGCTTCATGCGTTAAGCAGAGGTTCTAGTGAGCAGCAAGAAGAGGTTGATCAACAAGAACAAGAGGTGGTTCATATTGAAGATGAGTCGTTATTGGAGAAGATTTATGCGCTTGAAACTGAGTTAGATGCTCAAAAAGAGAAAGCGTTAGAGTTGTTGGAGAATTATGAAATACTAAAAGAAGAAGCGGACGAGTTAGAAAAAAATAAGCCACGAGTGTTTCCAAGTTTGCTGAGTTTGGTGAATGACGATGAGTCTGATAAGTTTCAAAGCCTCATGGCAACCTTAGGGCCTCAATTCAAAGATGTGGGCTTATATATTCCAGGGAAAGATGAAGCGCTAAGCGATTTCGAATTGGAAGATGACTCATTCGAGGGTGGGGAATCTCTGATTGGTAAAAGCAGTGTTGACTCCGGTGCTCAGCAAATAGACATGTTAAACAATATCATTCATCAACAAAGCACTGAGATAGATGAATTGAGAGAGCGGCTGAAGTCTAATGAGACAGTTGAAGAGGGTCAGCTCGAAGAAGATACCTCTACAACGAATGAGCTTCTCAATCGGCAGTTGGAAGAGTCCAATATGTCTATTGATATGTTAGAGCAAGAGCTGGAAGCGTTAAGAAAGGACTACGACGAGTTATTAGCCACACATTCTGGTAATGATAGCCAGGAAGATGGTGGAGATGAATCTGATGATATGTTCTCAATGGAAAAAATTGGCTCTGGTACAATAGATCATGAGGATATCGATGCATTTGAGACCGAGGAAGATGATGAAATTGGTCTTCAGATGGAGCGTATTGATTCGGGTGATGAAGTAGAAGAACCCTTGTATGCTGATGCTGATGCTGATGCTGATGCTGATGCTGAGGGCTCTTTTAGCGATGACTATCAGATTAATGATGACTACCAAATTGGCGATGATTCCTTTCGAGAAATTGTAATGTTACAGCAGGAAATGCTTCATGTAGAAAAGGCTAATGTGCTGATGGAGCAGAAATACTTACTGCTCTATGAGGACTACCTTGGGTTGAGGCAGGCGGTTAGTTAAGGCTCATCCTGCTCATTTGAAGGCTGATCTTCTTGGCTATATAGATCTTGTGGTTCTACGATGATGCATCTACTCCAATCTATTGCGCCTGCCTTTACTCTAAAGGTAAAGGGGTCTATCGCGTTAGTGGAGACTGATCGGGTTGGACTTTCCTTTTGATATACTTGAAAGGGGTTGCCTTCTTGGTCCTCAAGTACTTCATCAATTGCAGGATGTTTTCTACCGAGGGCAATGAGTTCAGCTTGAGACCTTACTTTTTGGCTAACGAACTCATCAGGTAGTGGAATTTTTAAGCAGGCAGGGGTCATGCTCTTAATCGCTTCTTCTCGAGTTTTAGCATTTTCACCCTTTAAGCCGTAAATAATCATGGGTACAGCCGTAGGTACATTACGGACTGCGGCAAGCCTGGCATAGTACATATTACAATGACTTTCTTGGGCCGAGTGTTGATTGGCATCTGGATGATCGGAAACAGTGACCCATAAGCCTTCTTTGGTGGGTCCGTCTCGCTTGATCTTTTCCGCTGATAAAAGGGTAGTAGCATGATAGCCGTAGGTGACATCGCCTTGAGTCATACGCCTATTTAGCCATCTAGGCTCAGATTCGTTGGTGCCTTTAACTTTTGTTGAAGGTTTATCTTTAGTGCTGACTTCGGAAATATTTGCAAAATATAGAGCAGTTCCCCCGACACCTATACCAAAACCAATCACAGTTGCGAATACGTGGGAGGCCATGTGTTGCCTTGCTCGTTCAGCGGCTTTAAAAATCATATTAGGAGTCTCTCTTAGTAGTTAGTCAATTAGTAGTAGTCAGTAAAAGTTGTTAGTAAATTGAACAGTCGATGTCAGATTTATTTAGTTCTGTAGCGCTGAATGGTGTTATTTCTTTTGGGTGTTTTTTGAGCAATCTTAAGTGATTAAAGTGTTTATTGCTAGCCTTTGTTATTTTTCTGGGCCTATTTTATAAAGTGGTTTGAGATGACAATTAAATTGTGATAGAAAAATCTAAGTTTTTACGGAGTTAACTGATATATCGGATAACTGTCTCAGAGTATTTTAGAAGGATTTTAATTATGAGTGTTGATGTCGAAGTTCCTCAACCTTTTGATGCTAATTTAGGTCTCTCAGGTGCAGTTGACTTTGATTTGGATAATATCCATCTCAGCGTTGATTCGCTGCCACAAATGACGGTGAGCTTAACCAGTAATAATCAAATTAATACAGAAAGCCAGCTGACCCTAAATAGCGATAATACGCTTGATGGAAAGCTCAGTTTAGATACCGACGTAGCGGTTAAAAGCAATAGTACAGTGGATGTGGACACTGATAGCAAGATTGCGCTTAACAGTGACAGCAAGGTTGAGCTGGGTCTTGACAACATACGTGTTCAGGCTTTGCCACAGATTAAATTCGAGTTAGGCATTCGGCCGTTGCGTGTTCGTTTCCCAATCAGATTTAATTGGCGATTTAAGCTATTAGGCATAGAAGTTTGTAGCCTTGACCTCTGTGGTGAAAGTTCTTTGGCGGTAGAAAATTTGAATGAGCAAGACTCGGAAACACCCAGCTAGGAGTTTTAGATATGAAAGACCCCTATAATTTAGAGCCTGGAAAGGATTGGATGCTTCTAGATAAAGAGCTGGTTTTTTCAGGCCCACCAAATCAGTGTGTGTGCCAAGCTAGATTACAAAACCTGTCTGGTAAACCATTAAAAGTACGCTATCTGCCTATTCAGCTAACAGGCAACCCTTTGGGTACCAGCCGAATACTCTTTCAGTGCAAACTTGAGCCTAATAGTGAGCAAACGGTGACCGCTCGCTTAGATTTAACACATGATATCTTGCCTGGCGATTATGATTTCAACATTCCTTTTGGTGCTCAAAGTGCGAAAGGGCGGGTAGCAGTATTTGAAAATGATAACTTACGTATTCATCCGAAGCGCACGGTGATTTGTGGCGCTGCCGGCGACACTGTCTCCAAAACAGTCAACTTTCAGAACAAGGGTAATATGGATATTGTGTTGCCTGGCCGTTCAATGGTTTGGTTTGAGGAGAGAGATTGGTTAGGCCATAGTTTGGTTCAATCTTTTCGGGAGGTCCAAAATGAAACCGGTTACGAAGAATATTTTAATACCTTGATTAAGCGCTTTAAGAAAACAATGCTGCCGGCAGTCATGGTTGATTTCGACATAGCTGACAATAAAAGTAAGGGCCCAGACCTAGTGTTAAAACCTGGCTCTGGCGTGAGTCGTCTATTAACGATAACTTTGCCGCCAGGATTGCAAAAAGGCAAGACTTATCATGGCTTTGTTAAGATACATCGGTATCGGTTTTGGCTTGCACTTTACTGTGAATCTGGCCAGTCTAGCCAGGGCGTGAGTGAAAGCGTTTGAGTGCTCTAAACGGGTTTGGAGCTAGTCAGGGCTAGTCGTCAGTTTTTCTGCTTTTTCCTGAAGTAAAAATGAAAAAATATTATTTTTCAATCGCTTATCATTTTTGTCTGGTGTTTTAGTGCGAATTGGTTTACTCAAGTCATATATAATCGTATAGACTGAAGACTATGGGCGGGAGAGTTTATGTAAAATCGCCAACCTAAAAGGGGGATGCAGTTAGTCTAAGTATGTATTATGGTGAGAAACTAAATAGCATAACCCATTTAGTCGGTGCGGTATTTTCGCTTGTTGGCTTTGGTTCCCTTCTGACGCTGAGTATACAAAAGAATGACTGGCGTTATATTGTAAGCTTTGGAGTGTTTGGTTTTACGCTTGTACTCCTATACACCATGTCTACACTCTATCATAGTTTTCACTCACCAAGATTGAAGCGAATCTTTCAAAAGCTTGACCATATAGCTATTTATTTACTCATAGCTGGCACCTATACACCTTACATGTTGGTTTCGCTGTATGATTCGAGCGGTTTGATTATGTTGGCTATGGTTTGGGGGTTAGCTGTAATTGGTTTGTTGTTAGATATCTTTGTGCCAAAGCGAATAGAGTATCTACAAATATCTATTTACCTTATTATGGGTTGGATCTGCACGATTGATTATGAGTCACTAGCATTTGCACTCCCGAGCACAGCATTAATGTGGCTTTGGGCGGGCGGGATCGCTTATACTTTGGGCGTTGTATTCTATGTATTAGATAACTTTAATAAACTCCGGCATGCGCATGGTGTATGGCATTTGTTTGTGTTAGTTGGCTCCACCTGTCATTTTATTTCAATTGCTGGGTATGTGTAAATATGGGTTCTTCATTTGCCAAATTTTGGTTGGTTGGCCATTCGTTTTCCAAAGGTCTCTTCAGTTGTTAAGATGCAGTTGCTATTTTGAGAAACTAGCTTGCTTCTAAAAACAGGGGGCGACCTTTTTTGATCTAGTCTTCCGAATCTTTGTAAGCGTAATTTGTAAGCGTAAATCGGTGTAAGAATAATAGGAGGCGCGTTTGAGTGACTCATTAAAAGATTTAACAGATTTAGTGGTTCAGGCGATATTGGGGGTCACTGATGTAGTAGAAGAAATGCATCACGCGATTGCTACTACAGGTGGTTTGTTTAACCAAGTTTCCTCTAGGATGCCCGGTATTTCTGGTATGATCTATCAAAATGTTCGGGATGTGAGTCTAATGGTTGGCAGGGGGGTGAATGCTTCTTTACCAATGTTGGACAAACTAGTATCAGTCCTAGGAAAGGAGTTAGTGGCTTTACCAGATGGAACTGCTCAATCATTAAAAGCATGTTTGAATGGTGTGCTGGGTCATTACCTTCATCAAATGCAGAGTGCATTAGCCATTCCAATGCAGATAAGGTGTGATGGGGCTAAGTTGGATGTTCAAGATCTAGTTTCTGCAGCGCGAAAAGCTAACAATCAGTTGATTATCATGGTTCACGGTTCTTGCCTTAGTGATTTACAATGGCGTAGACAGGGACATGATCATGGTCAACGATTGTCGCAAGACTTAAATGCGAAGACGTTGTATTTAAATTACAATACCGGTTTGCACATATCTAGTAATGGGCAAGCGTTTTCTGATCAATTAGAGCGTTTAGTGAGTGCGTTACCGCAGAATATCTCATTGAAAATTGTTGCTCATAGTATGGGGGGGTTGGTTACCAGAAGCGCCTGCTTTTACGCGGAGTCTAAACAGCATCTTTGGCTACAGCGTTTAAGTAGTGTGGTGTTTCTTGGGACGCCACATGTGGGTGCGCCGTTGGAGCAGTGGGGTCATTGGGCTGAACACTTGATGCAATCAAACCCTTACAGTGCGCCCTTGTCAAAGTTAACAAAAATAAGAAGCCATGGCGTGACAGATTTGAGATATGGGCTTGTACGAGATGAAGAGTGGCAAGGCCGAGATCGTTTTTCACATCAATCTTTCGTCCGTTGCCCAACTCGCTTACCGAATGATGTATGTTTTTACGCGATAGCTGGCTCTTTAAGGCAGGAAAGCGGAGATGGTTTAGTCCCTCTTAATAGTGCTTTTGGGTACTGTGATCGCTCAGGGTTCGATTTAAATATACCAGAACAGAACCGTTGGGTAGGATCTGGTTTAGGTCATATGGATCTATTGAATGATCACCGTGTTTACCAAAAAATTAAGGATTGGTTGGCGTGACGATAGACTGCTAGATACGATCAGGTTATTTTTTCTTGTTAATGCTTTCGCTTAATGAGTTGATGATTTGTACGAAGCTGTCATCTACTAGCTTGGTATTTTTGATCAAGACTTCAATGTCGTTAATTTTATTATGGAGTTGCTTTAGCAGAATGTTTTTTTGATCTATCGGCACTTTTAGTTTGCTGACGGAAATTTTGAATTCTTGCATGGCTTCAATTGCAATTTTATGTACATGTGACGATTCTTTTTTATGTTTGTTTTCTATGTTGTCAAGAGTTTTGTGTGTTGAAATAACCAGTCGTTCCAGGTTTTTCCGTTCCTTCGTTGACGAAGTCTCAGCATAGATGCGTTCTATGTTGGAGTCTATACCCAGTGCTAATATTTGCATATTATCTTTAAGGTTGTTGAAGGAAATGATGTCTTCTCGATTTGCACCTTTGATTGCTATCCTGACATGGGCAGCATTAAATACTAAGTGGTTGTTTACATCGATTGATTTTCCTTTTCTGCTGCTGTTTTGAAGGGAAATCTTTAACTCTGAGGCTACTTTTTTATCTGCAGTATGAAAGTTGCTTTTTCCATTGAAAGTGATTTCCATCAACCCTGTTACCGAGTAGCTGTCTATCGTATGAAAAACTAGGTCAACCAACTCTTCGATCGTATTGCTTTTAAAACTTTCCACAAGAAAGTGTATGACAGAACCAATATCTGCGTTACTCCTCATGGCTGAAAATGCCATATTGGTTGTGTCTGCAAGCTCTTTTTCTAGGGTTTCAATTCTTTTAAGGTGTTTTTGACTCATGTCATAGTTTGGGTCGTCTGAGTTTTCCTCTGAATCGTTGTTTTCTTGTGATGCTGATAGTTTCTCTTCCAGTATTTCGTTCTTTACCAATAAATCCTCAATTTCTGATTCCAGTATTTGGATACAGGCACTTGTTTCGCTGATGGATCTATTGAGTGTGGCCAGTTCATTTAACTGTTGTTGAATGACGTCGCTTTGCTCTTCGTCTTTGACTTCCATTGATTGAATGGCGTCTTCTAGTGTTTTGATTTTATCGATGTTGTCTTGTGCCTGAGCTTTGAATTTTGAAAGGCGCTCTGTTGTGATGGAGCGCTGCTCATTGTTGCTTTTACGGTTGTGTTCTATATTTTCTTTTTGAATGAGTTTTTCTTTGGTCTCAAAAAATAGATCTCGAAACTTTTCTAAGTTTCTGATGCGTTCCTTGTAAATGCTGACTGCTGCGTCAAGGTCGATATACTCAGGTAGGTGCTCCTCAGTGGCTTGGGTTGCATCATGATCATTAGTTGATTGTGAGGAGCTCATATGATTCAGACATTTGGTACAATGGTTATGTGATACTATTTGTGGTCCCTAATTGCCTATCTATAGTATCCCGATAAATGCTTCTAATAGGCTTTAGTTTAGTCGAATCAGTGAAATAGTACTATTTTTAACCAAATGTCACTTGTTGGCACAACAAAAAAGCTAATAAGATATTAGCTTCGCTATATGATTGATGCTAATGTGCCTCGTCCCAATTTGTGCCGTGGTTGATATCAACGACGAGCGGAATGCTTAATATTGTACTTTCTGCCATGATTTTAGGCAGGGATTCCAGGATCATTGCGAGTTCGGCACTCGGTACTTCTAGTACCAGTTCATCGTGAACTTGCATAATCATCTTGCTTTTGAGTTGGTTTTTATTTAGCCAATTATCTAGTTGAGTCATATCTAGCTTGATGACATCTGCAGCTGTGCCTTGCATTGGGGCGTTAATGGCAGTTCGCTCGGCAGCAGCTTGCCGCATTTTGTTTTTCGAATTGATTTCTGGCAAATAAAGTCTGCGACCGAAGTGAGTTTCAACAAACCCTTGGTCGTGTGCTTTAGCGCGAATACTGTTCATATAGTCTTTAACGCCAGGGTAGTGGTGAAAGTAACTGTCTATATATGTTTGTGCTTGTGTTCTTGAAATGTTTAACTGCTTGGCTAGGCCAAAAGCTGACATGCCATAAATGAGTCCAAAGTTAACCGCTTTTGCTTGTCGCCTTTGTTCAAATGTGACGGCTTCTAATTCGCACTGGAAGACTTCTGATGCGGTCGCTTTATGGATGTCTGCGCCTGCCAAAAATGCATTGCAAAGCCCTTCATCTTTCGAAAGGTGAGCCATGATTCTAAGCTCTATTTGGGAGTAGTCGGCGGCGACTAAAACGTGACCTTCCTTAGCGATAAAGGCTTGGCGAATTTTTCTACCCTCTTCTGT
>JAYPYM010000064.1:0-4024 GCA_038135915.1 Gammaproteobacteria bacterium
GCCCTAATGAGGGGGATCTAAACTGACTGAGTTACCACTCAGTTCGGTATCTATAATTACGCGACCAGTAATAAATTAATTATCTTGAAAATTTCAAATATTCTTTCTTTTGCTTGTTCTGCATATGCCGCTGCTGCTACGTCAGTATATGCTTTTACTCACATGTCAGCTAATGGTCGGCACAAGGGTGTTAACGCTTTACCGATGAAGCAGTCGACACCTTTTCAAAGGCTGCTGAATATTGGCTTATCAAAAGACTTGTCTGTAGAGTTCGATGAGCCAATGAGGCCATTGAGTGAGACAGACAAGAAGCGCTTGACGCCTACATTTGCTACTGCGCAGGCTTTTGCTCAGAATTATTCTAGTTGGAGCGCAAGCAATCCAAATGCTAAGATTTTGTGCTTTATTCGTCATGGAGAATCCCTTACTAATCTTTGTGAGCTGACTCAGTCTTATGATGCTTTTTCTCCTTTGACATTAAGAGGCGAGAAGCAAAGAGATGAGATGACTGCTTTTATGCAAGCTAATTTTATTTCGCAAGGGCTAGTATTTGATCAGTATGTGGCCAGTAATTTAGAGCGAGCTTATGAGTCTATCCGGCCATTAGCAGAAGAAAATGGTCAATCTCCAAAAATCCTGAAGCGCTTTCGTGAGGTACTGATATCAGTGGCTGGTGGTATGCCTAAAGAAGACGAAGCTAAACACTTTCCAGAGCAGTGGCGTCGATACATTCAAAACCCTGCCAGGTTTGAGCTGTCTGGCGAAGATCCAGAAGGCCAACCCGCTTTTTCAGGTGAAGTTAATCGCTGATACTTGCGGCACTATATTGATCAGTTTAAATCAGGGGATTTTCGTAATGTTGCAGTGGGTACACATGGTTTAACCATTTTGAATACATTGATGGAAATATTTGAAGTGTCGCCAGATAAGTTTAGGTCTATGAAAGATTTTTTGAGTCATGCGCCGAATTTAGGTATCACCTTTGTTGCTTTTGATACAGAGAATAGCGAGCAAGAGTTGCTGGTCTATGCTGATGCCTCATATCTGAGTGGAAAGGCGATAGGGTATACGACTGATGATGAAGAAAAGCAAGCAACAGAGCAGCAATTTTCAGCATTGTCTAAAAAGCGCCGCCTGGAGCAAGTGGCGAGTAATGAGCCGCATATGCTCAGTGATTATTATCCTGTCGACCCGCCTTCGGTATCAGATTATGAGTTTCTAAAAGCATGCCAAGAAAAATTTATTGAGCGTCGTCGAGAAGAACAATTGCATTGGCTTAACCAGGTTTCTAAAAAAGCACCAATCGAAAACTTGTTGCTGATTCGCGAAGTCTTGATTCCATATGTGGACAGTATGCGCTATGACACTGAGCCTGAAGTCAGGCATGCAGCAGGGAATGCGCTTGAAGTGTTGAGAGCAGAAGAAAAAGGCCGAGTGACTGAGTCTACGAATGAATTTCCTATGTTAGGTGTTGTTGGTCAAATACTAGATGGTTTTTTTAGCCCTGCTTTAGATCATTACGAGTTATTGCATTTTACGACTTGGCTAGCTTCTAAAACCGATGAGCTTGAGAATCAAGATCATCCCTTTCTAGGTTGGGGCAATATCGATTTAAATGTTTCTCCTGCAATTAAGTCACTCTCTAATTCAGAGTTGAGAGCACTATTGCATGGTGCAGGCGTGGAGTCTGTCACTGATGAAGCCTTGGTAGCTATCAGAAAGGCTAAAGTGGGTGAGAATATACTGCATCCTTTATATATTCCAACTTTGATCACAGATTACTTTTCATAAGATATGCTTAAAATAATCCATGAAGAATCACCTGAGGGTGTAGGTGCGATCACTGTATCTCCAATGCTTTTGCCAATCATGGCTCTAGCCATTGGGGAGTCTACCGAAATATACGACTGCTTGGGGTCTAGCTCATCTGAGCCTACAATACGGTAGCGTACCGTATGATGTTCATCTTCGTCACTTTCTAATGTGACCCAGGCGCCAAAATAAACTTTGCCTTCTTGTTTGGGTGAGTAATCGACCACAACAGCGTTTTCTATTCGCTTTGTTAAATAGCGAACTCGTCGATCTATTTCTCTTAAACGTCGTTTACCGTAGATGTAGTCGCCGTTTTCAGAGCGGTCACCATTCTTTGCAGCTTCATGTACCGCATCGGTGACTTTAGGCCTCTCTATGTTCCAGAGTTGACCCAGTTCATTTTGTAAAGTTTCAAAGCCTTTGCGTGTAATATGATTGCTTTTCAAGGATGTTATGTTGTTAGCTGTATGTTGAATAAGAAAGTTTAGTATAAAGAGGTGGATTTAATTGCTAACGGGTACCATAGATCACCATGGTTTTTCCTTTAACCTGGACCAGGCCTTGTTCCTCTAAGGTTTTTAATACTCGCCCCACCATTTCTCGAGAACAGCCAACAATTCGGCCGATTTCTTGTCGAGTAATTTTTATTTGCATACCATCAGGGTGAGTCATAGCGTCTGGTTGTTTGCATAGTTCCAATAGGGTGTGCGCTACTCTACCGGTGACGTCTAAAAATGCTAGGTCACCTACCTTGCGAGTGGTTGCTCGTAGCCGGCCGGCTAATTGCGCGCTGACCGCGAATAGAATGTCTGCGTCTTGATTAGAAAGCGACTTAAACTTTTCATAGCTGATTTCTGCTACCTCGCATTCTGTTTTCGCTTTGACCCATGCTGATCTACCGGCACTCTCGTCGAAGAGCCCCATCTCGCCGAAGAAGTCTCCCTCATTTAAATACGCAACAATCATTTCGCGACCTTCATCATCTTCTATCAGCACAGTGACTGACCCTCGAATGATATAATAGAGCGCGTCTGAGTCATCACCGGCATAAATGAGTGTGCTTTTAGCCGGATACTTTCGCCGGTGACATTGAGAAAGAAAGCTTTCCTCATCATGGATGAAGGTGTTCGTAGGTTTGTTCATGTGAGTGCTCTACCGCTTGTAAAAAACTGCATAATGGCTACACCTTTTGCCTGGAGGTCTTCTAATCTCGAAATAGGCTTCATCGTCGTAGCATGCATAACTAATAATATTAGACGAGGAAACTCGGCTAATGGCGCCTAAACTAACTAGACTAGTTAATTATGCAGATATTTTTTGATCAGTGCTAGAGAAATGATGTGTTCTGTGAACTGAATTTTCTAAGATGTTAATTAAGTCGCATTATCCTTGTAGCGCTATTGTGGGCATTTTTAGCTGCAGTCTAAGATGATTTTTTATCCACTGTTGATTTGATGAGCATGAGGTATATGCCGCAGGATATACCTGTTGCACCGAATATCATGCACATCACCATGATTTGGTACCTCACAGCAATAAGTGGCGAAACACCTGAAAGAATCTGGCCGGTCATCATGCCAGGCAGTGATACTAGCCCAACGGAAAAAAGTGTGTTAATCAGTGGAATCATTGCAGCGTTGAAAGCTTTGTTTCTTGCTACTTCGAATGCATGGTATTGAATTTCGTTATAGAGGCGTTCAGTACATAGGCTAATCCCGTTCATGACATTTGCGAAGACCATACCGGCTAAGGGAATCACCACTTCGAGTTTGTACCAAGGCCTGAGTTCGAGTGTACCAAAGGTGCATAAAAAGAGAGTCGACAGTCCACCAATCAACATAGCAATGAGCGCAGGCTGAAATAATGCTCTCCGTTGAACTTCGATCACGTTCAATGCGATCCAGCATGCACAAAATGCCATGCCGGATAAGATGAACGCCGTACTCCAAGCCGATTGAATGTTAAATATAAAGGTTAGGCAGTAGCCAATCAGAATGAGCTGTGCGAGCATTCTTGCTATTGCATAGACGGCTTGTTTGAAATTGAGTTGCCAGTAGTAAAGTATGATAATGGTTCCGGCTACCGGTATCAGCGTCAACGATAGTTGGCTAAGCGGAATATTTTGGATATTTGATATCAAACTGTCGATCCCTATATGTTCAGTAGCGACCAGTATTGTTTTTTTTATAGGCCCAAGTGGAGAGGCCTTAGG
>JAYPYM010000064.1:4120-18653 GCA_038135915.1 Gammaproteobacteria bacterium
AGTTAGTATAGTCGATCAGCCTATAAAACTTTTTACCTTTAACTGAATTGAAATCATAGAGATGGGTTAAGATTTTTGACCTATTTAAAGCTAGGCTGAATTTGCAATTTCGGTAATGAGGTCTAGCACTCTACATGTATATCCCCACTCATTGTCATACCATGCTAACAATTTTACTTGCCTGCCTTGGGCTTGCAGAAAGGTAGTGTCGATGATTGCTGAGCCAGGGTGTTTCATAAAGTCTTTAGAGACTAAGGGTTGGCTGTTCAGATGCAGGTGCTTAACTTGTTTGGTTTCAATGGCTGCTTGATAGATGCCTAATAGGCTGTTTTTGGAGATGCTGTCTTGCAGCAGTAAGGTCAGTTCTAAGCAAGCAACATTCGGTGTTGGTACCCTGAGAGAATATCCTTGTATTTTATTTTCTAGTTCGGGCAAGATAAAGCTTGCCGACTCTATGCCCTGAGTGGGTGTCGGTATAATAGATTGCGTAGCACTCCTGGCCCGACGCCAATCGTCGTGGTTCCCGTCTAGTAAGTTTTGGTCACTGGTATAACCATGAATTTCCGTGGCGAATACATTATCAATAGATAGTTCGCCTATCAGTGGATAGAGCAGGGTGACTAATGCTTGGGTAGTACAAGAGTGGGTTGTGAGAATAGGTGATCTTAAGGTCTCTTGGGGCCAAGGTAGTGTTGGGATAATTTGGCCTGCATCGGGTGTGCAGCTTGGATTAAGCAGTCTGCCTTGTGAGTCTAATAAGGGGGCGGTTAGTATGACCTGTTTAGCTCCGGCATAGATGTGTTCTCTTAAGTCTGTTATTTTTTTCAGTTGGCCGCTGCTTTCAATGACTAGGTCAATACCCAGGTCTCGCCATGGCCATTCACTGTTCTCAGAGTTTAAGACTTCAATGCTTTGATCCGCGAAGTAGAGCATACTATCACGCTGAGCACATTCAATGGGAGAAGGTAGTGCGCCATAAGTCGAATCAAATGAAATCAAGTGATGCAATAAGTCAGCGGGCATTTTTTCGTTAATGGCAGCGATCGATATTTGATTCATAGCTGAATCAGTGATTGCGGATTGCTTTCGTTCGCAGTAGGCTCTCAATAATGCCTGTCCTACGCGACCGCATCCATTAATGGCTATCTTACAACTCATGGATTTACCTGTTGTTAATCAGCTGGGTCTTGATGTCAGTTACTACTTTGTCTTTTACTAAACCAAAATGTTCGAAGAGGTTAGCTGCCGGTGCTGATTCGCCAAAGCTATCCATGCCGACAATGAGGCCCGCTAGCCCTACCCAGCGGTACCAGTAGTCCTTTATCCCTGCTTCGATTGCAACCCTATCCGTGATCGAGGGCGGTAGTACGCTGTCTTGATAAGCAGAAGGCTGCTTGGCAAATCTTTCCGCACAAGGCATGGACACCACTTGAACACCGATGTTTTCTTTTTCCAGCTCTTTGGCGACATCGATGGCTAGCCCAACTTCGGATCCAGTTGCAATAATCAAGAGTTGAAGTGCAGAGGTGGCAGGTATCAATACATACGCGCCTTTCTTGATGAGTGCTAACTGGTCTTTTGTTCGAATGTTATGCCGTAATGTTTGGCGAGAGAATATTAAGGATGATGGACCGTCTTTCCGTTCCAAAGCCTGTTGCCAGCAGACCGCGCTTTCAACAGCGTCTGCTGGTCTCCAAGTTTCCATATTAGGTGTCTGCCTTAGGTTTGCAAGCTGCTCAATTGGCTGATGAGTGGGGCCGTCTTCACCTAGGCCGATAGAGTCATGCGTATAGACAAAAATGCCCTGTTGTTTCATTAGTGAGGCCATACGAACAGCGTTCCTAGCATATTCCATAAAGACTAAAAAAGTTGCTCCGTAGGGTATAAAACCGCCATGTAAACTTAAGCCATTCATAATAGCGCTCATACCAAACTCTCGAACGCCGTAGTAGATATAGTTACCTTGCTCATCTTCGTGTATGCCTTTCGCGCCACTCCATAGTGTATTGTTAGAGCCTGCTAGGTCTGCAGAGCCCCCCAGAAGCTCTGGCAATAAAGGTCCAAACGCATTGAGTGCCATTTGGGATGCTTTTCTACTCGCACAATCCACCCCTTTTTCTTGTAGATCGAGGATGTAGGCGTTACTTTTTTCTGTCCATGATGACGGTAATTCGGCTGACATTCGGCGTTTGAATTCTTGTGCTAGCGCTGGTTCTTCTTTTGCATAGCTTGCAAAAAGGTCATGCCATGCTTGTTCTTTTTCTGTGCCTGCTTTCTTAGCGTCCCAGGCTTGATAAATATCATCCGGAATGACAAAAGAGTCGTGTTTCCACTGAAGTGACTCCTTGGTGAGTGTAATTTCTTCTTTCCCAAGAGGAGAGCCATGCGAGCTAGCGCTACCGGCTTTATTGGGAGAACCAAAGCCGATTTGTGTTTTACAGCAAATGAGCGTAGGGGCATGCGTGTTCGCTTGTGCATCTTTTATAGCTTGACGAATGGCTTCAGCATCATGGCCGTCAATTGCAGGTATGACTTGCCAGCCATAGGCCTCAAAACGCTTTACGGTATCGTCTGCAAACCAGCCTTCGACTGAGCCGTCGATGGATATTCCGTTATCATCATAAAAAGCAACCAGCTTTGAAAGTTTGAGTCGACCAGCAAGAGAGGCTACTTCGTGAGAAATACCTTCCATCATGCAGCCATCGCCCAGAAACACATAGGTGTGGTGGTCAACAATAGGATACTTGTTACGATTGAATTGGGCTGCTAGTGTTTTTTCTGCGATAGCCATCCCGACTGCATTTGCAAAGCCTTGACCGAGTGGGCCAGTGGTTGTTTCAACGCCAGGTGTGTACCCATACTCTGGATGCCCTGGTGTTTTGCTATGTAATTGCCGGAAACTTTTTAGGTCATCAATGCTAAGGTCATATCCGCTTAGGTGTAGCAATGCATATAGAAGCATAGAGCCATGACCGTTGGATAATATAAACCGATCTCGGTTGATCCACTTTGGGTTGCTGGGATTGTGGTTTAAGAACTCTCTCCAAAGTGTTGTTGCTATATCTGCCATTCCCATTGGTGCCCCAGGATGCCCTGACTTTGCATTTTCTACAGCATCCATCGCAAGTGCGCGGATAGCGTTGGCCAATTCATTTTGTTCTGGCATTAGTTCCACTCCCAGGTATATTTAGTTTTGCCACCTAATTTCAAGACAGCTGTTTAGGTTTTTGAATCAAAGGTGTTATGAGCGGGGGGTATTTTCGCTTAGTTCAGCGTATACATCAAATTTATCAAGTGCATAGGCTTATAAACTTCCAGAAAAAAATTCGATTATCATCGTCTATTGAGTATTACGTGCTAGTATGGGGCTGTTTTTTCTAAGATATCCTTTGGTAAATGAATACAAGGCGGAATAACATCAAAATGATTCTTGATGATGTGGCGGTATAGGGGCGAGTAGATGAGGGTGAGTAGATGACGCTGAAGGTGCCTGATTTTGATAAAAGTAAAGTGCTGGTGGTGGGTGATAGCATGCTAGACAAGTATTGGCATGGCCCTACATCGAGGATTTCGCCGGAGGCGCCTGTGCCTGTGGTGAAGATTAGTAATGAAGAAGCGAGAGCCGGTGGTGCAGCGAATGTAGCCCTTAATTTAGCGCATTTGGGTTGCCAAACCGGTTTGTTAGGTTTGTTAGGCAGTGATGCAGACGGTGAAAAACTCAACGCGCAATTAGCAGCTCAAGGTATAGTGACTCATTGGGTTAAAACGAAACAAGCGACTATCACTAAACTTAGAGTAATGAGTCGTCATCAGCAATTGATTCGTTTGGACTTTGAGGATCTCTCACCTGCCGAGGAAGACCTTGAGCGCCTCACACGGCTGTTCCAACAAATTGTCTCAGATTACGATGTGATTATTTTTTCGGACTACGCGAAAGGTAATTTGAAACAAGTAGAGTCCCTCATCGATATTGCTCGTAAAGCACATAAAGTTACTTTGGTTGACCCTAAGGGTAAGGACTTTACGCCCTATCGTGGCGCCACTTTATTGACGCCTAATTTACTAGAGTTTGAGACGTTGGTGGGTGATTGTCATACACAAGCTGATATTGAGACTCGAGGTCAATCTTTGATTAATACGTTAGACATTGCCTATCTTTTGGTGACGCGCGGTGATCAGGGTATGTCCTTACTACAAAAAAATAAAGCGCCAGTGCATTTAAGTGCGCATGCAAAGGAAGTGTTTGATGTGACAGGTGCTGGAGACACAGTCATCGCTACACTGGCTGCAGTGATTGGTGCTCATGAAAAGGCGAGATCTTTAAAACCGGCTCATGCCACTGAACTCAGAGACGAGGTCATATCCGCGGCGCAACTGTCGAACTTTGCGGCTAGTGTTGTGGTCAGCAAGTTAGGGACTGCCTGGGTGCATCCCGCGGAGCTGCGGCGTGTGGTCGCTGTTTATCATTCAAAGCATCGAGGTGTCTTCGACCTTGATACCCTAATGTCGTTGGTTTCAGATTCAAAGCTCCATGGGGAACGGATTGTTTTTACTAACGGTTGCTTTGATATCTTGCATTCAGGGCACGTTCGTTATTTACAGCAGGCAAAGTCATTGGGAGACAGACTGATTGTTGCGGTTAATGATGATGCGTCGGTAAAACGATTGAAGGGCAACGCTCGGCCGATTAATGCGCTTGAACAACGCATGACAGTGCTGTCTGGTTTAGCATCTGTAGATTGGGTGATTGCATTTTCTGAAGATACGCCAGAGCATTTGATTAGGATGATCCAGCCAGATTGTCTTGTAAAAGGTGGAGACTATCGCCCTGATCAAATTGTTGGTGCAGAGTGGGTATTAAAGAATGGCGGAGAAGTGAAAGCGTTGGACTTTCAAGTTGGCTATTCTACCACGGGGACTATTCATACGATACAAAAGCGTACGGTTGAAACATCTCAGGAGTCTGACTCATGATTATCGTGACAGGTGGAGCTGGCTTTATAGGAAGTCAGTTGATTAAAGGGCTGAATGAGCGAGGAGAAAAGCGGATTCTCGTCGTTGACGACTTAACAGATGGGAAAAAATTTTTAAATCTCGTCAATGCTGACATTTATGACTATGTAGATAAAGATGATTTCCCTAATTGGCTAGATGCGCATTCTTCGCCTGGCAACATTAGAGCAATATTTCATCAAGGTGCTTGCTCTACCACGACTGAGTGGAATGGTAAAAAAATGATGGCGCTTAATTATGAGTTTTCAAAGCACTTGTTTAATTATTGTCAGTCTCATTATATACCCTTTATTTATGCGTCAAGTGCAGCCGTTTATGGTGATAAACAAGGTTTTGTTGAACATTCGGCAGATGAAGGGCCTTTAAACGTATACGGTTACTCTAAGCTCTTGTTTGATCAGTGGATTCGAAACCATTGGCATACGCTTAATAGCCAAGTAGTGGGGTTGAGGTATTTCAATGTATATGGTCCAGGTGAGTTTCATAAAGGTGGTATGGCAAGTGTTGCCTATCATCTTAACCAGCAACTGATGCGAGATGGTAAAGTTCGGCTTTTTGAAGGCTCGGATGGATATGCTGATGGAGAGCAGCGCCGGGATTTTATTTATGTTGATGATGTTGTCAAAGTAAACCTATGGTTTTTGGATAACCCGCAGAGTTCTGGCATTTTCAACTGTGGTACCGGTAAGAGTCAGACCTTTAACGAAGTCGCGCAGGCGGTTATTAATTGGCATAAAAAAGGTGAAATTGAGTATATTCCCTTTCCGGAACACTTAAAGGGGGCCTATCAAAGCTTTACTGAGGCAAATATCAATGCGTTGAGAGGTATTGGCTACAAAGCATCATTTTTAGATGTTGCATCCGGTGTGACCGCTTATTTGGATGCGCTTGAGACGCACTTTTCATCAGTCGTTGGCTGATGGCGAAGCGATTTTTTTGAGTTGGGCTGCGTGATGAAAAGTGGAGTATGGCTTGATCTAATCATAGCCTTGGCTTGATTAGTATGCGAAAATCTTCGCACAGAAAATATTAGGTAAGAGGGTAAAATTATGGCACGTCGAGGCATTAACAAAGTCATTTTGGTAGGAAATTTGGGGAAAGACCCTGAAACTCGTTACTTCCCAAGTGGCGGCGCCGTGACCAATATTACACTAGCTACCAGTGAAAGTTGGAAAGATAAGCAGACTGGGGAAATGCAAGAGAAAACCGAATGGCATCGAGTGTCTTTCTTTAATAAGCTTGCAGAAATAGCTGGTGAATACCTTCGTAAAGGCAGCAAAGTGTATATCGAAGGTAGGCTTCAAACCAGGAAGTGGCAAGATCAGAATGGTATGGATCGCTATACGACAGAAATCATCGCGAATGATATGCAAATGCTAGATGCCAAGGGTGGCAGTGCTGGTTCATCAGATCACAGTGAGTTGAATCCGCCACCGATGGGTCAGAACGATTTCTCTGGTGGGGATGCTGGTTTTGGTGCGCCAAGCCAGTCAGGGCATTCCTTCTCTCCACAAAAGCAACAAGGTAGTGGTGCGAACGCGCAAAGTCAGCCTCCTGCGATGGCAGGCATGGATGATCTTGACGATGATATCCCTTTTTAATAGCTGAACTAAAGTATTTCTCATCCTGTAAATTAAAAACTGGTTGGCTAATTGGTTTTTATCCGCTAAAGTATTGCATCCTTAAAGCAGGGTCCGTAGCTCAACTGGATAGAGCATCGGCCTTCGAAGCCGAGGGTTGGGGGTTCGAGTCCCTCCGGGCCCGCCATGCCTATAAAGGCAGCTCTGCTTGTGTATATCGGTAGGGAGCTTCTTGCCTATTAAAGCCTACCTTAACCTCCAAAAAAATCAGTGCGCCAGATATTATATGTGATGCTCTGCACTTTGGCGTATGGAGTCAGGTGTTACGCCAGTCCATTGGTGAAATGCGCGATAGAAAGAATTTGGATCGTCATAGCCTAGCAGAAATGAAATGTGCATATAGGGAAGTGATGAGTGTTTCACGTAGTGTTGAGCTAGTTCCTGACGTACCTGCGTGAGGAGGCCTTGAAAATGGGTATTCTCTTCAGTTAGGCGCCTTTGTAGCGTGCGGCGGCTCATGTTCAATCGTTTCGCAAGTGCATCTATAGATACTTGGCCGCTGGGTAATAAGTCGAGTAAAGCTGCTTTAACGCGCATGCTGACAGTCTCTTCTGCCTCAAAATCGCTGAGGCGTTTGCGCAAACCTGGCTCAAAAAATTCCCACATTTGTGTGTTTTCGGTGACAAAAGGTAGATTCGCATCCTGTGCGGAAAAAGTAACCGATAACTCATTGTTAGTTTTAGGTGTCACGCCAAAATAATCTCTGTACTCTTTTAAGTGAGATAGAGATAAAGGCGAGCAAACACGTAATGGAATAATGCGCTCTTTTGTTGCCATGCGTGCCAGCTGGACACAGAAAGCTAGCTCTGTGGTGATCAGAGAAGCTGGTGGTTGGTACCCTGTATCCCAAAATATCAGGGTTGATGTTGTCTGAATACTGGTTGCTTCCACTTTCAAGGTCATCGGGCCCAGTAGCGGCTTAAACTTTTTAATTTGGCACAGTGCAGTGTTTAAATTTGGGCTGCATAGGGCAGAGAATAGCGGTGGGTCAAATACCTCAGCGCTAAGTCGTTTGATAATCGCGAGGGGCAGTAGTGGGTCATTAGCCAGCGATTCTAAAGTTGACCAAAGTCGAAAGTAGTCATTGGCTGGTAGGCTAGGATTTTTCCTGGAAAACAGGTCTAAAGGGACGGCTGATTTGCGCAATAATTCACTCGGTCGAATACCAAGATCCATTAATATGACCTTCCATCCTGGTTGGACAGCAAAGTTTGGCACTTTATGCTTGCTCATACTGGTTGAATGTCCTCTTTGCCTAGCAGCCAGTCCGGGGCTCATTAATTTAAAAGCCTATTGTCCACCATTTGTTGGAAGAAGTCCTCCATAGAGTCTTTTAACGGCCGGTATTTTATGCCCAGTTCTTTGATGCTTTTACTGTTGTCCCCGTTCCAAGGTAAATTGATATTTCGAGCGACGATTTTCCTGGTGACGCTTTTGTCGACTAAGGGGCCAACAATCCACAACAACCATTTGGGTAGCGCTGTTCGAGGGATAGGGTAGTCCTTGCCGTACTTATTTAACAATGTTTTTGCCATTTCTACCATGTCGGTATTATGACCAGCGATAATATGTCGTCCTTTAGCGGTAGGTGTGAAACCGGCTTGGTAATGTGCCTGGGCTAGATCTCGAACGTCGACGACACCAATACCTAGGCGAGGCGCGCCAAACCTGAGTGAGCCATCTCCCATTTGTTTGATCATATTAAAGCTTTCAGAAGTAGCGTTAGGGTTAATGCCTGGCCCTACCACCAGTGCAGGGTTGAGTACCACCAAATCCCATCGCGATTGTTTTCCTTCAATCTCCCAGGCTTCTTTTTCTGCAATCATTTTTGAATAAGAGTAGGCATTGTGTTTTAGGGTAGAACTAGTGTTCCATATATCCTCAGTGAAAATACCCTTAGGTGTATTTCTTATATCTATATTATCACCGTAGATGGCCGCACAACTACTGGTGAGCACAATACGTTTGACTGATTCAACCTGATTAGCAGAGGTTAATACGTTTCGAGTGCCCGATTGCGCAGGGTCTACAAGATCTTTTTGAGGATTCTTTACATCCAATTTGAATGGAGACGCGGTGTGGAAAACCAGTTCGCACCCCTGCATAGCTTCTTCATATGAGCCATTATCCATGAGGTCTGCTTTGAAATAGATAATGTTGCCAGGGGTTGATTGGGCTAGTTGGTTTAAGTACTTTAGCTTTTTATTGTCATTAGGGTTACGGACAGGTGCATGTACGGTCAGTCCATTTTCCAACAGTTTCTTAACTAATACTCCGGCAACATAGCCTGTGGCTCCGGTGACAAGTACTGGGGCAGAACGATTAATATGAGTCATATATAGATTCTCCTGGGTTGGTCATTAAAAATGCTACAGGAGATAGCATAGATGTATTCAGATATGCTTAAACTAGCAGGCTGCGCCAACTTACTTGCCAATCGTGCCAAATGATTGGCTCTAGCTAATTTAGCTAATCCTGTCGGTAACAGAATATTTCTAAATAAAAATAGAAAGCTCATGCAAATGGCGCTAGCATTTTTACTTATAAACGGTGGGAGATAGTAATATGACGACAGAAACGGGTTCAAAGTTTAGTTTTATAGGTATTTCTATTGGGGCAATTGCGCTTTTGATGGCATTGTTGCATTTTTTTGCAGGCCCTTTTTCTCCTCAACCAACATTAGAAGAGACTGTCGCAGAGAAGGCAGTTGCTATTCGTGATGCGACCATTTCAGCGTTAAAAGGCGAGCAAAGAGAAAAGAAATTGGTTGAGGCCGAGTTCAACATAGATAAAGTCATGCGGGTGTCAGTTGCTTTATTAGGTGGTGTTGCAATTATACTTGGCGTGTTAGGTTTTGCAAAAAAAGAGTCTTTTCAGTCAGCAATTGGCGCTGCAATATTAGGCGGAGGCGCGATTGCTTTTCAGTTTCTTACGATTGCTTTGGGTGTGATCGTACTTGCAATTTTGATTGCTGCCGTGATTGACCAAATCGGCATAGACTTTTAGCCAGTTTCTTGTATTGAATCTGAAGCGGTCTTGGTATCATAAGGGCTGATTTGAGCTAGACGAGAAATATCTTATTAAAGGGAGGCAAAAATGTCCGGTGAATCTGGGATAAAAGAAACAGAGCAAGCGCTCATTGGGTGCTGCGAAGTAGCAAAGCTCGTGATAGAACGGATCAGTGATGGGATCCAGTTTAGAGATGTCACGGAAATTATTTCCACCATTACTAGGAATGAAGACTTTCGGGAAAAAGTAGCGCTTGCAGTGGATGGTGTTTCCAATATACCTGAAGAAGTGGTGGATATTGATTTAAAAGAAGCCACTGAGCTGTCTAAAATCCTGTTAGATTACTTGCCTATTTTTGTTGGCGCATTTAACTATGCGCTGAGAAATCGTGAACAATAATTGAGTTGGAGCAATCAAGGGGTAGGGATGGTTGCTGATTCATGCAAAGTTTTTTTCAGTACCAGCGCATCTTCCCTGCCGTTTTCAGAAGGGTAGTAGTGTTTTCGTTTGCCAACTTCTATGAAGCCAGCTGATCGATAAAGTGCAATGCCTGCCTGATTGGTGGGTCTAACTTCTAAAAAAATTGCTGTTACCCTTTGTTTCTCGGCATCAGCGTGTAACTTCTTCAATAACAGAGATCCCCAGCCTTGCTGTTGCGCCTCAGGGATAATCGAAATATTCAATATGTGACACTCATCTGCACCAATAGAAGTGACGGCATGGCCGATGATGGTTTTGTTGGTCTCTAAAACGTAGGTAAGGTAGTTTGCTTTGATGCAGTCTTCGAAATGTACTCGCCGCCAGGGAAACTGATAAGAGAGCACTTCATTAATCATGATTTGGTCTAAATCTGATATTTGCATATCTCTAATGATGTAGCTCTTTCTATTCACCAAGATTCACCAAATAGTTATTATGATTGATTAACTGATAGACTTAGCGCTTTAATGCCTTTCCAGAGTGTTGCTTTATATTGGCGGTCGGTCAACAAATCGGTGGTGGAGCAGGCAAGTAGTGACCACTGGATTGTGTCTGGTAGGGGAAGTACCCCACCTTCTGGAGTTTCGATATGGTGATTAATCAGTTGGTAGGCGCTGGTATTTTCATTCGTTTTGTAAGCAGGGGCGGATTGAAAAATAAGTTGAGCTAATCGTCTGCCGAGTACAATCAAATGTGTCCTAGTTGAAGCTGATTGACCCGCGATCAATCCATGAAGTGCATCCTGTAAGTCTCGTTTGGTTGTTGTCATTTTGGTAATCGGCCATTGAAATTTGGATATGCTCTGCTTGTCTGTTGCTGATCTACCAAGTGCTTTTTGTATGGACAGCCCGATGTTAGTCAGCAGTACTTCAAGTTCAGTATTTGCTGCAGGAAGTGTTTGTTGGTGATTAATCTCACTGAGCAATATCGTGTCGTCTGTTGGCTTGAAGTGATACAGCTCAATATGTTTTTCTTGTAATGCTTTTGTTTGCTTTGGTTGAGCTTGAGCTGATATTGAGTGTGTTGATTGAGATGTTGTATATGGCTCAAGATTGTTGGGTTTGGGTTGTGCTTTTGGAATAACAGGTGATTTTGTTTGTGAAGATAAAGCTGTATTTGTTGATACCATTGCAGCTTTCTTTTGGCCTAGCTGTGTACCATCCGTTTGTTTGACTAATATAGGAGGCTGTATAGGAGACGGCTTTGCATAGGGTAGCGGATTTTTCGCCACCCATAGTGGTAAATTTAATGCTTGGATCAGGCGCTGCTGGCGAAGCGTGAAACCAGCAGCATAATGAGAACCTTTGCCCGGTTGAGCAGGCGCTAGTGTAGGCATCTGACCCTTTAAACTCCTTCAGTTTGTGGGTGAGGCTTGGCACCAATTAGCATGATATTAAGCGCGTCAATATAAGCTTTTGCAGAAGCGACGATAATATCTGTATCAGCGCCATAACCATTAACTACACGGTTATGTTTGCTGAGCCTAACGGTCACCTCCCCTTGAGAGTCTGTACCACTGGTGATCGCGTTGACAGAGTAAAGCTCTAGGTTAGTGTCTGACTCTACAATCTTTTCAATGGCCTTAAATGTAGCATCTACGGGGCCAGAGCCATCGCTGGTGTCGGTGAACTCTTCTCCATCAACACTCATGGTAATACTAGCCGTTGGCGTAGTACCGGTTTTAGATTGAGACGACATAGCAAGATATTGGTAGAAGCTTTTCTCTGAGGTGGTGGTCATGTCACTCACCAGCGCGTGTAAATCTTCATCAAAAATTTCGTGCTTTTTATCCGCTAAGCTTTTAAACTCCTGGAATGCTTGATTAAGTTTTTCTTCAGATTCCAACTGTATGCCGAGTTGCTCTAAGTGGCTACGAAAAGCATTTCTACCGGAAAGCTTGCCTAACACCATTCGGTTAGCATGCCAACCAACATCTTCTGCCCGCATGATTTCGTAGGTCTCACGGTACTTTAAGACACCATCTTGGTGAATGCCTGATTCATGTGCAAACGCATTGGCACCTACGATGGCTTTGTTGGGTTGGACATGGAAGCCCGTAATGGTAGATACCAAGCGTGAAGCGGGTACAATTTCCTCAGTTTTAATGCCTGTTGTCACGTCAAATAAGTCGTGACGCGTTCGTACCGCCATGACGATTTCTTCCAGTGCGGCATTACCTGCTCTTTCACCTAATCCATTAATAGTACACTCTACTTGTCTCGCGCCTTTACGAACGGCTGCCAATGAGTTTGCAACTGCTAGTCCAAGGTCGTTATGACAGTGTACGGAAAAGATGGCCTTATCAGCATTAGGGATGCGTGTTAACAAAGTTTCGATGGTTTCGGCATATTGCCCAGGGATGGCATAGCCAACCGTGTCGGGAATATTGATTGTCGATGCACCTGCATTGATGGCTGCTTCGATAATTTGACATAAAAAGTCAATCTCGGATCGGCCTGCATCCTCACATGAGAACTCAACATCATCCACCCAGTTGCGAGCGCGCTTGACTGCACTGACTGCATTTTCTATCACCTGACTGGGTTCCATTCGCAGCTTGTACTTCATATGAATGGGTGAGGTGGCAATGAAGGTATGGATGCGAGCAGCATTAGCGCCTTTGAGTGACTCACCGGCTCGGTCTATGTCGCCCTTCATTGCTCTTGCTAAACTGCATACTCGACTGTCTTTAATGGTGTTTGCAATGTTTTGTACGGCTTCAAAATCCCCTTGGCTGGCAATGGCGAAACCCGCTTCTATCACATCGACGCGAAGGCGTTCCAATGCTTTTGCGATGCGTAATTTTTCTTCTTTTGACATGCTTGCGCCTGGGCTCTGCTCGCCGTCCCGCAAAGTGGTGTCGAATATAATTAACTTTTCTTTTTTGCTGTTTTCAGCAGTCATATCTTTGTCTGACGTGGCCATAGTTCCTCTCCTCAATGGCAATTCGTGAATCTTAGCGCATGCAGTCTATGCCTTTCCAGTGAAAACCATTTAAATATGACCGGAAAGCTCCTAAGCGCTTGTTCTAAAAGAAAATCTAAATATCGGGCTGTATGAGAATAAATATAAAATCGCTGCCTACCGGCAGGCGAGCAGGAGGAGTCTTGCTGAAGGTTGGATAAGTGAATTCACTCGGTTAGGTGTCATGTTCATTGCTAAAGGCGTACCTTTTCTTTCCTCTTTTAAACGAGTATATGGTTTGTGGAATGGGTGTCAAGCCTGGTCATTTTGAATTTGTTGCTTTTTGCAGCTTTTTTGTTTTAGTTAAGGAATGTTGCCTGAGGTCTATGTGAGCTAGTCTGACCGCACAAAAAAGATACTAAAATGGAATCTTTCAAGGTGTTTAGCCTCTAAAGTCGGAGCTAAATTGCAAGCGATCATTCAACTTAGAAAATCAGTTGGCCGATCTTAGACTCGCTTAAACTCAGTCGTTCTGCGTCAGAACTTATCTTTCATACAACTTTGAAAACGTTCCAGGTTATATGAAAAATAAGATATCATGTTGACATGATGTGTTTTTTAAAATAAATTAATATTAATAATTATAACTATATTAACTATTCTAGGCGAAAAAGCGTGCCAACAAAAATTCCCGGACAAGCAGAAATAACCAATTATGAAGCCTACCGTCGTACACAAACATCTTCGAATACCAATAGCAACTTATTTCAAAATTTTATCAGAGCAACATGTGATCTAGCTGCTAATATTTGTTGTTGGCATTCGTCTATCGGCGAGACAGATATAGGTGGCCAGCCTAATCACCTTTCTAATTCGTCAGCAACCAACCCCGCCCAACAGGGCCCTTCGCCAAGGTTGGAGTTCGAACCACCCAGAGCATTGAGAAGTATATCCAGTTCGTCGGCTCAACCTCCCACACAACAGCGAGCACCTACAAGTGCTCCGACCGCTTGCCCGAGTAATTATGTGCCAACGAGCCTGCCGACCAGTGCCCAACTGGCGCCTCCTCCAGAACCTCCTGTTTCAGCAGAGGATGCCGCAAATGCTTTTTTAAATGCGCTTTGCGAAGCACGCACTATTGTCAAAGAACGAACCGTGAGCTCCCTCCCGTTAAATGTAGACTTGGCAGACCGCGCCATAGAAGCCATAGCTTCTTGTTCCCAACTTATTGCTGAGCTAGCTCCTCAATGTGAAGAATTATTAACAAGCGTAAAAAATCTCCCTAAGGAGATCGGAACTATTAACACTCACCCAAATAATTTTTACGCCTATGAGCAGCTGAAAGTATTGGCACCCGCACTTAACGAATCAAAGCTATTTTTACAGGCGTTAGGCATCGAACCCGAAGGAAAAATACCTGAAGCAGAAACATTGCGCGCAATTCCCTCTGCAGTCAAGGATTACGCATATTTTATTAACTCTAACAG
>JAYPYM010000065.1:0-18480 GCA_038135915.1 Gammaproteobacteria bacterium
CCCCAAACTTTGGCGCGATGCCCTCACATTTGCTGGAACTTAAATACCCCGCATCAAGAAGGCCTACAGAGGTTTTAAGTGATAAAACAGGGGCAGTCACCTTGGCATTCAACCATACCAAGACTGCAATGCAGCCTGCTCAAGTTAAAGATGCTCATCAATCAATTTCTAATATGTTTCATAATATTTATCCCTCAGCGACTTGGATGAGGGATGAAGTCATTGAGCAAAACGGTCAGAAATTTATTGTATTAGAGTTAATAACACCAGCTGTAGATACTAAAATACACAACAAAATTTACGGTACATCCGTAGATGGTCGTTTTCTGCTTGCAGCTTTTAATACCACTATAGAAAAATCAGAAACCTGGCTGCCCATTGGAAAGAAAATCATGTCTTCGTTGGCTATAAAATAATAAACCTAATGAGCTGAGCTGTACTCTGTTTCTATGTATTTTTAAGCGAGGTTGGTTTACACATTTAAAAAATATAAACATTTTTAATCAGGTTAAGGCCAGGTTAGTGTGCTATTTTTATCCTTAGAGGATCGTTTTTTTTCAACTTGATTAGCCAATATGAGCATTGGTTGCGCTAAAATAAAAAATGCATATCATCTTTACTTTTTCACAGCTAATTAAAAAGTTGCAGTCTGTTCTGATCCTTATTGGTCTTTTGTTAGGGGTTGCATCCTATGCAGATGATTTGAAAATGTTAACGGGTGGAGGTACGCCACCCAAGCCCAATATCATTTTTTTATTAGATTCGTCTTCCAGTATGACCGATGCCCTAGATGGGCAATTAAATTTTGGAATTCCGAATCCAGGAGATATGCTTTACACTCAGGGTTCTACTTTTGATACCAGTATTGAGCTCCTTGTATTTTCGTGGGACACGTCGAACAGCAGCTGGGTTACTACGCCTAAAGCGCTCACTGATTTCAGCATTTTGCCGAGCTACGTTACAGATTTGTTCGATGGCCCGTCAGATGCACTTGAAGAAGCGCACCTTAACTCCTTTGCAACCTATTTCGATAGTCACCTAGATTATATTGGTAATCAGACCATTGCCGGTTTTACCCCGCGTCCATGGACGCAGATGAACACGCAGATTACAACCATTGGGCGTAGCTATTTTTGGGATATAATTGATAGTTCGGAATTTTCTTTGGCTAATCCAAGTTCAATCCCGCACCCGCCTGCATACTGGTTAGAGTACCGGTATAATTACGAAGGCATTTCCAGAGAAACTGTGATTCGAGATCTCGTGCTCGATAGTTTTTACATCACCAATGAACTGGGTGGGGCGAACGTTTCCGTCATGTTTACATCAGACAATACCAATGGATTCTACGAGCCAGATGATACCGCCTACGGTTGGGACGAGGATCGATTTTCAGGAACGCCTGAGGAGCATCGCAATAATCCTCCGAGAGACCCTAATTTGTTCCATGATTTTTATTCTAATGGTGCTTTTGTGGCGCAGCACTTTACCGATACTACCAGTTTGGCTGATACGGATGATTTAGTGAAGCATGTTCGTGATTTGCGTAGGCCATTTGATTACTCATACAGCCCGTACCTGGAGGCATTGTATGAAGCCAGGCTCTATCTTGCGGGTGCAACATCGCCTTGGGATAAAAATGGCCTAAACAAATACTCATATACCAATGGTGCTTACCAGAGGGTTGATTGGGCGTTATTTGAAGCTACTATTGATCAGAACGCGTATGCAGGAGGCAACATCTCCAATAGTTATAAGAGTATTTGGGATTCAAATCACTGTGGTGAAAACCATGTGATCTTTTATGGTGATGGTTACCCCTCGCTGGATTTTCATGCTAACCCTTATATTATCGCAGAAATGGGGAGTGAGCTTGATGCAGCTGATATTCCTGCTCCTCCCTATGCCGGCACTAGGCATGATAAGAACCTAGATGATACCCTATTAGATGAATATATACGTTACCTCCATGACACTGACTTGGATACGACAAAGGATGGCAAACAGAATATCCACACCCACCTGATTGACTTTGCTGGTGCGCTCGGTAGCAGTGATGAAACGGTTGAAAAAGCCTTCCTAGAAGGGGGGGGCAATACCACTTTGTAGAGGATGTGAAAGATACACAGGAAGTCTTTCGAGGCCTATTAGAAGATATCATGAAAACCGACCTGAGAGGCTATAAGGTGCGTATCCCCGCCAGCTCAGAATCGGCACTTAAGCAAGGTGACGTGGCATACGTTTCCTTTTTTGATTCAAAGGATAAATGGCAAGGAAACTTAAAGAAATTTAGGTTGGATGGTGCTACCGTGGTGAATAAACATCACCAACCTGTTTTTAACACAGATGGCACCATCGATGAGGAAGCCGTGAAATTCGATCTCTGGTCTGACGCTTCAGATGATTGGCCGATACATTCTGGCGGTGTTTCTGGCCAGTTCAATCACCTCACCACCGACCGCTATGTTTGGAGCACTGTCGGCAATCTGCATATCATGAACCCTATGACAGGCACCATCACTGGCCTTAATTTAACACTCAGTGATTTTAATGTAGCTACCGGTGACCCCCTCGACCTCATTAAGCTAACAGCGGGAGTCGATATTAGGGATGATGATTCTGACGGAGATGATACCGACACCTTTACGCGCTTCGGCGATGCCTTACGGTCCGAACCGGTTAAATTTATTTACCGAAGAGACACCGCTAATCCTTCCAACAATATTGAAAAGGTCTTTATTGCCAATAATTTTGGCTATATTCACAGCTTTGATGATGGCACGGGAGCAGAAGATTGGGCGGTGATTGCACAAACTTTCCTGCCAAATATCGGTGCCTTTTTCATGACTGATCCTACCAAACAATACGGATTTGACGGTGGGTTGGAACTGCTTCACCTAGACTTGAATGGTGACTTTGATTTACTCAACGGCACTGCTCTAGATCAAGATGCTAACGGTGTGAATGAAAAACTTTATTTGTACGCTGCTTCACGTAGGGGAGGCAGCCTGATCGCGGCATTGGACATATCCAACCCAAACACACCACAACCTGCTTGGCAAATCGATAACAGCCTGACAGATTATGCTCACCTAGGTCAAAGCTGGTCTAAACCTAAAGCTGGATTTATTCAACTAGGCCCCATGTCTGAGGGAACCAATAAACCAGTGCTTTTTGTCGGCGGTGGTTACGATGATAAATACGATGACCCGCTAATGAGTATACCCTCTCAGATAGGGTCTGGTATCTATATGATCGATGCGCAAACCGGCAGTAAACTCTGGGCCGCGGGTAAAGACGGTGAAAATATTCCTCATATGAAATACCCCATCGTGAACGAAGTTAAAACACTGGATGTAGATTCGGACGGGGTAATTGATTTGTTCTACGCTCTGGATATAATGGGGCAAATCTTCAGATGCGATATTGATGATCTACCGGATAGTGTTGCTAATTCTGCCATTCCAGGCAACGGTGAAATAGATTGTCGACGTATCGCAACATTAGATAGCACATACAAAAGAAGATTCTATAACGGCCTAGACGCCGTATTAGTGATCAACAATTTGGGTGCTATCACCTATGTAGCCTTGTCCACAGGTTCTGGTAATATTAATACCCCTGATGCTGCCACTTCAGCTAGTGCCGGTAACCTTGATCGCTTCTATGCCGTTTTTGACGAATCTCCACTGGCTAAACCGGCTAACCCAAGCGACTATCTGGATACTGATGAGAGCCAACTTGAAAATGCTACTTCAGGTGCTGTGGATGGAATTGCTACTAACAAAGACAGTAACAACAAAGATGGTTGGTATATCGAATTAGATCCAGGTGAGAAAATCATGTCATCACCTAGCACCTTTTTCTTCATGAGCTCTTTTCAGACTTACTATCCAGACAATACATCAGGGCCAACTAATACTTGCACCATTAAACCCAGCTATTCTGGTAGAAGTTTCTTACTTGATGTTAGAAATGCAAGTAAGGTTAAGGATCTGGGTGGCAGCGATCCAAGGGCCACAGAGATCGATGTTGTCACGGGCCTTACTGATGTAGGTACTGCTAGGATTGAAAGAATAGGGAAAAACATCAAAGTCAGTGTCTCTAACGGTGGAGGTGACCCTGTCGAGTTACCTCTTTTACCAGCCACCTTGATGTCCAATTATTCTGATGAGGAATACGTTAAGAATCCCTAGTTAAAATGACGGAAAATATCTCTTCGTAACATACCGAAACAAAAATACCCAATTTTTCTATTTGAAGGAAGTGGTTAGAGAAGGTAGGCTAGATAGTTACAAATATATCATGATGAAATCCAACACTCTTAGCTACTTAAATTTTATGCCAAATTTGCGAATTATGAATGGTTATACACTCATTGAGAGCATTACGGTGTTAGCCATTATTGCTGTTGTGGGTGCTATATCGACACCTTCTTTTTTGGACCAGATATCTCATCATGAGGCTGAGGAATCTGCACTGACAGCGTTAACGACGCTCCAATTATGCCGATCTCAGGCGCTTACTACTCGAACGGATGTGGAATGCATTTTAGAAACTGTTGGGGATAGATTTACCGCATCGCTGCATATCGATATAAACGATAACGGCACCATGGATGAGTACTCTTCCGGAGAAGTTGGGGTATCAAATCTTTCAGAACGAGATTTTACTCATGTTGCGATTCTGTTTAATAAATACGGCTTTGTAGCTAATGAAAATGCAGTGCCTGATTCAATGACATTTTGTAGCACTCGTACCAATGCAATTTCAGATTTTATTATCGATCTAAACAAAGGAAATTTCCTAGGCCTAGCCGAGGTTCCCAATGCAACTTGCTAAGTTTGCACCTTTTAGGCGGAAAGGTGCTATTCTCATGGGTGAGCTGGCCTCTGTCGTTATTTTTGCTGTTAGCGTGATAGGGTTTAATCAACTGGTGAATCAGTCCATACAACACTCTGTTCAAATGACAAATATGAATCATGCGGTTAGAATGGCAGAAGACATCTTTTCGAGAATGAGTGTACGGGAAACTGCCAGAACTGCAAACGAATATTCTCATGATCATACAACAATTACTTGTCCAGACCTGACTGACCCAATTGCAACAAATATCGCCGTACGTGACTTGCATGAAGTATTTTGTTCTCCAAACCTTATTAATATGCATGCCACTGTGCATACGAGCTCTGCTGCAAACATACCTGATCTGAATTGGAAAATTCAGTGCTTAGACGAGGTGGCTGGAACTTGCCCTAATGGATCTGTTATTGAACTTCAGATCAGCTGGCCTGATACCACGAGTCGATTAGGTGGCTCTAACCAGAGATATAATTTTGTCAGAGCTATTACACTGGGTGATGCCTGATTTGCTGAGATGTATATGAAATTTCTTCGAGCAACCCAAAAGGGTTTATCTTTAATTCCAATGTTAGTCCTATCCACTTTAATGGCGTTGTTTGTGTTGTCTAATTCAAATCACATCACATTAAATCAGAAGAACACAGGGAATATAAATTATCAGCGTGTGGTGAAAGACAATATTAATGAAGAGTTAAAGGCACAGCTGGAGTGGTATACAGATATAGAACATTTAACTGACATTAATTCTAGCGGTGATGTCATTGCTAAACGTGGTGCTGCCCCAGATACGATCGTGGATGGAAATATATCTAGAAAGCCCTTTCTTATAAATTGCCCAGGTACTAGCTTTTCTTGTGTTAACTATAAAATGGAGGTAACTGTGGACCAAAAAAATATTATGGCCTCTAAAACACATTATATCGAATTTTCATCGATTCAGCCGAATTGAGATGTGGCGTTTAGCGTTGGGTGCACAAATAATTTTGAGGCAATTATCTAGCAGAAAAAACTGTCGCGGGGTTAGTTTATTGGAATTGCTTATTGCCCTAGTGATAGGCTCGATTATTGTCGCAGGTGCCTCGCAGTATTATCTATTGAATCGTTATATGACCAATTTTTCTCGAGATCAACAGAATATTAGTAACGGGTCTGTCGCTGCACTTACTTCACTGGGTGATGCGATAAAAGATGCCGGTAATGGTGGCGATACGTCCTGGTCTACTTTACCAGTGGTGATAGAACCTGAGACTTCATGCGACGTCGCTGGTTTTTGTTCTGAGAATCATGATAACGTATCTGATGTGATTGCAGTTCGGTTGAATCCGCAAAACAACCTTGCTTGTAATGGTTCACTCTTAGATGATAACGAAATAATTATCAATCGTTTTTATATTGATACTGCTACTGAATCGTTGAACTGTGCTGCATATTCTGTAACGAAAAACCAAATTATCATGCCAACCAATATTATTTTACAGAATAATGTTGAGAGTATGCAGGTTCAATATATTCTCTCTGATGAATTGACATATTCGAGCCCAGATTTTCCTGTAGGTATGGGAGTTTGGGCTGTGACTGTAAGCCTTTTAATAAGCGGTGCCTCAGAGAATTTAACCACGCCTACCGATTGGACCTACCGACTGTTGGATGCTGACCCCATGACCTTCGTAGGAACCACGAGGCAAAGACAGATTTTTCAGTCAACTTTCATTATTAATTCAACCTATCATATAGCCAAAGATTTGAAAAGCCTATAAATTTTAGTGAATCCGAGGTGGTGCTCAAGCATGTCAACCAAGTTAACAAGATTAGTTCGATATAAACCTAGTTTCACTGAGCGGATCAGGACGAGAGGTGTTACCTTAATTGAACTCATTATGGTGACGGCACTTATTTTAATCATTTCCTATTTTTCAGTACCGAGTTACACGAATTACATCATTGAAAAACGCCAGGATGAGGGTAAACAGAAAATACTGGAAATCATGAAAAAGCAAAATCACTTTAAAATGATGACGCCGCCTTATCATTATACCTTGGATTTATCTGAGTTAGGATATCCGCTCATTTCTAGCGCCGTATTATCGAGTGATGAGAATCCTAGATTTAAGGTCACCGCTTCTTTATGCACAACACCGGTTGATATGAACGATATTGCACTCTGTGTAAAACTTCGAGCGGACCCCATAGATCCTTTAGCTGGAGATTCAATTTGGGAGATGCAGAGTAATGAAGGTGCTGTTCGCCTGGTACCCTAAACCAAATCAATAAGGGTTAATCTATATCTATGGTCTCTACGAATCATTCAAAAACTGGGTTTAATGGATTTACCATGATTGAGCTCCTGGTATCCGTTTTAATCTTAGGAACTATCGCATACTTTGCGGTTGCTAATTACTATGCATTTAAACTCAAGGCACATCAATCTAAGGGGCGAGAGTTCGCACAGCAGATCATTTCTCAGCAGACTAAGTATTACGCCGAATGGAAGCGATATACGCTAGATCCGGTAGATCTTGGTTTTTCTGGACCCTTTCAGTCGACACCTCCGTTCTATGATGCTGTATTACAGCAATGCAGTGGTCCGGAGAGCTTAACCCATTGCGTGGAGGTAGTTGTTACACCAAATACGACATACAGTCTGGGTAACACGCTTGTCATCACTGCCAATACCCGTGATGCTTGGTCAGAGGTGTTGTAACCTGACCCCCAATCTAAGCAATATTATTTCATATTGAATAGTTTCACCTAATCGTTTTAAATGAGCTGTTTCAGGTAAAAGGATTAGCTATTAAGAGATGCTTTATTAACCTAAAGTTTTCTAACGATTTGCCGTTAAAAAAATGATCAGCATGGGTCTTTTTTCGCAAGGAGTATTAGCGTATGGAAGCGAATGCACTCTTCTTAAACCCACAGATCAATGATCACCTCAAATTTAAGGCATTAGATAAACCAAAAGAGAATGCCGAAACTGGTCAACCTAAAGTAGATCAACCTGCTTTAGATGAAGTGGCTAAAGAAGATAGCCTACCAACTTTGAAATCGAATATTCTGAAAAAAGATACCGATGAAATAGATCAAGAAGTGGTGAAAAGGTTTGATCTCAGTCGTTTAACTGATGGGTTAAGAAACCTTTTCCGTCAGCCAAAGGAAAAATCACCCTTGCAAGATTTTATACAAGGTTTGATGAAAGCCGCTCAAGCGCCTCAGCCAGCGAATATTCTAGAATCAAAAGTATCTGCAAATGCTTCTGTTAGTCAGTCACTATCGGTTAATCTTACCACTCAAGAAGGGGATCTCGTCACTTTGGACTTTAGTGCACTAGAAGCTGCTTCTTATCACGCTGCGCGTACCCAATCCGGGTTTGCACACATTCAAACGCAGTCGTACAGTGAGCAGTACGGTATTGCTGTGATAGGTGACTTAAGCGAAGAAGAGTTTCTTGAAATAGATCGATTTGTCGGTAGCCTAGTTACATCGGCAGAAGCTTTTTTTGACCTAGGGATTGATGAGGCGCTGATGTCTTTGTCAGATTTATCATATGACCCTAGCATTATCTCTGCTTATCGTTTTGACCTACGTATGCAAGCAGTCATGTCATATGAGCAAGTTCAAACCTATCAAGTGCAACCACGACCAACACCGGTCGAACCAGTTCAGGCATTTTCGGCAACGGAAAGCTATTTTAAAACTGTGATGGAGCAGGCGCAAAGCCTGCCTGAAAGATTCTATGAAGATTTCATAGAAGCCTTATTCCCAGTGATAGAGTATTTATACGACCGGGATGATGAAGAGACTCCGACCGTAGAAAACCTTTGATTGGTTTACGAAATCCTCAGTGGAGTTACAAGTCCACACTGATGCCGCTATCGTCACCGCCACCAGTGCTGCCGCCACCAGGTGTTTCAGGGCCCTTTCCAGCTTTTGGTTCGGGTGGATCTATATCAGGTATTTTTGGTGGCGCCGAGCCTAAAGCATCAGTCATTTTCATTCTCCTATTATTTAGTGTTGTACGAATATTAGTTATTCAAATTCTTTAGTCATAAATTACAGAAGATGATGGCGCTAAACTAGCGTTGGTTTGTGAAAAACTGTAACAGATCTTTCTTGTTTGTTACCCATGGAAAGTTTTCCATACTGTCTTAAAAACCACCGATTTTACCTAATATCCCAGGTAGTGGTTTAGCTTTTGGTTTTAACGGTTTAGCTATGGGTTTAGCTAGCGCTTTATTTATGATTTCTTCTACATAACTTGTAACCGCCGGCAGCTTTTTCTCTAGTTTTTGAATATCAGACTCTAATTTTTTAATGCGCACATAAGAATTTTTTAACTGTTTTCCTTTAATATTGGATTCCTCTTCTCCCAGCTCTGAGGGATTATGATTTTCATTTTGGAGATTGTATTCATTAGCCAGTTTGTGTAAAGTCTCAATTTTTTCTGCTAAGTCAGCTTTTTGATTCTCGTAAAAATCCTTGGCGATTTTGATGTATGATTGCCTGCTTTCTTCAGATGGAAATTCTGGTAATTCAGAAAAGGCTATATCTTTTTCACCTTTTTCGTTACCTTTCTTATGTAAGTAAAGTGAGTCGATTTGTGCCTCAAAATCATGTAGAAAACCTTTGGGATCCTTGCTTTCTCTTTGCTTATAAGAGTCAAGTTCTTCAGCCGAAGAAAATACTTCTTCCTTTAGATCTTCCGGAACCTTTTCGAAAGTATCTACTTGGGTAGAGTCGGAAAATCCAACTTTCTTACCTGTCTTACCTGCCTCATCTGTTTCAACCTTTGACTTTTTCAGAATAGATTTAGGAGTTTGGGTTTTGGGTTCTGCTGTCTTTTGACTCACTTTTGAAGGTGTGGTTTCTAGAGTCTCCGGTTCTACAGGGCTAGTTTTTACGGGACGAGTGTCTACAGGTATGGCTGGTTTCTCTTCGCTCCTGATGTCGCGGGTTAATTTTCGTTGATCACTTTCTTTTGTGAGTCGGGGCTGACTACCCGTTTCAGGGGCTGGTTTTAAGCGTAAGTCACTGTCTGAACGGACTAGGGATGGGGATCGTGGTGGATTAGCTTCCTGTAACTGTACCAGTTTGTTTAACGCAATATAGGCTTTTGAGTTTGTTTCTGTTGGAATGAGCCTTTTCCCATTAGCATCTCTGACGGTGAATTGAGGCTTGGATCTTGAAATTCTAGGCTTAGCCTTCAAGGGAAAAATCTCTATATTGCCTTCATCGTGGACTTTGACGAATATGTGCTTCGTATCATCAAGATGTTCAGGTTTAACTTGGCTGAGTATTTGGGAGATGTTTGTCCTTAACAGATTATTGTCATTCTGGAGTTTCAGCGCTTCACTGAATTTTTTGATTTCAGTGACTTTTAGAAGAAATCCTTTCCCTTCAGAACTGGATTGGGTAGTACTAACACTTCCAGTGATTTTGTTTGCATAGCTAGCTATATCATGGAACTGATCGTTACTTGTGCTTGATAATGACGGCATAGACTTAACCTTTTTTATTATATTTTAGAATAATATTGAATAACCTATATCTAGGACTGTTGCGTAGTAATTAAGTTCAGTTCTGAAACAAGTGTAAGCGTTAAAATAAATCTTGGTTAAGAAATAGGAAGAGGTGCATCAGCTGTTTAGCCTAAAATGGAAGGTAGATTAATAAGGCAAAACTAGAGTTAATTTGTGAAGGTGTGTAAGAGGTTCTTTCTGGGGTGGATGGAAAGCTATCTTAATGAAAGCTTTCCGTTTTTTTGTTAATTACCCATCATACCATTGAACGTGGTCACGGAGGTGGAGTCAGGTTCAGGTAAAGTTAGATTTTCATTGAAGTTTGTAGTGCTAGTACAAGTTACATGTGTTTGCTCATTCGAAAGAGCAGCGTCGTAAAAACAACTCATATAGTATTTCCTCCATTGGTTTAATTTTGTTTAGCCGTATTATATAGTTATAAAAGGCTAGTTCTACGTAACTTTTGTTTTGATCTGTAATCTAACGTTCCGGTTTTTTATCCCTAGAGATCGGCATCTACTACAAACAGATTATCTTGATCAACATTGGTAGTAGGTGTCGGATCTACTGCGACCACATGATCAGAGACTGTACTGAGTGTCCTTGAGGTATTTCCATTTGACGCGGTATCGACCATATTAGTTTCTCCTATTTTGTATTTTTTTAGTAGCCTTTGTAAGTAGGAGTCATTAAGCTTGACTCACTGGCTGAGGATCTGGGAACCAATTTGTGACATCCACCACGCCGCCGGCAGCTTGCTCTGCAGTAGCCATTATCCCGTCTAATGTATCCCCACCATTACCGTTAGTATCTGCTTTTTCTGCGATTTCCATTTAAAGCCCCTCTTGGGTTAAGGTTCTCAAGCCAAGGCATCATTTTAAAAAGATGTCTAATATGACTTAAAAACATGTTGTTTTTGCGATCAAAAGATTTGTATCCTAATCACTTTACTGGCATTATACACCCCTTAATCAACCGATTAGATGTATCTTTTGTGTTCTTTTGTAAGTCGTTTGTATCTAAATTTTTCAGAGAGTACTTTAATTATGCTAGAATTTGCCAGTAGGTTGGCTTTGAGCTTAATCATCAACTGCCTTGTATTATGGTTGCAGTATGTTGCTAAACGCTGCGAACAGCTTCAGCAGCACATCAGTGAAAAATCTTACCGGTTGTTGCTGAGAACGCAGGATTTAAAATTCTGTCGGGCGTTAGAGTTTTCGCATGCTGGGGTGCATAAGGTGGCAGTGAATGCTGACAGGAAATCACTAGAAATAGAATTTGAAAGCGCCACTATGTTTTTAAAGCTGTGTTTGCAAAGAAGTAGCAAGGCATTTATGACTGCTATGCAGACGAGACGATTTAAACTCAAGGGTGACTTAACCAGTATCCCCTGGTTTGCCCAGCTAGCTAAAATAGTGATGCCCTCTAAATAAGGAAGAGAAAATATCCATGCTTTCTTTCAAGCAAATGCTTAAAAAAAAGTTAGTTTCACCAGAGTTAGATGCACAGGTGAGCGATATCCCCAAAACCCTTGGTTCCTTTGGTTATGACCCATGGGGTTATTCCTCTGATAGTTTAATGATCAGTATGTCGATTTTCTCGCATCTTTACACCCACTATTTCCGTACCCAAGCCATTGGTTTGGAAAATATACCCAAAGGTCGTGTGCTGATTATTGCAAATCACAGTGGTCAAATCCCGATCGATGGCTTATTAATTGGTTATGCAATGGCCACGAACCCGCATGGTCCTCGTGCTGCTAGGGCCATGATCGAACGTTGGGTACCTACAGTACCCTTTGTCGGCAATATTTTGAACGAGCTCGGTGCTGTCATTGGTGACCCAGTCAATTGTGCAAAAATGTTACGCAAAGAAGAAGCAGTGATCGTGTTCCCAGAGGGCGTCCGCGGCTCTGGTAAAGTATTTAGAAAGCGATATCAGTTACAACATTTTGGTACTGGATTTATGCATCTTGCGCTAAGCGAAAACACACCAATCGTGCCGGTTGGTGTTGTGGGGTGCGAAGAGACGTTACCTTCATTCATGAACATCAAACCCCTCGCAACGGCTTTTAATATGCCTTATTTTCCGTTGACATTGCCTTTTCCAATGCCTGCTAAAGTGCGACTATACTTTGGTAAGCCAATGCATTTTACGGGTGGTGATGTAGATGAAGAGCAGACAAAGGTGTATGTTGATCAGGTGAAAGAGTCAATTAGTGAATTAATTGACCAAGGGTTGAAAGAAAGAACTACATGGTTTAGTTAGGTGTCGGTTTTCTTAGCTTATGTCATCACAATAGATGTGCTACTCAATAACAACATATCGTTCAGAAGTGATTTAAATGTCTCATACCTTGATTGAGTTTGATCAAATTTCCCTAGACCTTGGGGGGCATAAGCTACTGTCGGAAGCGGATTTCCAGTTACATGAATCTGAGCGAGTTTGTCTTATTGGTAGAAATGGTGCTGGCAAGTCTACCCTGTTCAAACTGATCATGGGGCAACTTCAAGCAGATACGGGTGAAATTCGTTTTCGACAGCAGGTCACTATCAGCCAGCTTGAGCAAAGTCTACCTTCCGTACTAAACAAAACTACGCTTGAGATTATTTACGAGGGGTTAGCAGCTCGGCAGGATAAAATTCGAGCTTATGAAGCGCTTTCTGCGGCTAGTCCATCGCAAGCGGAGTTGCAGCAAATGGAAGTATTGCAACACGAAATAGAAGCCTTGGGTGGTTGGGATCTCAAAAAGGAAGTTGAAACAGTTGTTACCCAACTGAATTTGCCAACGGATAAAAAGCTGTCTGAATTATCTGGTGGTTGGCAGCGGCGAGTCTTATTAGGTAAGGCCTTGGTGTCTCGTCCAAAAGTGTTACTCTTAGATGAACCGACTAACCACCTGGATATCAGTACCATAGAGTGGCTAGAACACACAGTTAGGGGTTTTTCTGGTTCCGTACTATTTATTACCCATGATCGATTGTTCTTACAGAAATTGGCGACCAGAATTCTCGAGTTAGATCGGGGTAAGTTAGTCAGTTGGGACTGTGATTACAAGACCTATCTCAAACGAAAAGCGCAAGCCATGGAAGTTGAAGAGAAAGAAAATGCACTCTTTGATAAGCGCTTAGCCCAAGAAGAAGCATGGATACGACAAGGTATCAAAGCGCGAAGAACCCGCAATGAAGGGCGAGTAAGATCCCTCATGGCAATGCGAGAAGAGCATGCTGCTCGAATTAAGCCCCAAGGAAAAGCGAAGATAGCGGTACAAAAAACCGAGAGTTCTGGTAAAAAAGTCATTGATGCAAAAAATGTTAGCTTCACTTTTGGGGGAGATGCGGCGCCAGTAGTCAACAAATTTTCAATTAAGATTCGTCGTGGTGATCGAATAGGTATTATTGGTAACAATGGAGTTGGCAAGAGTACTTTGATTAACCTCCTACTGGGCGAAATCGCACCCTCTTCTGGAACTGTTAAGCTGGGTACTCAGTTAGAAGTCGCTTATTTTAGTCAACTGAGAAGTGAACTAAACCCTGATAAAACCATTGCTGAGAATGTGGGAGATGGTAGAGATTACATCACGATTAATGGCAAAGATCGTCATGTTGTCGGTTACTTAAAAGATTTCCTTTTCACACCGAAACGTAGTTTAACATTGGTGCGTGCTTTATCGGGCGGGGAGCGAAATAGGGTACTGTTAGCAAAGGTGTTTGCAAAACCTGCGAATTTGTTGGTTCTGGATGAACCCACCAATGACTTGGATGTTGAGATGTTGGAGGCATTGGAAGAGCGCTTGTTAGCTTACGAAGGAACCCTTATTTTGGTCAGTCATGATCGGGTATTTTTGGATAATGTTGTGACCAGTACGCTGGTGTTTGAGACTGAAAATAGGGTAGAGCAATATGTGGGTGGCTACTCAGATTGGCTCAAACACGGTCGTGAGCTTGCGGAAGTCGAGAACCCTTATAAAAAGAAAAACGAAGCGCTGAAAGCTGCAGTTCAAGAAAAACGTGAAACAGAAGATCAAGCCGATCAGCAAAAAGTAGGCATCAAGCTAAGTTATAAATTACAAAGAGAACTAGATGCAATTCCTGGTCAAATAGAGCAGCTTGAACAGGAAGTAAATCTGTTGAAAAAAGAAATAGAGTCTCCTGAGTTTTATGATCAGGATTACACTAAAATTCAGCCCTTACTTGATGAGTTAGCAAGCAAGCAACAAACCCTGGACGAGCTCATGGATCGTTGGTTGGCTCTAGAAGCCATGCAGTCTGGCGAAGATTAGTAGTCAAGCTCAATCAACCAGTCTGTAATATCTGTAATTGTGAGTATGATTACTTCGTTTGAACCTATATCAGCACCAAATGCCAACATTCTCATCTTGGGCTCTATGCCTGGGGTTAAATCTTTGGATGAGCATCAGTACTATGCACACCCTAGGAATGCATTTTGGCCTATTATCAAAGAACATATTTTGAATCATCCGGAATTGCAATTCGATCAAAGACTCATTCAGAATTGGAGTGCTTATCCTACTAGGCTTTCAGCTTTAACAACGGCAGGTCTTGCGCTTTGGGATGTGGTGAGTACCTGCGTGCGTGAAGGTAGCTTAGATGCGAGCATTCAAGCAGATTCTGTGCGAGCCAATGATTTCAATCAATTTTTCCATGAGCACCTTCAAATTAGAAGAGTCTTATTTAATGGTAAGACTGCCGCTGCGCTTTTTAAGCGGCATGTGTTACCCAAACTAGATACAGTATTAATGGAACACCTGGAGTTCCAAGTATTGCCTTCCACCAGCCCGGCTAACGCCCGCTTGAAACTTGAAGAAAAAATAGGTATTTGGCTAGCCTGGTTATCTAGTTAATCTGTCCAAGCTAGTTTGGCTGACCATAAACTGAAAGTTGAAAGAATAGATGCACTATAATAATTGTATCTATGCGCTGTTAAGCAATTAATAGGTCTGATTATGGGCGATAAATCAGTTTCAGGGTCTGGCTCAATTGATAAGTCTCAATGGCGGCGGCAAAGCTCTATTGCTGGTAGCGACTCTCAGAGTGGGGCTGCAAAATTAGCGGACGTGAAACCTGAAAAGGGAAATGTCACTCGCCGGCATTCGGATTCGTCTGGACAAATTTCGTCTCCTCCTAAGGGAAATCATGCACAAGTAGTATTCAATATCGCTAATGCAATTGTGGACCATGATTCGAGCTCTGAGGCAGGCTCTGTCTTTTCTGAGATTGCTGCACTAGAGAGTTTCGGAGATGACCGTTCAGATATATCAGAACTTACAGAACCTCAGTTATATAACGAAGAAACAACCAGCAAATCTGCAGGAGAACCTTCTAAGGCTAGTTCAGCTGCTGTAAACAGTCCTGAACCTAAACTTGAAAAGCCGGTAGATAACAGCTTACGACTTACTCCAGGCAACTATGTACCTGAACCAGCTACTGAGCAAGGTGGAATTAATCAAGTAAGTGCTCCTTTTGGTTCGCGACAGCAAAGTGTTCCCGGTGCATTTCCTCAGGGAAATAATGCACAAACTAGACAAGCTGATGACAGCGGAGATGAAGATTCATTTTTTGGCGAGGATGAATCTCAACATAGCGACTCTGTTAGTGGCGATGATGAGTCTTCAAACTTGATTCATGCAACACTTGTTGAGGAGCCTAATGAGCCTAATGAGTCTGTACTTGAAGCAACTGAGCTGCCGGAGGAGTTGACTCGGCTTGAGAAAGAGCTTTCTAGTGTAAAAAGAGACGCAAGCAACGAAGTAGCTAAAGTCAGGCGAGACGCAAGTAAACAAATAGCCGAAGTCAGGCGAGAAGCAGCTCAAGATAAGAACAAACTAAAAAAAGAAAAGAAGCAGCTAGCAAGAAAGGCTAAGCTCGAAATAACAAAAGCAAATAAAGCTGCTAATGAGGCAGAGAAAAAAGCAAATGCTGCCGAGAACAAGGCACAAAAAGCGAATGCAGCACTAGAGCAGGCGAACGCAAGAATAGCAGAGCTTGAGCGTCTCCTTGCCCTTCAATCATAAATCAAGATATTTAGCTTTTTTTGTTGCGGGTGCTTTAGGCTAAATTAGCTGAAAGCTTTTTCGTAACATATATTAGTAGAAAACCAACAGACTCAATAGTGACATAAAGATACCATTGCGGTAACAAAGGTACATAATAGGTGAAATAGCAGTGGGTACAGAATCAACTTCTTCGAGTCAACGATCGATTCAACGATCTTCAAGTTTTGCAGCAGGAGGCGCCGATAGCGCTTCTGGTAATGATGCTAATAATTCAGTATTGGGTGGAGTAAAGCGCAATAGCGAAAGCAATGTGGCGGTACGCACTCCTGATACTGTTCCCACTAGCATCGGGACCCTTTCACGATCGAGCAGCATCGGGAGTCTTTCAGTGGGAAGTGGTTTGGATACGTCCGAAGAGTCCTTTCCACCTAGATTAAATAATGAGGAGTCCAATAGTTCAGACGGCTCATTGCCAGACCTTGAAATAGTGCCGTCGTCGCTATCTGCTGAAGAGGTTCTAGGATTAACTGGTGACAGTAGTCGTTCATTAAATGATGAGGCGAGCACATCATCACAAGCTACGCAAAATAACGATACAAAGTCTCTGTTAGAAGAAGATTCTGTTAGTTTACGCGAAGCGATCGTTTCAAATGCTCAATCAGAGAACAAATCTAATGTTCAGTCAGAGAACTCTAAACATAGGTTAGAACTTGCGCCAGCTGTTCATACTGAGACTGAGGAGGTGCTTACTCAAAACCCAGCTCCTTCGAGTACCGAACCAGCAAGCCGACCTGGCGCATTTGCCGAGGGTGGTCGTTCGGATCAGAGAGTTGAATCAGACAGCGACTCCAGTGACGATAGCTCCACCAGCGTCCCGGCGGCCCCGTTTGATAGTTTAGAAAGAAGAGGTAATTATCGTCCAGTTGGTGCTAATCATTTTGTGCCGATTGGAGCTCCTCCAGGAGATACAGCGAATGGTGGAAATGATGCAGATACCACGAACCCTTCAGGTGATGCTGATACAGAGGCAGCGAGCGCTTCAGGCGGCGGAGTGATTTCTGCTGTGTTGGTAGACGAAAGTGAGAAAGATGCCTTAATAGCCGCACAAGCAGCAAGAATACAGCAGTTGGAGCAGCGAAATCAAGAATTGGAGCAACAACAACGAAATAATCTTCCCACGGTAACGGCAGAGGTGGTTGACGCTGGATGTAACCCCAACGGCCTCCCCTGTACTATCATATAGAAACTCAAACCTTACCGGAAATTGAATTCAGCCAAAAAGAAGAAAAAAGCTATATATGTGCAACCTTGTGTCTCATCTTTGTTTCTATTAATCTTTACCGCAGCCTTAACTTAACAGCTGGATGGAGACGCATCAGTGACAACTTTATTGAAATCAATTATGCCGGGCGGTATGTCTGTCGAGAGTACAGATATTAAGCATGGTGAGTTTATGGGCAAAGCACATGAAGCAAATGTGTTTGGTGGTAATGGAGATAATATCTCACCTCAGTTGTCTTGGTCTGGCGCGCCGGAAGGCACCAAAGCCTATGCTGTTTTTTGCTATGATCCTGATGCGCCAACAGGCAGTGGTTTTTGGCATTGGCAACTGATTAATATTCCAGCAGATGTAACGGCTCTAGCAACCAATGCGGGTAGTGCTGACTCTGCAAACATACCTGCGGGTAGTTTTCAGAAAACCAATGATTACGGCACAGTGGGTTTTGGGGGCGCTTGCCCACCAGAAGGCCATATAGCCCATCGTTATCAATTTACCGTATATGCATTATCAGAGACACTAGAGGTGCCAGCCGAAGCCTCTTCAGCAGTCGCTGGCTACTTGGTAAATGCGCATGCTTTAGCGTCAGTCACGCTCGAGGCGCTCTATAAGCGTTAGAGTGGGGCAAGTCGATTAAAAGCTGGGTTTTCTAACCTGAACCCTTGCGACTGTATCGTAATCACCGTCTTCTTTGAAAGCAGCGATTTTAGAAATAACTTCAGGTAAGAGGATTCGAGAACCTCTAAAGTCAGGATTAGTAATTAATTCTTGTTCTTGCTCTAGATTTTCAATTGCAGAAAGAACAACTT